>NZ_JBDQQR010000004.1:0-300000 GCF_039888675.1 Mesorhizobium sp. CAU 1732
CCGATTACAGCTCTCACGCAGCCAGCTTCCCAGCCTGCAAAGCGTACCATCGCGACCATCAGCCTCGCGCGCTGCTGCTTTGGGGACGTCACGACCCCTATTACGATATCGCGGAGGTTGACGCATATGCTCGGAATCTCGAGCGGATCGACATGCATGTCTTCGACGGCACTCATCTGCTGCTGGAGACACATCACGAGGAATGCGCACGCATGATGCGCAATTTCATCGCCGATGTGACACGCGAGGAAGAAGTATCCTAGGTCCGCTTCTCATAAATTTCTGAGCGAAGCCGACCGTCGCCTTCTCACCCCGTTTTCGCCGTTTGCTCGTAGCGAATTCTCAGGCACCGGTTGGCTTGCTGGCGAAAACCGCCAATTGATCATCGAAGGCTCGCTTGTAGGCGGGCCGTGCTTGGCCACGGGCCATATAGGTCGACAGGTTTGGATAGTCCTCTAGTATGCCCTTTCCTTCCAGCCTGCGCAGTACCATCACCATCATGAGGTCACCGGCACTGAATCCGTTGTCGAGCCATTCGCCGTCGCCCAGCCGGATCGAAAGATCGTCCAGCCGGTTGCGGACCCGATTGTCCAGGAGCGGCAGGCGCGCCTCGTACCAGGTCTTGTCGCGCTCGAGATAAGATACCTGTTCCCGCTCGACGATCGGCGGTTCCACGGTGTTGAGCGCGGCGAACATCCATGCGATCGCGCGCATCCGGGCATTCGCATCGTCCGGCAGCAGGCCGACATGGTGCTCGGCGATATGCAGGATGATCGCGCCGGACTCGAACAGGGCGAGATCGCCCTCCTCATAAGTCGGGATCTGTCCGAAAGGATGAAGCCTGCGATGCGCGGGCTCCTTCATCGCGGAGAACGATACAAGGCGAACATCGTAGGCCTGGCCCACTTCTTCCAGTGCCCAACGAACCCGCATGTCGCGCGCGAGTCCCCGGCCTTGATCGGGAGAGCTTTCAAAGGCGGTGATGGCGGGGCGCATTCGAGGACTCCGGGTTGGTGGTGATGGGCCCATTTAGCTTGGCCGTCGCAGTTATGACGAACGGTGCCGGAAGAAGCCGACACGGTGCCGAAGAGTTTCCGGCGGCTGCTGGCCGAGAGGCTCGGCCCCGTCAGCAGATTGGCCGGAGCCCAACGGCCTGGAGACGGATTGCGGCAGGCAGCCAGAACGGCCGCCCGCCAGATTGGGCCACACGCGTGTCAATCATTGTCGATTCTGGCTTGCCTGGACGTTTTCGACAATACGTGCGACGCCCGTTTCCAGCGAGGTCGTGCCGCGCCTGTACTCGGCGGTGCCCTCGCGGGCGATGCGCCCGCTGGCAAGGCCGTCATACATGCCCAAGAGCGCCTCGGCGACTTGGGCTGGAACGCCGGCTTCGGCATAGACGTTGGCACGCTCCGGGCCGGGAATGAAGGCCGGCATGACCGGGCGGCCGAGCACCGTGGCGAACGCGTCTGCAACCTCGCGCGCGCTCCAGTCGTCCGGCCCGCCCAGTTCGATCACCCGTTTGCCGATCCACTCCTCGCCCAGAAGCGCTGCCGCCGTGCGGCCGACATCGATAGTGCTGACCATCGGAATCTTGAGGTCGGGATAGATGAAAGTCGGAAGGACGCCTTCGCCCAACGCCGCATCGGCCACCTCGCTCCAGGTCTCGACATAATAGCCGGGACGCAGAAAGGCGATCGCAGGGGCTGCATCGGCAAGCAAGGTCTCCATGCGGTGCAGCGTGGAGATGACGCCCGTTCCCGATGCGTGTTGCGCGCCGACGGAGGAAAGGACGATGGCCTTGCGCAGACCGGCATGCCGTGCGCCCTGAGCAAGCGCCGTGCCGATCATCTCGGTGCTGCGATAGGGATCGCCCGAGATCGGCGGCGGGTTGATGAGGAACGCGCCCGATGCGCCCTCCAGCGCAGCCGCAACGGTGTCTGCGTCTTCCATATCGGCGATGGCAACGTCGGCACCGCGTGCCCGCCACGCCTCGGCATGCTCGGCGCGGCGCAGCACCACACGCACGCGCCTGCCGCCTTCCAGCAAAGCCTTTGCGGTTTCGCCACCGGCGCGTCCATTCGCTCCGAATATGACATCCATGATCCTATCTCCTCTCGTTGTGATGATCGCGGTCGAAAGATAAGCGAGGCCATTCTATGCTTGAAATGCATGTGTTATATATTCAGTATGCGCCAGGTGAATTTACGTGCTGTCGATCTTAATCTTCTCACCGTGCTAGACGCGCTTCTCGAAGAGTGCAGCGTCACGCGCGCTGCCGTTCGTCTCGGCATGAGCCAGCCGGCCGTCAGCCGTGCGCTTGCGCGTTTGCGATCGCTGTTCGACGACGCGCTGCTGGTCGACGGACCGGGCGGCTATCTGTTGAGCGAACGTGCCGAGCAGATCGTACCGGTTCTGCGCCGGGCATTGGCGGGCATCGGCAACATGCTGGACGCTCCGGCCTTCGATCCGGCCACCGCGACAGGACGCCTGCGCCTGTCGACGCCGGACCTTTATGCCGCCGTCATCGGTCCCCCTCTGCTTGCCCATATCGGCCGAGAAGCCCCCGGACTGAATCTCGACATCGTCGCGCCGGGGCCGGCGATTATCGGTGACCTGGAAGAAGGCACGCTCGAAGCGGTGATCGGCGTCATCGACGATGCCCCGGCAGGAATACAGCGTCGCGGACTGTTCGACGACGGATATGTGACGCTTCTGCGGGCGGGACATCCGGCGGCCGATGATGCATTGACGCTGGGGCGTTTCCTCGAACTCGATCATATCGCGATCAGTGTCACCGGCGTTGGATCGACCCCGGTCGACGACGTTCTCGCCATGACCCGGCACAAAAGGCGCGTGAAGGTGACGGTGCCGAACTTCCTCGCGGCGGTCGAGATCGCGGCGCAATCCGACCTCGTGATGACCCTGCCGGAGAGCCTGGCTCGCATGGCTGCCGGGGTGAACCGCTTCGTCATGCGAACGCCGCCGGCCGATCCGGGCCGTTTTACGCTCAGCATGCTCTGGCACGCCCGTCATCAGGCCTCGCCGCGCCATGTCTGGCTGCGCGACGCGATCGTCCATGCTGCCGCTCAGGTGGAGCGAAAAGTCCCAAGTGGCGATTAGCGCAAGTCGGACGCATTGCCAGATAGCACTCGTTCTAAGATGCCATTTAAGAGGGCTACAGCGTAAACATAGTTCTCTGTATCGTCCGATCACCGCACCCCCCATCGGGTGAGATAGTAAGCCGCCGATTCTACGCTACAGCCGATATATCTTGAGCGCAGCGACGACGGCTTGCGACCCCGTTGCGGCCGTACCTGACGACGCAGCTGACCGGAAACAGGCCATTGATCGAGCTACAGTCTAGGCTGCCATGGCCAATGCGGATAAAGTTGGCTGAAAGCGATGTGTCATGCAGGTTAAGGCCGTATGACGCCCCTACAACATCTGCCAACGATTGGCTTGTCACAACGTATCCGGCCAATTTAAGGATTGCTCCTTGTCAACGGACGCTCCCCGTCACGCCATGGTGGCGGTCAAAGTCGACATTGCCGTCATCGGTGCCGGCCAGGCGGGGCTCTCTTCGGCATATCATCTCCGTCGGATCGGTCTCGAACCGGACCTGGATTTTGTGGTTTTCGACCAGGCGGCGGGCCCGGGTGGCGCTTGGCAGTTTCGCTGGCCCTCGCTGACGCTGGCGACCGTCAACCGGGTTCACGATCTTCCCGGTCTCAAGCTGGAGGAAGTCATCGAAGTTGCCCCCTCTGAGCAAGTCCAAGCCTCGGTTGCGGTGCCGCAATATTACCAGGCCTATGAGAAAGCCTTTGACCTGCGCATCCATCGCCCGGTGAAGGTCAAGGTCGTCTGCGACCGGGGAGAGCGGCTGCGTGTCGAGACCGATGCGGGCCTCTTTTCCGTGCGGGGAATCATTAACGCGACCGGAACCTGGACAACGCCCTACATCCCCGACATTCCCGGAAAGAACAGGTTCGCCGGAAGGCAGCTTCACACGAGGGACTACCGAACCGCTGAGGAGTTCAGGGGCAAGCATGTGGTGGTGGTCGGTGCCGGCATTTCTGCCCTCCAACTTCTCGACGAGACTTCCCGAGTCACGACCACGACATGGGTCACCCGCCGCGAGCCTGAGTTCCACAAAGGTCCGTTTACGCCGGAAGTGGGACGCGCAGCCGTTGCCTTGGTTGAAGAGCGTGTCAGGCAGGGCCTTCCTCCGACGTCGGTCGTATCGGTTACAGGTATTCCCATAACGCCGACCATCGAAGAGATGCGCCGGCGCGGCGTCCTGAACAGACGTCCGATGTTCACAAAGATCACGGAGAGCGGTGTGCGATGGGAAGACGGGAGCGAGGTCGCGGCCGACGTCATTCTATGGTGTACGGGGTTCCGCAGCTCGCTCGATCACCTTGCTCCATTGCAGTTTCGGGAAGAAGGCGGCGGTATCATCATGACTGGACGTCTGGCGACGCAGGTTGAAAAGGACCCTCGCATCCACCTGGTCGGTTACGGCCCGTCCTCATCGACGATCGGGGCAAACCGTGCGGGTGCAGCAGCGGCTCGCGAACTGGCCACATTACTGAAGCTGCCTTCGTAGCCCGTCCATTTCCAATGCTGTCGTCGCGCTGTATGGCCGAGATGAGGGCGCGTTGCGGTTGGAGTGCGTCGGCGACCTGAATGGCCGCTTTCCCAACTTCGGCGCCCAGAATCGGTCAGGCAGGAAGCCACCCCGATCTTGCCGCTCGTGGCGATCTAATCGGTCGCGCCTGAGCTGCGCGGTAGGTTTGACCCCATCTCCGCCATTTGCGGAAACGCAGCGGCTCCCTCAAAGCGGACACGCTTCGGCCAAGCTACTTTAGGTCGAGGTGTCAGAAAGCGGACGTTCATCGTTTGCCTGAAGGAGACGAAAGCCAACCGTTACGCTTCGGTTGCGGATGCCTTCGCGCCACCACAGCCGCAGCAGTTCCAGGAGCTGCGGCGAGAGCATTGCGTTGCGGTCCTTTCGGTCCTTGCCCTGCTCGACACGGAGCAGCATGTGGGTAGAGTCGACGTCATCGACCTTGAGGGGCGCGACCTCGGACACACGCAGGCCTGCGCCATAAGCAACGCCGAGCGCGGCCTTGTACTTGAGGCCCGGTGCGGCTTCGAGCAGTCGCGCCGCTTCCGTCGACCACGCTCCGTTCAAAGGCTGTCTATACTAAGCCATCTCAGGCTCCGGCGCCGCTCCCGCGAAGCGGGTTCGTGCTAGGGGCGCGCAAAGCAGCTATTCGAAGCCCCTCAAGCTGCTTCGCGAAGTCGTCGGGCGGAATAGTACATCTCGATCATGCGAAGAGAGGTGCGCGTGTTGATGTCTCGACTGTGAACGTCGGCTCTCTACGCAGCTACCAAGGCCCATAACGTTGCGACCATACGCACCGATCCTAGTGCATGTAGTAATGCACAAAACGTGCAACCTTACCGCGTAACCATGTTGCCACGGCAACAACGATCCCGAACGCACGAAAAACCGCCGGATGAGGTCGCGGAGGGCGTCGTGGCGCACATGCACTTGATGAAGCCGCCTGTCCCTCAACAAGGCCCGCACACGTGAAAGGCCGAGCTCCTAAAAGCAAAAAGCCTCGCCAGCCGAAGCCAGCGTCAACTCTGATCGGGGAGACGCCACCTGTCGGTGAGGGCCGACCTGGCGCCTCGTAGATCCGTGAGTGCTATCTGAATACCGCGAGTAACCTCATGGACGTCCTGCTCTCTGAAGCGAAGCACAAGGTCGCGTGCCGTTACCAGCAGAACTTCAATGTCGTCCAGTTTGGCCAGTTCGTCGCGATGGTATCTCGGCATGTTCGACTCCTTAGTCGTCGCGAGGAACCGCGCCGCGTGAGGAAATGTTCCTAAGCTATAACCAGGCATCAGCGGCCGGGCTTCATCCTGCGGAGCAATTCGGCCGGTTCCCTTACGCCGTTCTGGAAGAGGGAGATAAGTACGGCGGCACGATCTCCCACGTCGTGGGGCGTGTCCGTGTCGGATGCAAGTGCTGCAAGCACCTGTTCGAGCATAGCCATATCAGCGTCGTCCAAGACGCCTGTGGCTCTGGAGTGTATAGGCATGTAGGCCCCTGCAGTCATACATGCTTAAGTGCTTTGATTCACGATTTGCACGTGTCAACGCAAAAAAAGAACCCGCTACCTTTCAGCAGCGGGCAATCATTTTCCCAGTTCCTGCAAACATAAAGTCGTCCGCATCATCCACTTGAATGATGAACCAGCGCTTCCAGATGGTTACTGTTTAGCCCACATTCAGAGGCGAGGTGCAGCATGAACGTGACGGTAATACCGGCCAAGCGGCCAGGCAAATGCAGGCAGATTTTTTCGGAGATGTTAGATCGAGATGACATCACGGCGACAGAAGACGGACTCTCCATCTCGATAGTGGCGGACGGGTTGCATTCGGATGGTTCGACCTTTCGATATCAGCTAAACTTCAGCCGCCACGAGGTCACCTTGTTGGGACGAATCTGTTTCTTCGAGAGTGCGATCGAGAATATGGTTCCAGCGACGTCCCGGTGATTTCGAACCTCAAAGGCGGGAAGTAGACCCGCACCGTCCAGTTCAGATGGCGCTCGATTAAATTGGAGAGGTATTCAGGATCGACCGGATACTGCGCCGGTCCGGATGTGGCCACCCTCGGCATCGGAGTGGTGCGTTGGTAGACCTTGCGGCCTACCAGAAGTTCCAGGCCGGTTGTGAAGCTCGGGATCGAATGCCGCTCCCACTCGCTATCCCGGGACCAACGCCGCGTCGTCACGGGGCAGATGCGTCTGCGGAACACCTCGAACCCGACACCGTCCCACCATGCTCGATGGCTGAGACCAACGCGCGCGCCCTGATGGCAGTTCGGTTCCTGGGTGTTTGGCGCCGTCGCGGACATCGCCATGACCGGTATCGATAACTCCATCTCCGCAGGCATCGCCGGCGTTGGAACTGTGTCGGCTGAGTCCCAGCTTGACTACCTCGGCACCGTCCGCGCACGTGCAGGCTATGCCTTCGACCGCGCTCTGATCTATGCTCACGGTGGTTGGGCGTACGGAAAGACCGAGCAGACGCTTTCGCTGACCGACGAGTTCACCGGTGCTACGGACTCGATTTCGTCCAGCACTTCGCGCAGCGGGTGGACCGTGGGCGCGGGCGTTGAATTCGCAGTGACCGAAATGATCTCAGTCGGCACCGAATATGCTTACACAGATCTCGGGGGCAAGGATGTGTTCGCCGACGAACTCGCAGGTGCCGGCGCGTATGTGAGCGAAGATGTGCGCTTCCACACGGTCAAGGCCGCTTTGAACTTCCGCTTCTAATACCTCTGAGCCAAAACTCGGATCTCAAGGCCGGGCGCAATCCCGGTCTTGCACTCCAAGGTTACAAGAGCCACCCCACATAGACCGCGGCGGACCAATCGATTAGCGACGCTTCAGTGATGATGGCTTCGGCCGTCAAGGCGTCCGACCGTGCCGCGATAATTTTTTGTGTGGGATGATGGGAGCGGAGGTCGATGATCGTCGGACCAGAGCCCACACGCCACACGGCGACATTTGAAGAAGGGCCCGCGGCTGACCGGCCCTTCCCTCGGGCGCCCAGGTCTCTTTGCATTGACCGGTTAGCATCCAGACGTCGCCGACCGTTCTCGCGGTTGAAGGATCGAAATGCTCATTCACAACCGACGTACAGAGGGTCTGCGAACTGTTGGATGATGCCGCTATCAGGCCCGCCCCGGTTGACACTGACAGCCGGGAACTGCTGCGACCGGCGTTCTTTGGCCGACTACCCCCGCTCGACATCACGGAACATTTTGCCGAAGCGCCTGTTTGATCGAGGCTGTCGCGGCGTTCCTTTCGTAAGTCCGCAACAGTAAGGTCGGCGTTCCCTCCATGCCATGGCGCCGGCCTTATTGCTGCGCGCGGCGGAACCTCCAACCTCAGTCTGACGTTCAGGCGGCGCTGTCACGGCGAATCCCTGGACTTCGACGCCATCGCCGGTGCCCATTTAGAGCCCTTGGGTACCAGCCTTCTCGTGCAACACCGGCGTAATTGGAACTTTCAGATGGGGTCCACGTTCGCAGGTCTCTGTCGCTGAGGCGCGCGTAGGCAGATCAGCCGCTGCCTCAATCTTCGGATGCCCTGCGAGACGCGACTTTGTTTGCGTGCCACTCCCTATCGATCGATCCTTCTTCCGCCTTGTGAAAATATTGAGAACAGACAAGCCACCCCTTGAGAGGGCGCAGCAACGCCATGCAGCACAGTATCGTCAGCGGCACGGTCGTGATGACATGGACCCACAAGGGCAGTCCGAAACTTGTCTGGAACCAGGCGCCAAAGGCGAGTGCGGGGACAGCTGCGATGGTCATTGCGAAGAATGCCGGTCCATCGGCAGGATCTGCAAACGAGTAGTCCAAGCCGCATACCTCGCACCGAGGCGCGAGCTTTAGAAATCCATCAAATAAATGGCCCTGTTGACACTGGGGGCAGCGCCCCTGAATGCCCGTCAACATCGGGTTGTCGGTCGGCACATGAACTTGGTCCTGCATAGCCGTTCTCCTTCAAAGTGAGAATGGCGACTGCATCGGCACGTTCCAATGTGGCATTTCATCGTGCGACCATTTGGTTGCTGAACTCTTGTCCCCTTGGGCGGGAACATTCGAGGCCGGTGCAGGTAAGGGGTCATAGCAACCGAGGACACAAGCATGGAATCGAAAACCCCGGAAGACGGCAAGCCAGGAACAACCGATCAATCGCCCAGATGGGAAGGGCCGGAAGAGAGCCGACCCCGCGGATACCTACCAGCCACCGATGATCCGGTGACTGATCCAGGCGCTGACGGCGAGACCCTGCAAAACCCCGATCGCAAGAATGTCAGCGACGCGCTGGCGACACGAAACGAAGAGCAGGCGAAATCAGCGCCCCGCGATACAGAGTTTGCCGGGCACCCCGACTTCTCGCAGGATGCTGGGGCCAACAAACCACCGCGCGGCATTGGGAATAGCGAGCCTGTCGATGATGACGAAGAAAAAACCAGACACTCAGAGGGCGTGAACAAGCCTACTGACGGTCAGGAACATCCATCAACCCAACAGGCAAGCGGTGCAGGGCCAGCATTGGCGCGGCATTCCAAAGATGCGTAGACCGAAATGGGCGATGCCTCGATGATCCCCACCGGGCGTCGGTGCCCTCATGATCTTTGTCGCGGCCGGCATCGCTGCGGCATTTGTTCTGTTCCGAAGCCGATCATTGTCTCCACCACCCGCCAAAAACGACGAAGCAGATCAGCGCAAGAAGGAGCCCTATGCCGTCTTCTGTCCGAACGATTTCGCAGCCTTTGGCCATGAGCCGTGAAAGTCGACCGTCAAGGTGCCGGCCGGTCGTGCGAACGCGTGCATATCCAATGCGTGCCATGTGTCGCCTCAGGGTCAAAACTGAGGCTACAGCGTCACAAATGGTCGGCGTCAACTCTTATGTTACGGCGCGCGGCGTCACCTTTGGTGCGTCACGTGCGGGTATACCGTGATGTTTCGATCGAGCGGACTTGAGTGCCAGCCAGCCTGTGTGAAAGACCCTCAGCGAGCGCTGCTTGCGCGCTTCGCGGCATAGAGGGTACTGAAGCGGATTGAAGCGCGGAGTTGGGCAGGCCGCTGATACCATCGATCGTCACAATATCAGGACGAGCTGATTGCCTGAGGATCGGGAGGACGCCTTGCGTGAGCAGGAAGGTTCCGGTGACGGCCGCGTTGATGACCGACATCACCTGCTCGTTGGAATGATCCTGGTCCGAGGCCTCCAGCCACATCGCACCGTTGTTGACCAGGACGTCGATGCACGGCCATCGGCGCGCAAAAGCTCCATGGCCGAGGACACGGATTTCGGTTCCGCCAAATCAATTTGTACGATAGGCACATCCATTCCGTGGATCGTACCCGCCGTTGTGGAATGTCTTGACTCCATTCCTAGGGGTAGCGGCCCCGGTTTACCCCTGAGCTGTGCCTCGCCTGAAACCGATCCCGTATGTGATGTAGGACAGCCCCTGCATCATGAGGTCGACGGCGAGGAAAATGCCAAGCACCCACAAGCTGTTGATCGGCCAGCGCAGCATAATGACCAGGCCTACTACAAGCGTCACCACGCCGCCGGCGACGATCCAGCCCCAGCCGCTCGACCCGCGCTGCGTTAAGCCAGCAAATATACGCACCGCGCCCGCAGCGATGAGACTCACTGCTATCATGAGTGTGAGAATTGCCGTTGCAAACATCGGATTGTAGAAAGTAAGGACGCCTGCGGCAGCATAAAGGATGCCTGTCAGCAGCCACAGGGCAAAGCCGCCCCAGGTCCTGACGCCGAAAGCATGCACGATCTCGCCGATGCCACCCACGATCATCATCGCGCCGACCATCAGCACGCTGGCGAAAGTTGCAGTCAGCAGATTCGCCGACGCAAAGAGCCCCGCGCCGAGCACGACCACGCCGAGCACGACAAACCACAGTGATCTCTTACCCGCATGTCCCATACTCTCCGAAGTTTCCGACACCTGTGTCATGTTATCACCGCCGTCCGATCTTTCTTGTTGCTGGTCATTTTCATTCTGCCTGGAAAGCGACCTCGCCGGTTTTGGAGCCGCTACAACTCGACGTCCTCGGCGCCTGGTGTTCACCCGGTTCCTTGCTGCATCGACAGGACGTTGCCCCCGGCGTCGATAATGCAGGTCCTCGTAGAACCCGCGACGTTGAGGTCCACCTGGTAGGTTGTCGCGTCGATCCTGCGGGATGTCACGGGCAGCACATTTCCACCGCCACCACCCGCCGCGGCGGTGGCGCAAAGCAGTTGAATATCCGCGGGCGCAGTGTCCGCTGCCGTTCGCGCCATATGGTCCGGCGCTGGAGTGCTGGTGCTGCACGCGCCCAGCACCGTGGCGAGGGATAGCACGCCTGCACCAACAGCCCATCTCCCGAAGCGGCAACCACGGCGTTTTCGCATGTTCATCTGTTGCCTCTTCTCCATCACAGCTAAAGGCCCCTGTAGAGCGCCGCGCCCTGCATCAGGACGATGACCTTGGCGCCGACCTTGACGCGGGAATGCAGGTCGATGACGTCGTCGTTGACCATGCGGATGCAACCGGAAGAGACGCTCAGCCCCATCGTCCATGGCTCCGGCGTTCCGTGAATGCGGTAGATCGTGTCCTGATCGCCTTCGTAGAGGTAGAGGGCGCGCGCGCCGAGCGGATTGTCCGGCCCGCCGGGCTGGCCGCCGGCCCACTTTCTTGCATTGGGATCGCGGGCCACCATCTCTGCCGGCGGCGTCCATCGCGGCCATTCGGCGGTGCGGCCGACACGGACGATCCCGGCCCAGCCGAACCCCTCCCTGCCGACACCGATGCCGTATCGTATGGCTTGCTGCCCCGGCTGGACGAGGTAGAGGAAGTGCTGGTTCCCGTCGATGATGATCGTGCCCGGATCCTCTGCCGTCCTGAACGTCACGATTTGCCGCCGGAACGGCTCAGGGACTTGCTGGTGCTGACGATAATACTGGTATGCCCTGGTACGATCGTACTCGATCCAACTGCGTGTTTTTGGGTCGTAGACCTGCGTCTGCGCAGCCGCCTGTCCGGGCAGCAGATAGAACCCCAAGGCCAGCGTGAAGGCCAGCGCGCTGCGGGTAGTCCTGTGTCGGCGTTCCCGAGATAACGCGGTCAGATCACCGCTCACGGCTTTGCCCATGCTTCTACCCGCTCCGCGTTCCGCGCCACCCATTCTTCGGCAAATTCCTGCGGGCCTCGCCTCTCTACCTGAAGGGCGTAACTCATCGCGATCGCTTCATCCGGCTCGAAGGTAACCCGTTCCAGAAATGCGGCTATCCTCGGATGCCTTGCGCGCAGCGATGTGGCATAGGCGATATGGTAGTTGGCTGAATCCCAACCCACCGGCGCGCTCGACTTCGACAGCCACGCCGGATCGTCGGACGGCAGCACGATGTTCCATTTGGCGGGATCGTATAGCGGCTCTGTCAGCCTGACGATATCATGCAGCTCGAACACGGCATGTGGCGCATAGCACGCGAAAACCAGCGGCTGGTCAGTTGCCTGCGCGGCATCCACCGCCGCCATGCCTACGTCTTCGGGCATTTCAAGCAGCATGAGGTCCTTTGAATATCCGTAGCTGTTGGCGCGAACCCGTTCGATGCCGGTCGACGACCATGTCTGCGCGCCGATCCACATCTCGCCGCGGCCGTCGCCGTCCGTATCCAGAGCCGCCGTTTTCTGCGGATCGTTGAGATCGGATATATCCTTGATGCCGTATGTGTCGGCAGCAACACGGGTTGCACAGATGCCCTGCCATGCCGGAACGCCCATCGGGCTGATCGCGACCGTTCCGGCATCCGTCACGTAGCGCGTCACGAGATTGTCGAGGTTCGGCAGCCAAACCTCGGGATGAATGTCGACCTTGCCAGAATCCAGCCCCGCGAACGCGATCAGGGTGCCCATCTCAACCGCATCGGCCGCAACCCCGAATTCCTTGTCGATTGCCACTTTCAGTATGTGCGCGGTTGCCCGCCCCGACGACCAGTTGGGCATGGCTATGACAAGATCAGCAGCTTGTGCACCAGTATCAGTGAACGGAGACAGGGACACAGCGAATGCGACTGGACAAAGCAACCGCAAGATATGTCCCATCAGCAAGCTCCCCACGCTACAAGCACTCAATTGAATCAGGAATTTATCTTTCCTCCCCCGAGTTTAGTTGTGCGGCAAGCAAAGTCATTGACCTACAGTCCCGCATATTGGCAGTGCGTCCGAAATTCCTGAGCGTGAACCTCTCTGCGGCATCGTCAGTCCGTCGCTTGACCCTCGTCTGCAACAACTGCTCCGGAACGCTGGCGGGGTAGTATGGTCGAGGGTACCGGGAAAGATCGACGTCTCCACAAGAGGGACAGCTCGCCGAGGGCAAAACCCCGGGCGAGCGCATTGCCGCGACCCGCGGAGCAATGTAGCAGAAGGCGTGCTATTGCACCGGATAGAACGAGGGAGCCATACTGCGCGGCTGTGCCGAGAGCTTTCCAACACCTCAAAAGCGATAGAAGCAAGCGCTCTCGCTCAACCGCCGGTGCATGCGGTCGGCACGGCTCTGCCAACGCCCCACGATAGTCGCCCCTGTACAATAGTCAGCGTCAGACGACCGTTTGAAAAGGTCGTTCCTTCTGCCCCCATGGAGGATAGTTCGACTGCGATCGCGTCGTTGACAGATACCGACGCGCGATCGCCGAGGAGTTGCACTGCCAGACGCGTGCCGTCCTTGCACACGTAATTGCTGACGGGATAGGGGTTGCCCGCGCCGATAGACACGCCAGATGCGGAATGACCGAAACTTGTGAGCATCAGGGTGGTGATTGCCGCGATCGATAGTTTTCTCAGCACGATGATCCTCCAAACTGGCGCATTAGCGTAGATGAAACGCAGAAATACGTCTTCTCCGTAGCGCTCTGATATTTCGACCTTGAACCAACCTCGATAGATTCCGTTGGAACGAAGGAGGCGTATTGCACCGGTCAGAATCAGCGAGGAGATGTGGGAAGAATATTGCGTCCATGCCGAACTTATCAATGTGCCACGCGTCCCGAGACATGGACACCGGTTTATTTTTGCTCGATCGACCTGTGCTTTATCAAACTCGCTGTAGATTATCGGCCGAATAACCGCCCTATGCATTATCCCGACGGTGTCGGGCCAAAGTCCGAAAACGATCACTGGAGACGGGACCGCAATGGTGAATTTCGCAGGCCGGTTCGCTTGGCTGGTCAACTTTCATCGGGCGGCCGGGGTTGCTGTTTCTTTGTCGCTTGCAGGTCTGGCGACCATCGACGAGACCGAGGCCGCAACGTTGACCGCTCGCGGCAACGAACCGGCTTGGCATGTCGAGATCTCAGAGACAGCGATCACGTTTCGTGAGTTGAACGGCGAGAACTTTAAGATCGAGCCGGTGCCACAGGCTACAACGCCATCGCGCGGCATAACCATCTATTCGGCGACGGTCGACGGGCAACCTTTCTCGCTCACGATAGAAGACAAGATATGCGCGGACACCATGACCGGGATGCCCCACCCGAAGGCCGCTGCGATGGTTCTCGGCACCCGGTCGCTGTCGGGCTGCGCCGGCGAGCCGGCGTTTCTCCTTCATGGCGGCTGGAGTATCGAGGAGATCAACGGATCGACGATCGTCACGGAATCCGAGCCGTCGCTGGTCTTCGATCCGGACGGAAACATTAACGGCAACACATCCTGCAACAGGTTCCTCGGAAAGTTCACCCTCACCGGCGAGGGACTGACGATCTCGGAAACAGGCGCCTCTATGATGATGTGTGATCAACCGTTGATGGAGCAGGAACGAAGCTTGCTTGTCGCGTTGCAAGCGGTTCGTCGCTTCGAGGTCGTTGCTGCGGAGCGTGTCCACCTGCTTGGCGACGACAGCCGGACACTTGTGAGCATCCGCCGATTAGTAGCCAGCCCTTGACCGCCAAGCTGCGGTCCCGCTCGTCAACGCAGCATCGCCGCCAAGAGCTTACCCGCCGACAACACCGTCAACCCATGGTCGAATGCCCCCGTTTCGAGGAAGTTGAAAGTCTCCACGACCGCGACCGGGTTATTCATAATGAATGTATGGGTCGCATGCAGCACGATGTGATCATCCGCACCCTCAAGCCTAGTCGATTGAACCGTGACCTTTCCGTCATTGGGGCCGGACAGGATCGAGTTAAATACCGGGTTGACGGAGATGTCGCCGGCGATGATCCCGAGCGGATAGTCTGGCCCCGGCAGCGTTTTCGGCATCGCGTCCGCTTCGGTGCCGAGTTCCAGTCCGGCCGGTCCGTTGATCCACCTGAAAGGCGGCAGATCGCCAAACACATCGACGATCTCGGAACCTCCGTTGGGTGGAGCGAGCATCACCACCCTGCCCATCTGCCCCGGTCTGTCGCGAGCTAACCAGTACCGCAACAGAATTCCACCCATCGAGTGCGTCACGAAATGCACCTTGCGCGGCCCGCAGTCCTCGATCGCGCCGCCCACATAGTCGGCGAGATTCGCGATACTGGCTGTTGTCGAAGGATATGAGACGTTGACGACCTCGAAGCCTCGCCCCGTCAACGTCTTCTCTATGAGCCAGAACGAGCCGCTGCCACGAGCCAGTCCGTGCAGGAGCACGACACATTGACCGCCCCCCGGTTGACTAACCTGTGCCCAGGCGGGCTCCATCAAGAACTGCGTCGCAAACATGACCGCCGCCATGCCGGAGACCGCCCAGCGAAACTTACGCCACATCACGGCTGCGGGAATCGCCTGGCGCATCGAAGCCGGCGACAGCTCCCGCCACCCGCCACGGGAAATGACTTTGCAGCTTCCGCAAAGCCGGGCGTGGAAGGCCATGCGAACTGAAACACGGGTTTCCGTGGCGCCTTCACAGAGTGTTCTTGTGCAGCCGCCCATCCTTCATGATCACTACGAAGTTGTTCTGCGGATCCTCCAGCAAGCCGATATCGTCGAGCGGGTTGCCGCCGACGACAAGAAGGTCGGCAAACGCTCCCGCCTCGATTACGCCCAGCTTGCCCGGATAAGGATTGCGGAGGTTGGAAAGAGCCAGCAACTCGGCATTGCCCGAAGTCGCCATCTGGAGAGCCTCGGCATTGCTATACCAGTTCGCCAGATGCGTGAGCATGACATTCTGGCGTAGCGCCAGTTCCTGTGAGAAAAGCACGTCGGATCCCCAGGCTGTCTTGACCCCGTGCTTGCGGGCAAGGTCGTACAGCCGCGGCGTCCCGACGAATATCTGCTGGGCGCGCTCGACGCCCGGTCCGGTTTGCGAACCGGCATCCTCCATCGTCAGGAAGGGTTGTGTGCTGAGCCATGCGCCCCGTTCCGCCATAAGCACGGCGGTTTCCTCGTCGATGAGATGGGCATGCTCTATGCAGGCTACGCCGGCATGCAAAGCGCGCTGCACGGCGCGCGAGGAATAGGCGTGCACCGCAACGTAGGTGTTCCAATCCTGCGCGACCTCAACGCCTGCCCGCAGATCATCCTCGCTGAACGCCACCATGTCCAAGGGGCTGCGCGGCGACGATACGCCGCCGCCGCCGACAAGCTTTATCTGCGACGCGCCTTGAAGCAGTTGCTCGCGAACCCGCAACTTCAACTCGTCGATTCCGTCCACGATCGCGGACCCGCCCAGCAATTCGCCATCGCTGAGCCTTCCGCCGTCGCGCGGAATGTCGCCCGGCAAACGTAGGTCGGCGTGCCCTCCGGATGTCGTGATCATCGCGCCTGACGGATAGATGCGGGGACCGTCGATTATTCCGGTGTCGATAGCCTGTTTGAACGAGAAAACCGGCCCGCCGAGGTCGCGGATAGTGGTAAAGCCCCTCATCAGCGTCCGTTCAGCCTCGGCTGTGGACATGGCATAGATGATGCCGGGGTCACCGCTCACCAGAACGTTGATCGGGACCGCAGCGAAGATGGTGTGCCAGTGCATGTCGATCAGGCCAGGCATGACGACGCCATTGCCGCATGAGATGACGGTGGCGTCGGCGGGCGCGGGCGCATTGGTCAGGTCAATGTCGGCAATCCTGTTGTCCTCGACCAGGATCTGTGCGCCGTCCTTCAGTCCGCCGGACTTGCCGTCGAAAAGTCGTGCCTCGCGAAACAGGATCTTTGATGGCCGGGGGGTGGTTTGTGCGGACGAAGGTTTGACCAGGGCGCCTGTGATAGCGGCCGCTCCGATACCGGACAGAAAACCACGCCTCGACAGGTTGTCCAGACGGCGAGCAGCCTTCAGAAAATCGGGGTTAGAACAGCCGCAGCCGTTGCCATGAACAAGATGACCGTATTTTGCGCCAAGCCGTAACATGGTTCACCTTTTCCTTTAAATGGGCTGCGGGACGATCCAGAGACTGATCCGGCTTGTCCGGCCGTCGCAACAAGGCGGCCGGTCGCTCACTCAACCAGAACATCACCACCGACCGGATCTGCGCTGTCGAAGAGGATGAATACGATCGGCGTTCCCGGCTCCGCCGTCGCGTCCGTCCGCCTGGCTCCGACCTCGCCGGCACGATCGGCGGTATATTCGGCGACGACTTCCCCGAACGTGTTCGTCTGGACGGCAACCTTCTGGCCTGCGGTGACCTTCTCGTTGAGCTCGACCACGAGTTCGACAAAACCGCCCTGGGTGGCGATGATCGGAAACAAACCGTCGGCGACGAAGACCTCCGTATCCTTTCCGGTTCGGCCTATCGGGCCAGGAATGATGCCATGGTGCTTGAGGACATTCATCGTGCCTTCGACGAACCGGTCGATCATCTCATAGTCGAAGATGCGTGGATTGCCGATCTCAGGCGTCAGGGCGGGGATGCCGGCATCGATGAGCGCGTTGGCGAGCAGGCCGGGATAGGCCGGATTGTCGAAAATCTGGTCGATCGGAAAGAGCTCCGCCATCGCCCGCACTTCGGGCAAATCCATCCGCGCCAGATGGAAGGCCGTCGCGTCCATGCCGGTGGCAGCGGTGTGGAAATCCAATGCATAGTCGAGGTTAGGCCGCAGGAGCCTGTTGAAGACGAGGCCGGCATGCCGCGTCGGCGCGTCTGGAGCGTTCTCATTGCCGGGGAAGGCTCGGTTAATGTCGATGAGATCGATGCCGCGGCCCGAATTGGCCCACCTGCGGCCCATGCTCTCTATCGCCGGACGCGACAGGTCGAAAACCGCGACAACCGTCCCGGACATGGAAGCAGGATCGAGCGCCTTCATGACCATTTGCAGGGTGCGAATGGAACTCATCTCGTCGCCGTGCACGCCGCTGATCAGTCCCAGCCTCTTGCCGGGAGCTGCCCCCTTGGCGACCATGACGGACACATACCAGTGCTGGCCGCCCGGCATCTGCACGCCACGGAAATAGAAGCTGTGCGTCTTTCCCGGCTCCAGATCCGATACGTCCAGCGCGCTGATGACCTGCTTGCCGTCAATGATGTCGCCTGTGTAGACCGTCTCGTTCCCTCCGGCGTCTGCCGAACCTGACGATGTTGTCTGTGCGTTGGCTGATCCGCCGAGGAGCGCGACCGCGGCACCCGCAGTCGATGCCGATGCGATCATGAAGCTCCGGCGATCGAGCCCTGTCTCATTTATTGCCGTCATCACTGGACCCCATCGTCAGCTAGATCTGCCACCACGTCAGAGAGCAAAAAGCAGCAAATCCTCCCGGCAGCAACAGAGAAGCCATGGCGCCCCGGATATTGGGACGGAACGAATAGCAATGGGATTAGTGGCCAATCCCAAAGGTGCGAAGCACCCGATAAACCAGGAGTAATCGAGCTGCTGATTTCTGATGAGAATATCGATGAGAACCACCGTTCAAGCGAGTTTTTCGGTCTGGACCTTGATGGCGATGGTCGTAGGTTCCATGGTCGGTGCCGGTATCTTTTCACTCCCGCAAGCGTTTGGACGAGCTACGGGCCCCTTCGGCGCGATCATCGCGTGGTCAATCGCCGGCGTGGGCATGTTGATGCTCGCCTTCGTTTTCCAATCGTTGTCGCGTCGTCGGCCGGATCTCGACGCCGGCATCTATGCCTATGCCAAAGCTGGCTTCGGCGACTATCCCGGCTTCCTCTCGGCTCTGGGCTATTGGTCTGCAGCCTTGTTGGGCAACGTTTCGTATTTCCTGCTTATCAAGTCTACACTCGGCTTGTTCTTTCCAGTCTTCGGTGACGGCAACACGATACCCGCAGTGGCGACCTCCTCGATCCTGCTCTGGTCCATGCATTTCATTATCCTGCGCGGCATCAGGGAAGCGGCTATCGTCAACACCATCGTCACCGTCGCGAAGATCATCCCAATCCTGCTGTTCATCGTGTTCGTGGCCATCGGATTCGAGGCCGACCTGTTTGCAGAGAGCTTTTGGGGAGGCCAGGAAGCCACCTTTAGCGCCATCGCCAGCCAGGTGCGCGCCACCATGCTGGTGACCGTGTTCGTGTTCGTCGGCATCGAAGGCGCCAGCGTCTATTCGCGCTATGCCCGAAACCGAGCTGATATCGGCATAGCCACCATTGTCGGCTTTATAGGCGTCCTAGGGCTGATGGTGGCGATTACTCTGCTGTCGTATGGCGTTCTCGCCCGCGCCGACCTGGCAGATCTCAGAAACCCGTCGATGGCGGGGGTACTGGAGGCGGTCGTCGGTCCCTGGGGTGCCCTGTTCGTCGCCGCCGGCCTGATCATTTCGGTGGCAGGCGCGTATTTGTCCTGGGTTCTGCTCGCGGCCGAGATTCTCTACTCGGCGTCCAAATCCGAAACCATGCCACGGTTCCTGTCAAAGGAGAACCGCAACGGCGTACCAGCGAATGCCCTCTGGCTCACCAACAT
Organism: Mesorhizobium sp. CAU 1732; assembly: GCF_039888675.1. Classification (NCBI taxonomy): domain Bacteria; kingdom Pseudomonadati; phylum Pseudomonadota; class Alphaproteobacteria; order Hyphomicrobiales; family Phyllobacteriaceae; genus Mesorhizobium; species Mesorhizobium sp. CAU 1732. The sequence goes on from NZ_JBDQQR010000004.1 coordinate 19,431, forward strand.
CGTCGTCCAGGCCTTTCTGATAGTCACACCGTTCGCGCAATACGCTTTCACGCTCGCGCTGGAGCTGACCAGCTCGATGATCCTTGTGCCGTATCTACTCGTGGCGGCCTACGCGTTCAAGCTGGCATGGTCTGGGGAAACATATGCCGACGATATCCGGAATCGACGTGGAGAATTCATCCGGGCTGGCATCGCTCTGATCTATACCGCCGGTCTGATCTACGCGGCTGGCGCGAAGCATCTGCTTCTTTCGGCCGCCATATATGGACCAGGCACGATCCTCTATTTCATCGCGCGCCGCGAACAGAACAAGACTGTTTTCACCTTCCCGGAGATGGCGCTGTTCGCGATCGCCGCGATCGGCGCAGGTGCCGCGATCTTGGGCATCGTCTACGGCAGCCTCAGCATCTGAGCCGCAATATCCTTCCTACACCCTGGGGAGAATTGCGCGTCGCGTTTTGTTTCTCCCCCGAACGGCCGATAGCCCGAGCCGTGCCCGCGACATTTGAACGGATTGCACAGTCATGGGATTCTGTACCGGTCACTGCATCTCGCAATCAGCGTTATAGTAATCTCCGAGACGATTGCTCAAGACCATAATTTTATTCAGGAAATAGCGTCGAAAGGCGGAGGGAACATGGCATCGAAAACTACCCAGAAACTGTCGCTGTTCGCTCTTACCAGCATGGTCGTGGGCTCGATGGTAGGCGCGGGAATCTTCAACCTTCCCGGCCGGTTCGGCGCCGCCACCGGTCCTTTCGGCGCGATCATCGCGTGGGCCATAGCCGGAACCGGCATGTATATGCTGGCGCGCGTCTTTCAGGCGCTCGCACAGAAGCGGCCCGACATCGACTCCGGCGTCTTCGCCTATGCCAAGGCCGGCTTCGGCAACTACATGGGGTTCCTTTCGGCCTTTGGATACTGGCTCGGGAGCTGTCTGGGCAACGTCTTCTACTGGGTTCTGATCGGATCGACCCTGGGCCGCTTCTTTCCTGGCATTTTCGGGGATGGCAGCAGCGCCATTGCAATCGTCGTGTCGCTGATCGGCATCTGGGCCTTCCACTTCCTGATTCTGCGCGGTGTCGAACAGGCAACGTTCATCAATACGATCGTCACCATCGCCAAGATTGTTCCGATCCTTGTCTTCATCCTTGTGCTGTTCTTCTACTTCAATGCCAGCCAGTTCGGCGAGAATTTCTTCGGTGGTGCTGATATGCCGCCAAAGACGCTGTTCGCGCAGGTGCGTGACACCATGCTGATCACCGTGTTCGTATTCCTCGGCATCGAAGGCGCGAGCGTCTATTCGCGCTTCGCCAAGGAGCGCTCCGACGTCGGCAAAGCGACGATCCTGGGTTTTGTCGGCGTCACCGGCCTGATGGTGGCGGTCACATTGCTACCCTACGCGGCCCTTCCGCAATCGGCGATCGCCGCCGTCCAACAGCCCTCGCTCGCCACGGTGTTGGAAGCCGTTGCCGGGCACTGGGGCGCTGTTTTCATCTCCATCGGTGTGCTCGTCTCGGTGCTGGGCGCCTATCTCGCCTGGTCGCTGATTTGTGCCGAAGTTCTTTTCGCAGCGGCGAAGTCGGAGGACATGCCGAGATTATTCGCGGCGCAGAATGGAAACAAGGTCCCGGCTAACGCCTTGTGGCTGACGAACATCGTCGTGTCGCTGTTTATCATCTCGACCTATTGGTCTCGCGACGCCTTCAACTTCATGCTCGATATGACGAGCGTCACGGCGCTGCTGCCGTATCTGCTTGTCGCCGGCTATGGAATCCTGCTGGCCCGGAGCGGGGTCGGCTACGAGACCACACCGGGGGAACGCGGCCGCGATCAGGTTTTTGCGTGGATAGCGGCCATCTACACGATCTTCATGTTCTTCGCCGCCGGGCTCAAATACGTCCTGCTTGTCGCCGTTCTCTTCGTTCCAGGAACGATCCTCTACGTCTGGGCGCGGCGGGAGCAGAAATTGCAATTGTTTACGATGCCCGAGCTCGTTGTCTTCGCGGTCACTGTTATCGCCGGACTGATCGGTTTTTACGGCCTGGTGACTGGCCTCATCACACCTTAAACGAAAGGCAAAGACGTCATGACACAAGACATCCCGTTCGGCGTTCATTCCGAGGTTGGCCAGTTGCGCAAAGTCATGGTGTGTGCGCCCGGCAGAGCCCACCAGCGACTAACCCCGAGCAATTGTGACGCCCTCTTGTTCGACGACGTGCTGTGGGTCGACAACGCGAGGCGCGACCATTTCGACTTCATGACCAAGATGCGTGATCGCGGCGTCGAGGTGGTTGAAATGCACAACCTGCTGGCTGAAACCGTTGCGCTTCCTGAGGCCAGGAAGTGGATTCTGGACAATCAAATCGTGCCGAACCAGATCGGGCTCGATCTGCTCGACGAGGTCCGCTCCTATCTCGAGGGACTTTCCAACCGCGAACTGGCCGAAACGTTGATCGGGGGTCTCTCGACCTACGAGTTTCCCGAGGCTATTGGGGGCGAACAGTTAGCGCTGATCCGCGACGCGGCGGGCGTCAACGAGTATTTGCTGCCGCCGCTGCCGAACACGCTCTACACTCGAGACACCACCTGCTGGATCTATGGCGGCGTGACGCTCAACTCGCTCTACTGGCCGGCCCGGCACGAAGAGACGATCCTCACCACAGCGATCTACAAATTCCACCCCGACTTCGCCGGCAAGGTCAATGTCTGGTGGGGCGACCCGACTGAGGACTGGGGGCTCGCCACGTTCGAAGGCGGCGACGTCATGCCGATCGGCAAGGGCAACGTGCTTATCGGCATGAGCGAACGGACGTCGCGCCAGGCCATCAGCCAGGTCGCGGCGGCCCTGTTCGAGAAGGGCGCGGCCGAACGCGTAATCGTCGCGGCGATGCCCAAATTGCGCGCCGCGATGCACCTCGACACCGTCTTCACCTTCGCCGATCGCGACTGCGTGCTGCTCTATCCCGATATCGTCAATGGCATTGATGCCTTCTCCTACCGCCCGGACGGCAATGGCGGCGTCGAACTGCATCAGGACAAGGGTACCTTCATCGAGACTGTACGCGATGCGCTTGGCCTCAAGAAGATGCGCGTGGTCGAGACAGGCGGCAACGACTACATGCGCGAGCGAACCCAGTGGGACAGTGGCGCCAATCTCGTCTGCGCCTCGCCAGGCGTTGTCTTCGCCTACGACCGCAACACTTACACCAACACGCTGCTGCGCAAGGAAGGCATTGAAGTCATCACGATCACCGGAGCGGAACTCGGGCGCGGCCGTGGCGGCGGCCACTGCATGACCTGCCCGATCATCCGCGATGCAGTCGACTACTGATCCTGTCCGGCGAGCGCCGCCGCCCGGCTCAATCGTTGTCGCATGACCGCACCCGCACATGCGCGGATCGGAAACCCGATCGGTTCGTCTCGTCTTTCAAACGGCAGGGGGATCCCTGCCTCGTCAGTTGGACGTGACCGGTTTGGAGGGCTGCGCGAAGGCTTTTTCGCGCGCTGCCATCGGGGGTGGCAGGTCGAATGATATGCTCACTAAGATGTTTGGCCGATCCTGGCGGCTGGCCTGGCGGCTTGCGCGTCGGCCTCGTCCGGTCTCCTGCGGCCCGTGCCTCCTGCCGGGCGCCGACAAGGTGGTCATGCTCGTTGCGACGACGCGCGGCCCGGACGAGAATCCGCGTCTCCTCTTCGGAAGGGGAACGGGGCGCTGACGCCTCTTACAGCCGCATCCTCGTGTCGATCTCTCGCGACACGGAGGTCGGCACGCTCCAGCTTCCGCGCACGCTCTCCGCCGACCCGGCTACGAGTTTCGTGGTCAATTCCGTTAGTCCGGTTTCTCGGGCCGATGTCTTCAAAGCGTTTCAGACGAGCAAGCCGGGAAAGCGGCAGGCCTTCGTCTTCGTGCACGGATATAACACGCCCTTCGACAGGGCTGTGTTCCGGTTCGCGCAACTGTCGATGCCAACGCCGTGCCAATCCTATTCTCCTGGCCGTCGCGTGGGCGCCTGCTCGATGGGGTTAAAACGCCCGCGGATCACATTGTTCGTTTCACAAAACGACAGGGCCCTTCGATTGTCCCGTTTGATCGCACGCGGTGGTACCCGGCTGGGTGCGATCGCCTTGTCACGGGAGGAGTATCGGCGTCAGCTTGTAGGCTTGTCAGACGTAACTGTCCTGGATCTCAGCGCCTTAAGCTCAGGCGACCGTATCGATCATGCGCTTTATGCCAACAGTCCGGCCGCCGTTCGGCTGATCGGCGATCGCCTTCTCCATGGCCAGGTATTCGATGACTGGGCCGCCGCAGATGCCGGGATGGCGCTCGACGCCATGGGGTCGGCGGGGATCATGAGCAACACGACGACGACCTTGCTTGTCATACCCATAGGAATGAAGGCCGCCGAGAGTATGGATATCTCCCCTCACCCTGTGCTGAAGAGTCTCTGCATCGCGGGTGCTGCGGCGTTCCTGACGCCAATCGCGACGACATGCAACATGCTCGTGATGGGCCCCGGGGATACATATTCGGTGACTACTGGAAGCTTGGACTGCCGCTCACAATCTGGTTCTCCGTTGTCGCGGTATTTTTCGTGCCGCTCGTCTGCGGTTCAGACTTCGCCGGACCACGATCGTTGGAAGCAGGCCGAGAGGCTGTGCGAGGAATTTTTCCTGCCCCAATCGGCAATGACAATGGTTTACATGGGACCTGCGGCACAGTTTTTGGACGCTCCGCCGATTGCAATAACTCTCTAAATCATAAAAACTCTCTAAGAATACAATATCTTACGCTTTTGCACTTTGGAGATAACAAGATGCGCAAATTTGTCCTCGCTGCTGGCGCGTGCACCCTACTCGTTGCCGGATGCACCTCGACCGAACAGCGCGTGGCCGGCACGGCCGCGATTGGAGCAGGCACGGGTGCGGTCATCGGCGGCCTCGCGGGAGGTAGCCGTGGCGCGCTTGTCGGGGCGGCAGTCGGTGGGGGGACTGGCGCCGTTGTCGGCGCCGCGACTGCCCAACGTGAATGCGCGGCACGCGACCGCTGGGGAAACCCGGTCCGTGACAACAGAGGGCGGCCGGTCATGGTCCGCTGCTGACAGACAAGCTGAAGTGCCGGCGAGAGCAGATGTCCCGACCCGGCACTTCGCCAGTTAAAAAGAAGGTTGTTAGGTATCCATCCGGCAATCACAACCTGTGCGATCAAGCGTGATTGCGAATCTTCAGTTGTTGAGGCTGTGGGGTGTGCTTCCGGTTCGGAAAGATTGTCGATGGCGTCACCAAAGGTTCTCGTACCTCTCTGGATCATGGCATTCGTCGCCCTTGTGTGGGTGCTTCAATCCGCTGCGGCGGTGATCGCACCTGTCGCCAGCGCTTTTTTCATCATAGCGATTGCCTGGCCTCTGCAATGTGGCCTTCAACGGTTTCTCCCGAAACTGGCCGCATTGGCCATCACGGTTTTTATCATAGCCTTCGCTTTCCTGGCATTCGCATCAATTACGAGTTGGGGCTTCGGCCGCGTCATCCGTTCGACGGTGGCGGACATCGGTCGCTTTCAGTTGCTCTACAGTCAGGTTGCCGCTTGGCTCGAAGGTCATGGCATCGAAATTGGAGGGCTGTGGGCGGAGCATGTCAATGCGGGTTCGATCCTGCGAACGCTCCAGAGCGTCACCCAGCGCCTGAACACCATGTTTTCGTTCTGGGTCGTGGTGATTGTCTACGTGTTGTTGGGTCTTTTGGACACGGAAACTGTCGGCAGAAACGCCCGTAAGGCGCTGAGCCCAGGGGCCGCCGCCGTATTAATCGACGGAAGCGCCATCACGGCCTCCAAATTGCGCCATTACATGCTGGTAAGGTCATTGATGAGCCTGGCGACAGGCCTAATGGTATGGGCGCTGGCAACCGCATTCGGCTTGCGATTCGCGGCCGAATGGGGCGCTATTGCGTTCGCGCTGAACTACATACCTTTCATCGGTCCGTTCATTGCGACGCTTCTGCCCACCATATATGCCCTTGCGCAATTCGGATCGCCGCAATCAGCCCTGCTGATTTTCGCCGGCCTCAATGTCATTCAGTTCATCATCGGCAGCTATATAGAGCCACGCGTCGCCGGCTATGCGCTGGCGATCACCCCATTCATCGTGTTGTTCTCGGTATTCTTCTGGGCGTTCATATGGGGTGCTTTCGGCGCCTTCATAGGCGTGCCGATCACCATCGCGATCCTGACTTATTGCGCGCAAGCGCCGTCGACCCGATGGATCGCCACGTTGCTGGGTTCTCCAGCTCCGTATTCTGAAGGGCAGCAAAGCTAACGATCCGCGGTGGTCGCTAGGAGCGCATCGCCCGATACGCAAAGCTGACGAGGCCGATCAAAACCGCGCCCCCGATCAGGCCCGCCACCCCGGCGCCGAACAGAATTTCGAGCGTGAGGCCGCTCGTGGCATACGATGCGGCATCGAGAATGCTTCCCACATAGCCGACAAAGTGGCCAAGCCCCGGAATCTGAGCGGCCAGCAGCGCCAAGACTATTCCGCCAACGGCACCGATCATCGCGATCGTTGTTCGCGGCAGATCAGTTGCGTGGCTTAGCCTGCCGACCGCCACGGCGCTTGCCGCGCCTACAACAGATTCTATCACAAGCACCAGAACGATCTCGACGCCGTTCATCTCACTAGCCTTGCCCAGCAGAAGATGAGGGTTCTTGCATGCTCTTCGCCCAAACGGCTTTGGCAGCGAAGAGGCATCCGGCGCGCCATCACGAACTGGCGCTCGCGCTATTCAGCAGGCGCTGCATCGGGTTCCGAAACGGCAGAAACACGCTGAAGTGCGTCCCGCAGGACTTGCTCCTTGGTTTCGTCAAGCGACGTCCTGAGTACATGACCGCCAAAGCCCTGGATTTCTTTCAGCACCTTGTCGGCGGTCATATTCTGTATGAGCACGAACAGCGCCGCGTTGCCGGGCTGGAGGTTGTTCGACAGATCCCGCATGAACTGGTCGTTGACGCCGACATCGGCCAAAGCGCCGCCGAGCGCACCGGATGCGGCGCCTACGGCCATGCCTATCAGAGGGTTCAGGAACAGGACTCCGACCAGCAAGCCCCAGAAGCTGCCCGATACGGCGCCGGATGCCGTCGTGTTCATAAGTTGATTGAGCTTGACCTTTCCGGTTTCGGTCTTCGTGGCAATTACCGCATCGCCGATTGTGATCAGGTATTCCTTCTGCAACTCCAGCAGCCGCTGACGGACCTCTTCGGCCTTCTGTTCGTCTGGATAAACGATGGCAATCAAGTCGGACATATGAACTCCTGAGCCGGGGCCTTTTCAACGACCCGAATTTACACGGCGATACGCATAATAAAATGAGACCGGAGTCCTGTGGATGTGCGTTGGGTGTCAATTTTCTGACAGGCGCCGGCCTTATCGACCGCTGCGATGAATGAGGTGTTCCTTGAGGCGTGCAACACGATCGGCGGCCCAGCCTTCCGGAGCAGTGACGTCGAGCCATGCGTCGACGTAGTGCTCTGGCGCAAAGACATGGCCGTATCCCATCGGGGCGGAATTTGCGACAGCCATGTCGAAAGCCAGTTGGAGCATTGTCACCACCGGAAACCATCGCAGTTGAGGTGAGACATCCGGCCCGCGCGGCGCGTACATCCAGACGGGGCGCCGATAGGCGTCCCGGTAGTCGAAGAAGGTGATGGCGTCGCTTGCATATTGCAGGTAGACGATGCGCACCGGTCCCCATGGCGCATCCGCAGGGACGCTCGAGCCGTTCTGGTTCATGAACCGGAACATCGATCCGTCGCCGAACCGCGGGAGCCACACTGGCGTCCCCAAATTTCTCGCCTCGGTTATCTGCCTCCAGACGCTGCTTTCAAAAGGCGGGCCGCTCCAAACGGCGCCCTGAATTGGGTCGCCTATGATTTCGAAGAAGTTCGCCGAGCGCTCCGAATTCATCGCACCAAGGCTGAGCCCATGAAGGTACAGCTTAGGGCGATGGTTCTTCGGAAGGCTTGTCCAGTAAGCGTATACGACGGAAAACAGCGCTCGTGCCGCTTCCGCTCCATAATCCGGTTCGATAATGAGAGATAGCGGGCTGGACAGATAAGAATACTGCATGGCCACGCTAGCCACATCGCCGTCGTGAAGATATTCGAGCGAGTCAATCGCGGACGGGTCCACCCAACCCGTTCCTGTCGGCGTGATCACGACCAGTATTGAACGATCGAAGCCGCCGACCCTTTTCAGTTCCTCGAGCGCCAGCTTGGCTCGCTGCCCGGCAGTCTCGCCCGCAGGGAGCCCGGCGTAGACCCGGATTGGAGAAAGTGCCGGCTTTTCGGTCAAAGCCCCGATCTGGGCTGCCGTCGGTCCGCTCGCAATAAACCGACGGCCTGTGCGACCGAGTTCATTCCATGAGAGCAGCGAAGCAGAGCTGCCCGTTACAAACGGCTCTGCCGGGCGTTCCTGCTCCGGTTCGAAAAGCCCGTCGAGCTCGGCATAAGTGGAATCGATCGCATGCAACGCGGTTTGCAAGAGGAAGCCGTTCGCGACCGTCCAGAACAGCACGATAGCGGCTGAAATCCCAATCACTCGTGCAACACGCGGCGGCATGAAACTTTCGGCGAGGTGCGACAACCGACGGACCACAATCGTGAAGAGGCGCGCAAGGAGTATGAGTGCGAGGAAGGAGACGATGGCAATCAGACATATCTCGATCGAATGCGCTCTCGTGACTGGCGCAAGTCCCATCATTGCGCGGATAGAGTTCTGCCATGCGCTCGACTGCCATAGAAATCCTGTGGCTATAGCGGTGCATATAAAGGCGGCCGAAATCTTGATTGCCCTGAGATATCGATCGCGCGGCTCCGGCAACTCCATGTATCGCCACAACCAGCGCCACGCGACACCGATGCCATAACCAGCAGCAAAGCATGCTCCCGAGAGCGCACCTTGAACCAGATATGTCCTAGGAATGAGGCTGGGCGTGAGCGAGGCGGCAAAAAACAGCGTGCCCAGCACGAGGCCGCCGGCAGAAAGAGACCTCAAGAACCGTCGAGGCATGTTAGCTGGACCGCCATGTTGTGATGCGAACTCCGCAGTGAGCGCATGCTATCAGCGGATGCGGCGGAAATCGACAACCCTGCCGGTTCGTGAACTGAGGGCCACCTCGAAATGCCCGGTGCCTCGACGCGCGTGATAGATGAAGAAGCGGCCACGGCAATCGATACGCCGAACGTTGCGCAAGCCACGATTTTGAAGCAGCCGCTGGCCTTGGGCACACGTGATCGCTCTGCCTCGATTGAGGTTGGAGCCAACCATTATGTCGACGGTGGCGGCGGGAGCCGGCGATGGTGCCACCAGCGGTATAGCGAGGCTGATCGCGATGCCAAAGACAAGTGTGTGCAGCTTACGCATATATTCCTCTACCTGGCTCCAGCGAGGCCTAATTTCAATAGGGCATCAGCCTCCTGGGCGAATGTCGTGTCAAGAAGCCATGAAGGGACTCTGCGGAATTTGGGACGGATGGCTTAGTCTGTGGATGCGGAGCCTGCCATGAAGGCAACCGGGTACGTTCCGCCATTACCGGCGAAGGAGATCTCAACGCTTTGTTAAGTACGTCATCTTTCTGAGTACGGTGCCGGCTGTCATGCTGTATATTGGGCTTGAACTACGGATGGAGGAAGGGCCCGGTCCGGCAAAGTGATCGCGTCCGGGATTTCTCAGGTAGGACACTCTGTGGGGCTCACGGATGTTCGAGGCACCAAATTGGTACGCGCGTAAATACAACTCCGTCGTGGCCCGCACTCTCGAGTCCGATCCCGATGCAGAATTCCGTATCCAGCAGATCGGTACGCAGCGCCATACATCGCGTCTGGTGACCATCGACTATAGCGACGCGTTCGTCCTCGACTTGCGGGACAAGGGTGGTATCGCGATGTCGGGAGCGATTAATGACGATGCGTTGACTGCGGTATTTCTTTGGGGAGAAAGTACCACTTTCAACGGGGAACGGAGCGAGATTCCGAGGTTGCGGGTCCTGGGTCCGGGAACGGCATTCAACCTAGAGATGCGCGGTCGCTATCGCCTCATGCGGATCGGTTTGCGTGGCTCCGCATTCGCTTCGTTGCGGACAGAATCCGCTTCTCACCAGAACCGGCCAAGCTGGTTGAGCCCAGGGATACACGAGCAGCGCCTGCCCCCGACAAAGGAACTGGAACTTCAGCAGAAGCTGCTTCGGACAGTCGCGTTCGCGGAAGCCGCCGCACAGCGCGCATGCGACCTTAGTGCAAGCTTAGGGGTTGCGGCGAACGAGGCGGGCGCTGCGCTCGCGCTGGTGCTCTCCGGCACCGCAGAGCTGCCCGCCCCTAACCTCGGTTCTGTCGATCGGCGCAATATCGTTGATGCCACGCTCACCATCCTCGAGGCAAACCCGCGCAATCCGGTATCGGTCAGTGCTATCTGCGGAATGCTGGGCATCAGCGAGCGGACGTTGGAGCGTGCCTTTCAGGAGCGTCTGGGAGTAAATCCTCGTGCCTACGAGCGGGAGCGCCGACTCCGGGCGGCGCACGGCCTCGTCCTTTTGGAAGGCGATCGGCTCTCGATTACCGACATCGCGATGAGCTTCGGCTTCTGGCATCTGGGCCGCTTCGCCGGAGCCTATGCGGCGCTCTTCGGATGCTCGCCGAGCGAGACACGGCGGCGTATCTGGGGCGCGCCGCAGGAAGAAGGACATTTCCGCTTGATCGCTGCCACGAACGGCGACCTTAAGCCTGTTTCCCAGCAGATCCGCGCCGGTACCGATCTCACTGGCAGCCATTTGGTCGTGTCGGAAAGTGGATAGCGATTGACTAGGCTTCAGGGGATTCTGACCGAGAGATAGGTCGAATCCAACGGCAGATGATCACCGCTGATACGCACAAGCGGAGAGTCAGAGTTCGGCCGGGCATGCCGGGAGAACAGAATAGTGCTCGATCAACATCTAGGCGCAGCCGCCATATTGGCCCGGAGCGGGGGTGGCCCGGTCATCCTGACTGCACGAAGCTCGAATGTTGGACCTGGAAGTCGGTCGGAGCCGAAAAGAAGCTTCCGACAGATAGTTGGAAGCGCACGATGTCATGATCGCTCGATATCGGTCTTCCCGACACGGGCGGGATAGGAACCGCCATGGACGCGCGGATACGCTCAGCCGGCATTCCCTCAAATCCATTCGCCGATCAGCCTCTCCGTTGTGCCATCGACATGAGCACTTCGTCGGTACAGGCCAGAGAACAATTCGACCTTTTCCGGAGCTGGCACGAGGGGGTTTTCAACCTCCAGCTTCTAAAGGCTGCCCAAGCTTCATTTCAGTTCCGCCAGCGGATATGGCAACTGGGCGATCTGACGCTGCTCTCCGCCAAATGTCCCGGCCCTGGCTACGTTATTAGATGGGAGCATCGAAAGAGGCCGCTTGTGAACCATTTGATGCTGCTTGTGCCGTTCAAAAGGTCTGCTGGTGGCACGATGCTGGCGGGAAAACCGGTTTTTAGTTGCCTGGCACTGCCTGAGGTCGGGTCGGGCAGCTACGATCTTGTCGTCGCGCTCTTTCTACCGCTCCCCCCGCAGGCAACCGATCCGCTAGGACTCAAAGTCGGTGATGCTGCATTGAGCTTCCTCGCGGACTACCTGCTCATGCTATATCGCTCTCTTCCCCATCTTAGAGATGGAGATATACCGCACATCGTCACGGCGACGAAAAGCCTTATTGCTGCGGCCCTTAGACCTTCCAACGACCCCCTATCGGCGGCAGAGGGGCCGATAGCTGCAGTTATCACCGCACGTATTGCCCGAATCTTCATGGAGAGGCTTGCAGACCGTGATTTGACGCCAGACAAGCTCTGCCGCGCGGTAGGCGTCTCACGGTCCCAGCTCTATCGAATATTCGAGCCGGCGGGAGGGGTTTCCAATTATATCCGTCGCAAGCGGCTGCTCAAGACGCACGACGCTCTGGCGGACAGTTCGAACAGCCGAACGATCTCCAGCATTGCCCAGGAATGGGGATTTGCCGATGCCTCGACCTACAGCCGGATGTTCAAATCGGAATTCGGGATGTCTCCCAAGGAGGCGCGCGAACTCGGTTGGCAGGGCATCGGGCACTCCGCCTGGCTGAGTGCAGATCAGCCGGTGAAAGATGTCGGTAGCCTGTGCAATCTTCTGATCAACAATTCCCTTGGGTTATCACTGTCTTCCAAGCGATGAGTCGTCTCATGCAGGATAATGCACAAACCGAGGAAGCAGCCAACGGGATCGGGGCCGCCGGGCCGCTGCGTTGTACCATCGATATCGATACCTCGTCGGCGCCGCCCGCCGAACAGTTCGATCTTTTCCAAAGTTGGCATTCGAGCCTTGCCGACGTCGAATTGCTTTGCGAGGAGTTCGATTCATTCCCCGCGCGGGAACGGGTGTGGCAACTGGGCAGCCTCGCCCTCGCTTTCATTGAATATCCCGGAACCGGCTATCGCCGGCGCTGTAGCAGCAAGAAGAACCCGGTCCTGGATCATTGGGTACTGTCCATACCGCACACAATCCCGCCGGAAGGCGGGCCGGCTCGGACAGGGCAATTGCGCTGGCACTGCCTAGCGGCAGCGCATCAGGATGAAGCCGAGGACGACGGCGTGCTTTGCCTTTTCTTTCCACGGAATTTCGCGTTTTCGCAGCCATTCACGCTCGACATCCGCCCGGAGATGGCGGCATTCCTCACCGATTACGTGCTGCTGTTGCACGGCTCCTTCCCTAACCGCGCCGAGAACGATGTGCCGTACATGGCATCCGCAACCACCAATCTGCTCGCCGCTTGCATCAAGCCATCCCGGGATTACTTTTTCGTGGCCCAAGGCCCGATCGATGCGGTCATCATGGCCCGCGCCAAGAAACTCGTCGCAGCAAGACTTGCTGACCGGGATCTGACCCCCGACAAGCTCTGTCAGGAACTTGGCATTTCACGCTCACGCCTCTATCGGATTTTCGAGCCGGTGGGAGGCGTGTCGCACTATATTCGGCGCCAGCGGCTGCTTAAGACGAGGGATGCTCTGGGTGACAGCACCGACGGAAGCCCGATCGCGAGCATCGCCGAAAGATGGGGCTTCATGGACCCTTCAACCTACAGCCGGACATTCAAAAAGGAATTTGGCATTTCACCCAAGGATGCACGCGCAGCCGGCTGGCTTGGCATCAACGATACATCTTCCGCGGGGCGACCGCACGATGTTCCAGTTTCGCTAAGCAGCATTCTGATGAACAGCTAGTTAGTCAATCGCCAATGCTAACCGCCATTCCGGCCACCTCGGCGTCGTGAGCATCGCGGATCGAGGTCCGGAAACTGCCCAGCACGGTATCGGCGTAGTCCGTGCCGTGGCTTTCATCGTCCGAATAGATGTAGCGGACCAGACCCGCCCGGCGCCGCTCCGGCGGCCGATAGGTGAGGATCAGCGCATGCTCGCTTGCGTAATGCCCCCTCTCCCGCTCGAAATGATCTCTGCGCTCTTTGTCGACCGCGCGCGTGACCGGATCGGGGAAGCGACACTCCTCCTCAGGCGGATAGGCGGTGCTTGGAACACGCACCGCCTCTACCTGGATCATCCAGCCAGAGCCGAGCCGCGCAAATATCGAGTTGACCTGTCGGACGACGTCGTTGCGTTCGAGATTGGTCGAGCTCTCGCTGTCCGGGCCGGCAAAATACCAGCCCGCCAACAGGCTCCCGTCCTTGAGCAACATGATGCCGTTGTCGACCACGCCGGCATAGGGAAGCAGGTCGGAAAATGAAGGACCCGCGTGGCGGAAGGAGCGAAGCGCGACCATACGTGCTCACACCTTTCGCCATGGCGTCGATGTCGGGCGATAGATCGGCCGGTAGCGGATGTGTCGGATATAGACTTTCCGCATCAGCGGATCTGCCTGGCCATCAAGCGCAGCGCTACCGATCCAGATATCACCGCAGCCAGGCCGCTCAGCAGTACCAATTCGCGATCCGCGCCCATCAGCAGGTTGGGCCGCGACAGGGCGCGCTGATTCATCGAGACGGCAAGAGGGGATGACGTCTCAGCCATGTCCCCTCCCCTCCTCCACAATTGAAGGTGTCGACGGGAGCGTGGCTTCTATGTTGCCGATCGATGCGCCCGACGCTTCGAACAACCCTGCAATACGGGTCGCGCCGAGCAGGATGCCGGCTACCAGCACCACATACATAAGCCGGCGCGCGAAGTCGTTGAGTTCGCCGCCGAAGATCAGCATGCCTCCGGCAACCGCGACGGCCGCCAAGGCGATGAACCCGGCCACCGGCCCGGTAATCGACTGCTGGATCTGCTGCAGCGGACCTTCCCCGGGCAAGCCACCTCCGCCACCCGCGACAGCGGGTTGGCTCGCCATCAAAACGAAGCAAACCGTAATCAGTGCGGTTGGCCCAGCACATTACGCGACATGAGGATTCACTCTTCCTGTATGACCCGCTCGATCTGATGTTCGCCATCGGCGAATCGCTCGACGTCGACGATGTCGCGCACGATGCGGCCATGGCCAGGCGGTGTGCGCTCGATCGAGACGACCAGATCGATTGCTTCGCCAATCACCTCGCGCATCGGCTGCTGGCTGACTTCTGGGGTCAGTTGCTCCAAACGGCGCAACGCCGACTTCGCATTGTTGGCGTGGATGGTGGTGAGCCCACCCGGATGTCCGGTATTCCATTCTTGATGAGCGTGAGCGCGGCGCCGTCGCGGACCTCCCCGACGACAATCCGGTCGGGGACGAAGGCGCATGGTCGATTTGAGAAGCCTGGCCATGTCGACACACTTGGAGGTGTGCAGCGCTACAGCGTTCTCGGCTGAGCACTGAGTTCGGCGGTATCCTCAAGGATCACCAGCCTCTGGTCTGTCGCCTCGTGTGCGATTTCCTGCAAGATCGCATTGGCAAGTGTGATCTTACCGGACCCGTTCCGCCGGAGACGACGATGTTGAAGCGGGACGAGACCGCATTTTGTATTGTACGCGCCTGCTCAGCGGTCATGATCCCGTCGCGGACATAGTCGGCAAGTGGAATGAGCCGGGACGCTCGCCGGCGGATCTTGACGGCTGGAGCGGCGACGACCGGAGGCAAAAGACCCTCAAACCGGTAGCCGTCGATCGGCAACTCGCCTGATACGATCGGTCGGTCGTCGTCGACCTCGGAGCCTAGAGCGTGAGCGACACTGCCGATGATGATCTCGGCCGCGCCCGATGTCATGGTCCCCGCAGAAATGATCCCTTATCCGAGCCGCTCGATGAACAGTCGACCGTCTGGGTTGAGCATGATCTCCACCACGCTCGTGTCGGCAAGCGCGGCGTAAATCTCTTTTCCGAACGACACTTCGAGTTTGCGCACGAGGCGACGTTGGAGCGACGGTCAGCCATCGCCCGCGCCGACCCGAACCGCTGCCGTTCGCACTGTACAAATCCGTGGAAGCTTGGCTCCCATAATCGTTTCGAGATCCCCTGGAAGAATGGAGGGAACATTTCAGCGAGGGCGGTTATCGTCACCTTATCGAATCTGACAGGGTGAGTCGGGTCTGACCCACACACGAGCGAGAGGTCGATGGGCGAAAAGAGCCATGCGGACGCCTGCACCCTGTCAAAACTGATAGGTACCAGGGGAAGCATGAAAACCAAGATAGCTTTGCTAACCATTTGAAAACGTTAGCGCTCGCCCTAGGATCTGGCTGGACGGTGCGAAAGTTGTCCACGCCGATTGAGATGCTGCTAACCAAAAAGAACTTGCGGGGCCAAAGGAATCGCCCATAGTAATCACGCTTTCTCGTTCGATGGGTGGGGAAAAGCGTTATTCAAAGAGTGGCTAGGGCAATTGTGACGCAAGTTACCGGCACAGACCTCGATTTTGACGAGGAGATTCTTGAGCAAGGGGAGTTGATCTCCGACAAGCTCAATATGCTCCGTCTGGAGCAGTATGCTCCGGACGGGGAGAAGGGATTACGCCTTTTTTCGCTCGGAGAGGTCGCTGAGTTTCTTGGCGTCACGCAAAACCACATCAAGAAACTGCACCTGGAGGGCAAAGGTCCCGCGCCACAAGTTTCTGCCTCAGGACGGCGATCCTATACGGCAGAACAGATGCTCGAGCTTCGACAGTTCCTCGACAAACACGGTCGTACGGACATCAGGCGCTATGTCCCTCGGCGCCGTGCCGGCGAGGAGCTGCAGGTGGTGTCGATCGTGAACTTCAAAGGTGGCAGCGGCAAGACGACGACTGCTGCGCATCTGGCGCAATTTCTCGCGCTCACCGGGCATCGAGTTCTCGCGATTGATCTCGACCCCCAGGCATCGCTCTCGGCACTCCACGGGATTCAGCCCGAGCTCGACAAGAACCCCTCACTCTTCGAAGCGATACGCTACGACGACAAGCGGCGCTCCATCAAGGAGATCATTCAGCCCACGAATTTCCCCGGCCTTGATATCGTTCCCGCGAATCTGGAGCTGCAGGAGTATGAATACGAGACCCCGTTAGCCGCTATCAACAAAAGCTCCCCTGAGGGGCGACTGTTCTTTACGCGCATCTCTCAGGCCCTCAGGGAGGTGGAAGACCGATACGACGTCGTTGTGATCGATTGCCCTCCTCAACTGGGGTATCTGACGTTAACCGCTCTCACCGCTTCAACATCGGTCCTTATCACTGTCCATCCTCAGATGCTGGATGTGATGTCCATGAGCCAGTTCCTGTTGATGCTCGGTGGAATCCTTCAGTCGATTAAGGGCGCGGGTGCCAGAGTGCGTTTGAAATGGTTCCGCTATCTGGTCACACGCTATGAACCAACAGATGGGCCGCAGTCTCAGATGGTAGGCTTCATGCAGGCGATGTTCGGGAAACGTGTCCTCGAAAACCAGATGCTGAAGTCCACGGCGGTTTCTGACGCTGGGATTACCAAACAGACACTCTATGAAGTGGAGCGCAGTCAATTCACACGCACCACCTACGATCGCGCCATCGAGTCACTCAACGCCGTCAACGCCGAGATTGTGTCGCTGATCCATAAGGCGTGGGGGCGGAAATGAGGACGGTTTTGACAGCCGTGCAAAACGGCAAAAAAACGAGAGAGGGCAAGCGCTTAGCGGCAGAAAGAGGGAGGCACCCATGGCTCGTAAACATCTGCTGACCTCAATTGGTGCAATGCCGTCCGAAGCGCGAGCACCGAAGCCCGCGGAAAGTCGGGCCGACTATGCCCGCAAGGGTGCGTCCCGATTGATGACCCAGTCGCTCGACGAAATAGCCGAGAACTCGATGCGGATTCTCGAAGGAGATGCAATTGTCTCGCTCGATCCGGACGTCCTCGACGAGTCTCCATTTTCGGACCGCGCCGGAGACGATCCCGATTTTCCGCAGTTCGTTGAAGCGATCCGGAAGGCGGGACAGTCCTCCCCTATTCTCGTTCGGCCGCACCCAGATCAGCCTGGGCGCTTCATCATTGTTTTCGGGCATCGGCGCACAAGGGCGGCGCGGCACCTCGGGATCAAAGTTCGCGCTGTCGTTAAGCCTCTCAATGACCTTGAGGAGCAGATCATCGCTCAAGGTCATGAGAACAACGCACGCCTGAACCAGACGTTCATCGAGAAGGCATTGTTCGCGAACCGCCTGCATCAGGCGGGCATTGGCAAGGACATCATCAAGGAGTCGCTCACAATCGATGACACGCTGCTGTCGCGGATGCTCTCTGTTGTCGAGCATGTCCCAGGCGATGTGCTCGATGCGCTCGTGCCGGCCACCGGCATTGGGCGAGATCGCTGGGAGGAACTCAAGAAGCTTGTTTTGAACCCGGAGATGGCAACGGGCGCGAGCGAAATCGTGCGGTCCGAAGAGTTCAAAGCGGAGCCGGTTGAAACGCGTTTTTCATCTCTCTGCGCATCGCTCAAGCAGCCAAAGAAGCGCAAGGCTATAGCTTCGACACCACAGCGACGAGAATGGTCTCTGGCCGGGAAAGCCGTGAAGGTGGCCGCAAAAGGTAGCGCTAGAGCCTTTACGCTCGAGCTGAAAGCAAAAGACGCACCAAAGTTCGGCGACTTCCTCTCCACCAACCTGGAGAGGCTGTACCAGGAGTTTTTGGAGTCAGAAGGAAACTAGACAAGGAGCAATCGCAAAAGAAAAAGGCCCCCGAAATGTGATCCGGAAGCCCTTCTCGAGTTTGAACACCTAGAGAATCGCATTTCCCCGAATCACAGTCAAGAGTCCTATAGGGACCGAAACGTCGATTTCGACGGGCTGGCTTCTTTTGCCTAGCGATAGGTGAAAGACAATGCAGGCACATACCACAACGACGCCCTTTGGGCGGCGACCGGTGTCGCTCGATCAGATTTTAAACCAAGCCGTGGCACGCGAGATGCCAAAGGATGCCGTCGTCCAGAAGTGGCAGGTGTTCCAGCATATCCGCGAAGCGAAGGATCTCCTGGGCGCCACCGATCGATCGCTGGCGATCCTCAACGCGCTCCTGTCCTTCCATCGTGAGACAGAGCTGTCGGCCGCAGGCGATCTGATCGTCTGGCCCTCAAACGAACTTCTCTCGGCCCGGGCAAACGGCATGCCGCCCACTACGCTGCGCCGCCACCTTGGTGTGCTCGTCGACTGCGGCCTGATCATTCGTAGGGATAGCCCGAATGGGAAGAGATATGCACGCAAAGGACAAGGTGGGCAGATCGAACAAGCCTTCGGTTTCGATCTGTCTCCGATCGTCGCACGCGCTGAAGAGTTCAAGGATCTTGCCAACACAGTGCAGACCGAGAAAAAGGCGTTTCGCGTCGCCAAGGAGCGTTTGACCATCTTGCGCCGGGACGTCGTCAAGATGATCGACGCTGGCATAGAGGAGAAAGTGCCTGCTAACTGGGGCAGGGTGCAGCAAGCCTACCAGGCGATCCTTGGACGTCTCCCTAGGACAGCCCCCCGTCAACTCGTCGAGGCGCTCTGCGACGAACTTCAGGACCTTTGGGCCGATATCCGCGATGCATTGGAATCTTTTGCGAAATCACAGAATCCGGCCGCCAATGAGTCCCATTCTGGTCGCCACATACAGAATTCAAACACAGAACCTACATCTGAATCTAACGAGGGCTTTCGAGAAAACAAAGAAGCGGGCGGCAGCGTCGCGGACACTCATAACGTCCGGAGCCTGCCGAGGCGGGATCTTCCACTGGGGATCGTGTTGGATGCATGTCCGGACCTGCACGAGTTGGCGAAGGGGGGCGCGATCCGAAACTGGCGCGATCTGCTGGCAACGACGGAAACCGCCCGGCCGATGCTGGGCATTAGTCCCAGCGCGTGGGCCGAAGCGCTTGAAGTGTTGGGTGAGCGCGACGCGGCCATCACTTTGGCGTCGATTTACCAGAGAAGCGGCCAGATTAACAACGCCGGCGGCTATCTACGGAGCCTGACGCAACGGGCGCGTGACGGGAAGTTCTCAACCTGGCCGATGGTGATGGCTTTGCTGCGGGCAAAGCTCGATGAGGGGAAATTGACGCGCTCGTCCGAACGCGAAATGGAAGCGGAGCACGCCGGCGATATCGGAGGCAGCGGCGCGGGGCTTCAGGTTTCAGCGGCGCTCTTGCGGAGCCTCGGAAAGGACGCGCAAAAGTGAGGTCTGGGTAAACAAGCTGGCCGTGCGAACGCCGGCGTTGGAAGCCGCAAATTGCCGGGATTGGTTCAGGTCCCTCGTACACGGGAGGGGCGCCAAAAAATGATGAAGAATCAATTCGGAGTAGGTGAGGGGCTGCAGCGCTTTTGCTGTCGATTTCTCAATGTGGTCGGGCGACAGCTGCGAACTCGCTGCTTGAGGGCTGCCGCGTAGAATCTTCAGCCCTCACAATGGAATCGGCTTTTCAGGGCCGCGACTGATTGGTCGGCAAGGTGTGCGACAATCGCCTCGCGAGCGGATGGCAGGGGAGGGGTGAAGTGACGTCGCAGCCTCAAACCGGCGCGTGCAGTTCCAGCGATGAGCGCGTCGGCCATCCCGGGATTATGCCCGGCCGAAACCGCCGCAGCTTCGAGCTGGCCGGAGATCGCGGAGACTGCCGCATCGATAGGAAGAATGCGATCCTCATAAGTGGAAACGAGACCGTCCATCCAACGCCGCAAATCTCTCGCCTTTGCCGTGGCACCCCTACGGTCAAGCAAGGTGATGCCGCGTTCGATCTCGTGAACCGTCACGACCGACAGAAAGAGCTCCGTCTTTGCATCGGCCTCATCGAGCCAGGAAAGAAACCTTACCGACGCCTCGCCCTGTGTCGGTGACAGCAGGGAAACGACATTGGTGTCGAGGATGTAACCGCTCAAAGGTCAACATCCCGCGCGGGGGATTGATTACGCTCAAACTCGCCGCCCGGAAACTGTTTCAAATAAGAGGCAAAGCTTGGACGTGCGGGCTTGAGTGTCCGTTGCGCGATCTCGGCCGCCGCAAATGGTACGAGAGCCGCGACCGGCTTGCCATGCCGCGTGATGGTCACGAACTCGCCCCGGATCGCTTGATCGACATAGGTCGAGAGCCCGGCCTTGGCGTCTTTTAGACTCACAGTTGACATTGGGTACACCGCAAAAGTGGTCACATGTGACCATATAGGAGTGTTCGGATTGAAGACGTGAACTCCAGCCATAGAATTCAGCCCTAAAGATCAGCTGGGGGCAGGGGAGGGGTCAGAGCCCCGACGCCTTGGTGAGGTTGGTCCGGAACCGATCGCGCCGGCGCTGATACTTGCGCGTCATCTCGGCCGAAGCGTGACCGAGCTGCTTTTGCACGTAGCGCTCCTCGATTTCGGCCGAGGAGGCGAGGCCGGCGCGCAGCGAGTGCCCGGCAAACAGCAGTACACGCTCTTCCTCCGGAAGATCGGACCGGACCCCGGCAGCCAGCACGGTCTGCTTGACCAGGCGAGCGACGTGCTTGCTGGACAGCCGCTCGACGTCGACAGTCTTGTTATCCTTGAATACACGGCGGAAGAGGGGGCCGCGCGCGATGCGACCGAAGCGGATCCAGGTCTCGAGCGCTGAGACAGGACAGGTGTGGTCGGAAGCGCCGCGGCCGACCTCGACCTCACGCCAGCCGGTTTTGCCGCGTAGCGTCACCAGCACGCCCTGATCGTGATAGATCTCGATCCAGCCGGCACCTTCGCTGTGATCATCGCGGACGACATCGAGGCCAACGATCTCGGAACGGCGCAGACCGCCGGCAAAGCCGAGCAGCAGGATGGCCCGGTCGCGCAAGCCCCTCAGATCGTGGCCGAGCGTGCTGACCATCGCCTTGACGTCGTCGCCGAGGACGGCCTCTTTCTGGCGGGGCGGTCTGGCGTGCTTGCGGCGGATGCCAGCGAGCACCGTGGCGATATGACGGTCGTCACGGTCCATGGGTTGGCCGCGCTGGGTGAAATTCCAGGCCAGACCGGAGAGACGCCGCTCGATCGTCGCGACCGACAGGGCAGGGAGCCCGTATTTCGGATCGCCAGCGGCGCAGGCGCTGATATAGAGGCCGATGACCTGACTGGAGGGCGGCATCGCCTCGAACCCTTCACGGCGGCACCAGGAGGTGAAATGCCGCCAGTCGCCGGCATAAGCCTCGCGGGTGTTTTCCGAGCTGGCGGCCTCGGCGTAGGCGGTCGCCGTCTCGACGAGGGCTTCGAGCCGCGCGCGGGGAGAGATGGTACCCATTTCCATGACCAGGTCGACGACGTCGGGGAGATCATCGGCACTCGAAACGTCGATTTTGGGGGTGTTTCCCGGGGAATTGTGCATGGTTTTGGAATCTATCAAGGTACGTCCAATAATGGAAGCTTATTGGACATAGGACGAGCACGACAGGCGCGGCGGTTTTTGTCGTCGACACTGGCACAAAGCGCCGCAGCGTGATACCGGTTTGGGATGAAGTCGGCCGCTGATTTGTTTCCCAACGACCTGCTTGGCGTGCCAAAGGTGCCGGCGTGGACGAGGCCGCACGGCGACATTCATCGCGATGTCGACGCGAGCTATCTGGCCGGGGCAGCGTTGAATTCGCTGGATATTCTGGTGCGCAGCGAGCCGGTCTGGGCTGGCGTATGGCGGCAGCGGTTGGCCCTGAAGTCCGCGGCGGCGGCGATGCGCCTGCACGGGCGGACGGAAGAGGAATCGGCGCTCCGCGACGCGCAGCTGTTTCGTGCCGCCGGCTATGATCCGGGACCTGCCGGAAAGGTGTTGTTGGCCTGGCGGCGACTTGCGGGCCGATCGACGACCTTGGACGAAGAAATTGTGCGATCCATCGCCGAACTGCTCGATCTCAAATGGGACGATGCCCTAGCTGAGGTCGTCGCCAATGCCGAGGATTTGGCATCGTCGTCCCGGCCGGCGCCTCTCGTGGCGGTCGAGCTTGCGGCCGGGCTCTATCGGGCGCGGCCCGATGCCGAGCTGCTGGCGTTATGGTTGGCTGATGCGATGCTGGCGAGAAGATTTCGCTGGACGGTAGCAGTGCCACTGCTCGTCGGGCAGGTGGCGTCGTCGCAGTTCAAGACCGGCGAGCCGCGCTGGCGAATCCGGCCGGATGGAGAAGGTTGGGGCAGGGCGGTGCTGCTCGCCTATTCGCAAGCGGCGGCCGAGGCCTGCGATCTCGCCGCCGATCTCGCCAGGCGGGCATCACGCCTCCTCGATGTCGCTCCGAAGCTTCGGGCCAAGGGCTCGGCCGAGGTCGTCAAACTGCTGCTCGATGACGATGCACTGCCAGCCTCGTGGTCGAGCACGAAACTGTCGGCGCGCGGGGCACGTCGGCTGTTCGAGCGGCTGCACGAGCTGCGCGCGGTGCGCGAGCTCGGCGGCCGGCCAACCTTCCGGCTCTACGGGTTGTGACGATGGCCAGGCGCGCGAAGCAATCCCAAAGCCTGGCTTTCGATCCAGAGCTCGCCGAGCTGCCGCCCGAAATCCGCTGGCGGGAATGGATGAACCGCATCGAGGCGGTGCTGTTCGCCGCACCGCAAGCGGTCGAGCGCCTGGCTCTGGCGCGCATCGTTGGCCGCCAGGCCAGTATCGATCTGCTCATTGACGACATCCGCGCCGAGCTTAAGGGCAAGCCCTATGATCTCGTCAGCGTTGCCGGCGGCTGGCAGCTGCGTACGCGGCCGGCCTATGCCGACGCGATCAACGCCTCGATGGTCTTGCCCGAGCGCCATATCGACTTTACCCAGACCGAGCTCATGGTGCTGGTGTCGATCGCCTATCATCAGCCGATCACGCGGGCAGGTGTGTCCGACATCATCGGCCGCGAGGCTACGCGCGACACCATTGCGGCGCTACGCGACAAGAACATGATCGCAGCCGGGCCGCGCAGTCCGACGCCGGGTGCGCCCTTCACCTACGTGACGACCAAGCGTTTCCTGGAGCATTTTGGGCTGGAGACGCTGCGCGTCCTGCCGGAGCTCGAAGCACTTCAGGATGCCGGCTTGCTGGCGGAGGGAGGGGGCGGGTCAGAACACAGGGTGTTTCCCGAGACCCTCGCTGGAGCGCCGGATGGGGTCGAGTAAGACCTTTCGCCTTAGAAGCCTGCGCTCACCAGACCTTGTCCCGAGGATTGGTCAAGTTGTGGACCGGTCACTTTCCGTGTAGGCCGCGTCGTGATGGGACGGTACGCGGTTGCATACGAGTTTTGAAGATCGCATCAACCTGGCGCGAGTGTTCGGCTAGCTTCGCATCTTCCTTCCACTTCCCCGCTAGGGGAAGCAGCGCGTCCACTGGTGCATTGGTTGCGTTGCTGTCCACGATGACATACCAGCGATCGCGCTTTTGATCGTATTTGTGCTTTTGGCCGATGGCCTCGGCGGCCGACCGACTGCTTCGGCTTAGATTACGGCAAGCGACATAAGTCAGACCGCCGGATTCCGTCGGAATAGAAAATGCCTTTAGTTGCTTGCCGGCTGCGACCTCGCCGCGGGTCGCTTCTATCGCCTTGGCGATGTCTGTGAGTGCTGCATAGGAGAAATCACAAAGCTCAATCACCACAGCCGCCAAAGGCGGCGGTGCAGTCTTCAGGCTCTTGAAGATTTCCGAGATAAACGGGATCTCCAGACGCTCGAGAATACTGACGGGTCGTTCTGGTCTGATGCCTACATCTTGGGGCGCCATAAAATCATCAACGATCGCGGCGAAATCCCGATCAAGCATCATGCCATCGTATTCCGGATCCACGGCGAGCTTATATTTTAGGTGATAGCCAAGAAAAATATACTCGCTGTCCGAGTGAATCTTGTCGAACGTATCTGAGCGGCATTTCAAATAATAGAGAAACTCGATCGGACTTGGCAGTATGCGCGTTGCACAATCGAGCACGCCTAGGTCCCATATCACAGGTGCAATCGTCTCGCTCCGCTTCAGCATGATGTTGGACAAAAAGGTCGCAGCGGGAAAAGCATCACCAAGAATGACTGCTGGGAAGGTCCGGACCGTCGGCGCGAACGTGAGCGTCTTGCCGCTCTTCGTCTTGCATTCCGCCCCTGCTTGAACCAGTTCTGCGAATTCATAGGCTTGGCGATACGGATCCTGAACCGCGCCCTGAAAATCGGCGGCAAGCGCTTCCTCGTCACCCGCCCTCGCCTTCAATGTGACCCGTTTGGACTTGGCCTGGACGATGATCACGAACTCACCATAGGCGACCAACACATCGGCCTCGCCCGCAGTCTTCTTCTTGCTGGGCTGGATCGACACGTTTTCGTGGACGTTGTCTGTGCCGAATACGGACCGCAAGAGATTGGCGGCCGTGCGCTCGACGAAGGCACCCCTATGTTCCGCCGCGGTGTTGCGATACTCCTTATCGGCAATCATCCAGTAGAACGGGCTTTCATAGATGCTTTCGAAAAGCCGGTAGGTATTCGGCGCGTAAAGGTGCTCGCCGAGATCGATCAGCGGTGCGAGATTGGCCTGGTTGACGAGGAAAGGACCGGTAAAGCCGAGATTGGCGCCCGTGACCGGCGTCGCAAATTTCGCGACAAAGGCGTTGCTCTTGTTGCTCCCGAATTTCCCGGCGAGCTCGCTTTTCGCAACGAGCAGACTGTTGGTCAGGTCCCCCTTGGTGATCTCCGCTCGTTCCGACTTCATAGCTACGGTCGCCGTCATCTGCCGCGAAGTCCGGTCCATGATGTAACGGGCGATTTCGACCATCGGTCGCGTCGACAGACCGCTATTCCGGATCAGCCATTCGAAATCGGCGCGATATCTGTCACGGCCGAAGCGTGCGAGCTGATGAAGATAGAAGCTGTCTGCGCCATAGTAGATCGCCTCGCGCGCGGCGACACCGAGCTTGCGTTCGAAGTCGGAAGGATCGTCGAGATTGGGGCGGGCATCCTCTATCAAACGATCGTGGAATTCCCGCAGCAGCGCATCTGCTCTGGCCGCGAAATCGTTGTCCTGAACAACAACCGCGTGCGTGCGGTCGGATGCAGATTGCACCATGAGCCCCATCAGCAGCATGAATTCGTTGTTGTTCAGCTTGGTCGGTGACCAGCGCTTTTCGCGATCATCTGCGACGGTGCCCGCCTTTACATCGATGGCGACGATCCAGTCCCGATAGAAGAGGGAGGAAAGCTCGTGCAGAGCGCCGTCGCTCTGCGCTAGATCTCGCAGATCGCTAAAAATGCTGTCCAGATCGCGCGGGTCTGGTCGCCTCATCTCGCCGGCTATCTCATTCATCGCGTCGGTACCCTCCCGTCCGTGCCTTCAATCAAGGCTTTAGCAAAATTAGACAGGATTAGCCCCTCCCGGCTCTGTGCCGGATCAGGCAGGTTGACGATGACACAGAAACTAAAGAAGGAGATTGACGAACGACGCGCGGTAGTCATGCGCCTAATCCACGCGGGATTTGCACATTTTCAGCTATGAACCAACATCCCACCTTATTGGGCGCGAGAGTTGCTGGAGTGCGCAGATTATCTATAGTTGAGCGTGCGTGGGTTGCCTGATTTCCAGGGGGAGGGGTATGGCTTCGGCTACAACGGCGCAGCTTGTCTTTATAAATATCGGCTGGATGGTGAACTATGCCGGCCCGTCCCCGGCGGATCCGACGCTCGGAAACTTCGGACACTTGAAGACGCACAGCGTCGGACATGAGGCGTGGAACTTCAAATTGCTGCGCGGGAAAGCCTACGGATATGTGCCCCGTAGCGCACGAATCCGACTGGAGCGACCGGCTCATGGGCAAGCCGAAGCGCATCCGGGATTTGCAGGGTTGCAGCGGGAGCCGGGTCACGGCTTCGAGCCAGAATATTGATGATCACCGAGGCGGAGCAGACGCCGTGATCGAGCGCTTCCTGACAGGCAGCCTCCACGGCCGTGAGGCCATCCCCTGGAACACAGCCGAGGATGGCGACCGTCTGTCGATCACCGTCATCGACGCTCTTCAACCGTTTGCGGACCTTCTCCATCGCGGCTGGCAGAACCCATTCCCGGAACGGAGCCCCATTGCGCAAAGCGCCGGGTTTGCGAGCCAGGACAGGCACATAGTGCCAAGGATCATAGACGGTGTCGCCACGGCCAAAGCTGCGTCGATGTTCGGCGACCGTTACCCCGTCCTGCTTGATGACGATATGATCAGCATAGGCATGGACTTCGACGGGCCGGCCGACGGTAGTCGACAGGACAGAGTATTTGTTGTTGTCGAAGCGGACCGTGCAGGTCTTCGATACCGACGCCGGCACGCAATGGAACCCGTCAAACGGACCGACATAGCGCACGAGGCTGTCGCGTTCGGCTTCGAACATCTGCCAGACTGTCTGCGCTGTCTGTTCAGGATGGCCGTGAGCCTTGGCATAGGCAACGCATTTATCGAGTAGCCAGACATTCAGTTCTTCCAGGCTTTTGACCCTGAGACGCGGTGTGAAGAAGCGCTCGCGCACGAGGCCCACCTGGTTCTCGACCTGGCCCTTCTCCCAGCCGGATGCAGGGGTGCAGGCGACCGGATGAACGAGGTAGTGGCTGCACATTTGCAGAAAGCGTCGATTGTATAGCCGTTCCTTGCCGACGAAGACTGCCTCCACCGCCGTCTTCATATTGTCGTAGATGCCACGCGTGCAGGTGCCTCGGAAGAACGCAAAAGCCTTGTCGTGTGCGTCGAACACCATCTCCTGGCTCTCGCGCATATAGGCTCTCGCGAACATCATCCGGCTGTGGCAGAGCCGGACGTGGGCCACCTTGACCGTCGTCGTCACCCCTTGGATCAGGACAATCTCGTGGCTCCAGTCGAACTGATAGGCCTCACCGGGTGCGTAGTAGAGCGGCACGTAGGCCTCGGCCATGACAGCGCCCCTGTCCTTTGACCAGCCCTTCGCATAGCGCCGAATTGCGTCGTAGCTGCCGTCGTAACCGAGTGCCCGAAGCTCCTCGTAAATCCGGATCAGCGTCAACCGCTCCCGAGACGGCTTGCCTTCGTTGGCCGACAGAAAGCGTTCGATCTCGCCTTTCCAGGCTCCGGTCTTCGGCAACGGCTGGCGTTCCCGCTCATAAGAGAAGTCCGTCTCATCGGAACGCAGTATCTTGCGGACCGTGTTGCGGGACACATGCAGCTCCCGGACGATCTTCTTCACCGACCAGCCCTGCACATGGAAGGCTCGGCGAACACGCGCAATCGTATCCACTCGCTTCAACTCCCCCTCCATCCGCCATCAAAAGACGGATGGTCAGACGAAACAGGAGGGGGGTCAAAATTGGACGCCGGTCACCCCGCCAGAGGGGTCAATATTCCACGCCGAAACACAGGCCAGACGCGGCACGCGGCCCCGCCAGCCGGCCGACCAGCGATACAGGAGCGCATATCTGTTCGGCGCGATCTGTCCGGCGCGTGGGGTCGGCGCCGCTCTCGCGTTGCCCTTTGCCGACACCGAGGCCATGCAGCTCCATATCGACGAAATCAGCGGCCACGTCGAAAAGGGCGCGCATGCCATGCTCGTCATGGATCGTGCCGGTTGGCACACTACCGCCAACCTCAGGATGCCGAACAACATCACGCCGATCTTCCTACCATCGCAGGCGCCGGAGCTGAACCCGGTTGAGATCGTCTGGCAATACCTGCGCCAGAACTGGCTCTCGAACAGCGTCTTCGATAGCTACGACGCCATAATCGATGCCGCGTGCGAGGCCTGGCAGAAACTGCTCGCCACTCCCGAAACAATCACATCAATCGGAATGCGTGAATGGGCACATGTCGGTCAAACCCAATGACTCTTGGTAGTACGCCACGCTGGAATGCATCTTCGAGAGCGCGATAGATACGCTCCCGGTGCACCCTTCCCCTTTCGTCGGACTGGCTGAGGACGAATGTCGACAGCACAAAAACGTCGGAAACCGCTTCGCCTACGATGCGTTCGAAGCGCTCCAAGTGTTGAGATGACCCGACGACCAATTGGTCAAAAGCGAAAGTCGTCTCCATCGAAACAGGGCCTAAAGGCTCGGCATTCGACGCCCGAGGCAGAACCGCCGTCCGGAGAGTCTCAGTCATCGCCGCTACCAGATCGGTGCTTGCCCCTTCCGGAATCTCTCCCGCCTTGAAAGCGTCGAGGTTGATTTCCAGGAACTTCTTCTCCATCACCGAACTGGTCGTCCGGACGCCGCGTAGCCATTCCCCTGGGCGTAGAGACTCGGAAACGAAATGGCTGACCCGCTGCGCCATCGTCTCGTCGGTCTCCGGCAACTCGCCGATTGGGAACGCAACGGCGTGTCCTTCATGGTCGAACCCGTGCGTGGGAACAATGGTGACATCCTTCCGTCGAAAGACGGAATGCCCCACCTTTTCTAACACTTCAGCGGGCTGAATCGAGCCCCATCTGCCAAAAGTCCGCTTCCAGCCGCGAAGCCTCGCCGAGCAGCGCGGCCAGTTTCGTGAACCGTCTGTCCGTCATGGTGCGTTCGGCGAGATCGTCGAGCTGCCGCCGTGGGCCGCCTGCGACACCCTGATAGGCTTCGCCTGCACATTCGCCGATCCACTCCCGATACGGATCATCGCCCAGGGCGTGTAGAGACGCAGGCCGAAGCACGGCGCAAAGCCAAACGTACAATTTCGCACTGATCTTGTTCTGACCCTAACTCCTTGAGATTTATATTGCTAACGGGGTCAACGCCGCTTCACACGCAGGATTTGTGCATGTGGTTCGGGTGGCATTGGCCTGCTCGCCGGCGTGCTCTTGCCGCGTATCCTGCCGTTCGCGGCCGACGCGCATGTTACGGCGATCGTCATGGGTCAGGATCGATGGAACGCCGGCGTCACAATGATGCGGACGGTCGACCCCGAAGGTTGGCGCGGCGTGGTCGATTCCTCGCAGCTCGTGCGCGACAACGCCGAGCCGATTGGCCAATGTGTCGAGGCAGCGCGCACGGCCGGCCAAGATCAGCGTTGCACGATGATCGTGAACGCCCCGGCGCGTTAAAAAATGATATCAAATATTACCAACTAACATGGTCAATCTTCTTTCTATAATTATACTGCACGGCTACTGCGCTAAAGTTGCATTTAGAAAACGATATATTATGGATTTCTCCAATTATATTATCGGTCAATTCGCTAACAATACATGTGTCAAAATTATTAACTACGGTGTGAAGACCTATTAATAGAAATTCATTATTTACCTCAATGTAGCTATGTCCGGTCAATTTATCCTTTCTAACATCATATCCAATAATTGGATAGCAGTTACCCCATTCGTTAGAGCGTTCGATAGCCATTTTTACAATTCCGCTGTACAAACCTGATGATATTGCGTCCCATTCATCATATATGTCAGGCTCAATCCATTTTATGCCGACTCGGCTTGCTATTGGAGCGACGGCCTGTAGTGCCTCGCGGAAAGAGGTTATTAGATTTTGGATAGAAATACTGCTTCTATCGCATTCTACTGGTTCAGTTTTTTCCATAATTCTAATTCCTGCGGCGTAGCAGGCCTCTTTGGACCAAAGCCAACACCGGGGGTTACATCCTTTGCGCGGTCTGGTGTGATATCAGCAACCACGTTCCCGTTCTTGTCGGTTACGAAAATGCGGCCTCCTGTTCCTTTTATTGCGCTGTTTGGCGGCCCTTTCAGGTCTTTTACTCGTCCACCACTACGGCCGCCGCCTTGTGTCGGGACATCGGGACGAGGGGTAGTCTCCGGCTGGGGATCGCCATCGCTATTTCCTTCAGTATTCAGGATGTTTGGCGGGAATGGCGGATTAAGGGCTCCAGGCGGAACGGGGCAATATGCTGGTGGTTCATTGGGGGCGGGAGGAGTGAGAGGTCCCGATGGAAAGGGCGCAGGTTCGAGAGGCCCCCACAGCAATGGTGGCAGGATGCGGGGTCCTAAGATGCGCAACGCAGGTCCCAAAAATGAAAACGGAGACAGGCCCTCCCGGTCCGTATTCATCAGCGGGCTATTGAGCGCATATACCCACCTGCTGGGGCCGTCCGGCATGCCGAGCGGATCGGGCTGGAGGTATCGACCTGTCGCGGGGTCATAATGCCGATGCCAGTTGTAATGCAGCCCGGATTCCAGCTGGAACCATTGCCCTGGAAACCGATAGTCCAAGCTGGCAGGCCCGGTGAGTGAATGAACCCCGCCGAAGGGAAGGTAGGTCGCTTCCCACACCTTGGCTTTCGCGTCGTCTGTCAACATGACAGGTCGGCCGAGATGGTCGGCATGAACGTGGTAGATCGCGGGTGAAGTGCCGCTATGATCGACCACCGCGAGCGGCCGCTCCTCCAGCCAGATATACTCACGCAGTACAGCACCGGCGGCGTCGTATTCGGCGATGATGTTGCCGTCGAGATCGTGCACGAAGTGCAGCGTTGTCGAGCTGCCCGCAAGCGTGCGCGTGGTCAGTCTCGACAGATAGTCATAGCCGTAGGTGCCTTCCGTGGTGGAATTGACGTCCACCCCCGCGAGCTGGCCGGCGTGGTTGTAGGTGAACGCCTTCGTGGTCGATGCCGGGATATTGTTTTCCGCGATGATGTTGCCGGCGGCATCGGAGGTGAACTCGCGCGTCAGAACGCTGTCGGTGGTTTCCTGAGCAAGCCGGTTGGAGTCCACGGGTATCCCGAAATTCTGGGCCGTCGTCGTGGCACCGTCGTAGAGGATGCGGTGGGTGATATTGCCCGTACCGTCGACGTAGAAAGTCAGGTCGCCCCAAGAGCCGCTCGCGTTCTGTAGAAAGCCGTTCTCTGTGTACCAGAAGGACTGGCTTTTCAGCGGATCGAGGTTGTCGGTGATCGAGGTGAGGTTGCGGTCATCGACATAGCCGAAAGAGTGACTGATATATTCGAGGGGAGCGGCCTCGTCAGCGACGATCCATGACGTGATCCTCCCGTCAAGGTCGAAGATGCGCCAGTCGGTGAGTTCGTTGCCGTGCAGCAGACCTTGCCGAGGCCCGAAGGGCGTGTAGCTGATCCACCATGCCAATCCCTCGGAAGATTCCGATGAGGAAGCTTGAGTATGCACGCTCTCAATGCTGCCGTTGGCGTCTCTACCGAACGTCACGATGCGCCCGGACGGATAGACCAACTCGACAAGATCGCTGGCATCGTTCCATTCGAATTCAAACGCGTAGTTCTGTACGCCGACCACTTTTTCTTGCTTGATGACGTGCCCGAGGGCGTCATAGATGTAAGAAATCGTCCCAACAGCATCGGTAACGCCCGTCAGACGGCCGATCCCTGAATTCCCGCCGGCCGTTGAGTCATAGGTGTATTCGATATTCAGCGCGGATTGGCCGGGATAGCTGACCTCCAGGAGGCGCCCGGCGGCATCGTAATCATACTCCGTCACGACGCTCCGGGCATCGGTCCTCTCAGTGACTTGTCCCTTTTCATTCCGATAGAGGACCGTGGCGCCGATATCGTTGCTCTGTTCCTGGATTGCCTCTCCCCAGCCGTTTCGGACATAGCTGGTGGTCACGTCATGAGGATCTGTGGTGGCAATCGCGTCGTCCGTGGCGCCATACGCCCAGGTCGTCTCGTCGTCGCGCTCGTCGGTGAATGAGACGATGCGATTGAGGCTGTCATAGGCAATGCCAACGGCATTGGTGTTCGGATCGGATACTGAAGTGAGATTGTTAACCTTGTCGTAGCCGTAGGCCCACACCGCCGGGCCGACGCCGATCACCTCCATTAACCTCCCCAATTCATCGAATGTGTTCTGCCGGCGGAAGATCAGGCTCGTGCTGGCTTCCTTGAACTCCTGCAGCGTGTTGTTGCCCATCGCGTCATAAGCGTAAACGATCGTCTCATCGAAGTTGTCGGTGATCTTCTCGACGCGGTTGTTGCCATCGTACTCGACTCCAAGAAAAGAGCCGTCGGGATCGGTGATCTTTGAGATGTTTCCGGCAAGATCGTACTCGACCAGGGTGACCGCTTCGATGCCTGCCGGATCGGCAGCGATCTCAGTCACACGGCCGAGAGCGTCGTATTGAAGATCGATGGCGATGCCATTGGCGTTCTCGATCGAGGTCGGATTGCCGCGATCGTTAATGGAAAGCACAGTCGTAACGTGCCCGACCTCGTTCGTGTAGGTGGCGAGATAACCGTCAGCATCATAAGTGTAAGACATCGTGTCGCCGCTCCCCGGCAACGGTCCATCGACGCTCGCTACCAACCCGCCCGTCGTATAGGTGTAGGTCCAGGTTCGGGTCTGTCCGTTTGTCGAATAGGGCACGGTGTGCGTTGTCGTGTCGGTCTCCGTCAGGGTGACCAACTGGCCCGAACCGTTGTAGGTACGCGTGGTCGTCAGTCCCGGCTGCACGATTGTAATCGGCACGTTCCATGTTGTGTGCCAGGTGATCGTGGTTTCCCGCTCTTCAGGAGTTCCAACGCCTTCGACGATAGTGGTCGGTCGGCCGCGATCATCGCGAGTGTATTGTGTGATTCTGCCTTCCTCATCGACTGTCTCGTCAACGAAACCATCGACACCATAGGCAACTTCCGCTTCGCTCGCCGGGCAGTTGGGAGTGGCCTCACCGTCGATCGTGACGAGCCGAATGTCGGATGCGCTCGATCCAACGCGCTCGAAGCTGTAGACGGTTTCGCGGCCGAGCGGGTTAGTCACGCGCCTCGTGATAAGCGAGCCGGACGCGCCGTACTCGATGGTATATTCGTTTTCGCCATCAGCCCCTTGAGTAAGGATTGCCCGACCGAGATCATCATACTCATAGGTGGCAATCCGAACATTGCGATGGTCGACAACGCCAGTCACCGCGAAGGTGTAGTCGGAATTCTCGTATAAATACGTGGTGGAATCGACCTCTGTGGAATTGCCGTCAAGGATCGACGCGCCAGTGAGGCGCTCGATCCTGCCCGTTGATGGCGGCGTGACGACCGGCGCAGGATCGTACTGATATTCGACGCTACTGCCGTCCGGGAAGGTGATCGAACGAACGGCCTCTGGAACGGGATCGGTGTTGGCCACTCCCGTCACGAAGGTGATGTAGAAGTCGTACCAGGTGAAACTTGCTGTCCTGCCGAACGTGTCTTCGATCTTGTCCAGCGATCCATCCGCGTTATAGGTCAGGGTCCATTCATAACCGTCGCGCCGGGCGATTTCGGTCGGTCGCCCGATACGGTAGCCCTGTGACGCAGCATTTACCTTGGAAAAGGTCTCAAGGGTCCATTTACGGTCATCTGGGCCAGTGACGATCCACTGGGTGGAGCTGTCATAAATATCCGTAAGCGCTGTTGGCAGGGGCCCGACGAACTCCAACTGATAGTCGTGCGATACCGCGCCACTCGCAGTTCTTGGCTCGAAGTCGCCACTTGTGTTCAGGATGAAATCGTATCCGGAGCCATCCGGCGCGACGATTGTAACATTGCCAGTCGGAGACGATGCCAGAGAACCCGAGAAAGTACCCAACTGCGCTTCCATGGCGAAATCGAACTGCCATCCGCGAGCAAGGCCGAGTGGATAGTCGCGGTAGCTGGTCGTGGCACCTACCGGGATGCTGCGGTAGTTTCGGCCGATCCGGAAGCGGCCATCCGCGCTCTCATAATCCAAGGCAGACATCACCTTGGCACCGGTGCCGAGGATGACCGGATTATTAGTTGTATCGTTTGAGTTGCCGCCGTTGTTGTAGCATACAGGTGGTCGCTCTGGGCGGAGGTCCTCTGGTTTGACGCAGCGCCCGATCGCTGTGCGCGTGTACCCGGATTCGCAGGAGAAAGAGACTGCAGCGGGTAAGACAGTCCAGCAATTCAGCAGTCCGCCTCCGGTCTCTTGCCGGCACAGATATTGGAAGCTGGTCCAACTGCATTCCTGGCTCGTCCACGAATTTCCGTACGGAAATGCTCCAATGAACCGGCTGTAGCCGTTATTCATACCCGCCCATTCCCACTGGGCACGACAGGCCTCTTCAGCCGATGGGTAGTAGACTCCATCCCAGCGCCATCCGAGCACCCCTTCGCCTTCCGCCTGAGCGGAAACCGGTGAAATTACAGCCACTGAAAGAGACGCAAGCGATACTAATAGCTTACGATTAGGCAATTTTAGATACGACTTAATTACCGAGAGAATACCGGTCATCTTGCAGCCTCCCTGACAAAAGACGGTATTTAATTTTGATATCAATGATAGATGTCTACTGTACTGGTACAGTGACCTCATTGCATAATGTCTGTCAACCGTGTTGAAACAATTTTGGCGGCTAAGGATACTAGCGCTCGGGATTCCTAGCACTACTTTGGCATGAACATGGCTTTCGGCGAATGTAGTGAGCGGAAACATCGAGGACATTGGAGCGGTGGTGATTGGGCAAAGCGTTCAATGATTGCTTACCGGACCGCTGGCAAGCTGGGCTGAGGCGGCGGTCCGGCGACCTCTTTTAAGGTCAGCGTGGAAGAAAGCGCAAAGGGTCATCAGGTTGTGCATTTGATGGAGATCAGCGGCCAGGCGCGACACGCTGGAAGACCAATCGCCGAAGTAGGTTTGCTGCTTGAGAGCCAAGGCGCGGTCAATTGGTACAATCCCCAAAAGGGACTTGGCTTCACTGCAATCGATAGCGGCGAGAAGGATGTCTTGTCCGTGCCGCGGCGCTGAACCGCTCAGGACTCAGCATGCTGGCGGAGGGACAAAGGAGTTCGTCGGGCAGGGCAGGAAAGGCCAGGAAGTCCGGAGCATTCGCCTCGTTAGACGGCGGAGTACCAGACGGGTTTTGAGATCATGCAAAGCGGAAACAGCGGCAAGATCGTCCTCGATTGGAACTCGTGACTGTCTTTTTTGGAGGTTGTTCAAAGGCAAACGCGTGAGGCTCTAGGAAAGCGCGGCTGGCGTTCTCCATCAAGTGCCAGCGGTCGGCCACCTGGATCGCCTTCGGCAGTGCCTGCCGATGCTGGCGCCGCACGGCATCGTCGGCGTGCTGGGCATCGACGTCAGTGGCGGCGCGCTCGATACAGCGGCCGAGCACACCCTGTTGGCGATCCTCGATCAGGCGGTCGTTGCCATCGACCGCTCGCGCCTGTCCAGGGAAAGCCTGGAAAAGAACGCGGCGCTGGAAGGCGGGCGTTTTCGCTCCGCGCTGCTGGCGTCGGTGTCGCATGATCTGAAGACACCGCTCGCCACCATCACGGGCGCCGTCACCAGCCTGCGCCAGCTCGGCGAGCGCATGAGCGCCAAGAGCCGCGACGACCTGCTGATCTCGATCGAGGAGGAGAGCGGCCGGCTGACCCGTTTCCTCGCCAACCTGCTCGACATGACGCGCATAGATTCGAAAACCGTCGAAGCGCGCCGCGACTGGGTCGATGTCGCCGATGTCGTGCGCTCCGCCGTCGACCAGGCGCGCAAGACGTTTCCGGGACTGAGCGTCGACATCAAGCTGGCCGATACGCTGCCATTGATCCGCGGCGACAGCGTGCTGCTCGGGCAGGTGCTGTTCAACCTGATCGACAATGCGCGCAAGTTTGGTGGGCCGGAGCCGGTGACGATCTACGCGCGGGTGGAGAAGGATGCGGTGATGATCTCGGTCGTCGATCTTGGCAAGGGAATCGCGGGCAAGGACTTGGAGCGGATCTTCGAGAAATTCTTCCGCCGCGCCCGCAGCGACGGTCGCGCCCCTGGCACCGGCCTAGGGCTAGCCATAGCGAAGGGTTTCGTCGAGGCGCTGGGCGGCTCGATCCGCGCGGAGAGCCCTGCGGTGAAGCGGCGCGGCACGCGCCTGGTCCTGCGCTTCCCCATCGAGCCGCAGCCCGAGCAGCCCAAATGACCGGCCCGCGCATCCTCGTCGTTGACGACGAGCCGCAGATCCAGCGGTTTTTGCGGCCCGCCCTGACGGCGGCGGGATATGAGGTCATCGAAGCGGCCGACGGCGCGACCGCGTTGAAGCTGCTTGCGACCGCCGCTCCGGATCTGGTGATCCTCGACCTCGGCCTGCCCGACATGGACGGGAAGGAGGTTGTCCGCAATCTGCGCGGCTGGAGTCCTGTGCCGGTGATCGTCCTCTCCGCGCGTGACCGCGAGACCGAGAAGATCGAGGCGCTGGATCTTGGCGCTGACGACTATATCGAGAAGCCCTTCGGTATCGGCGAGTTGACCGCGCGGATTCGCACCGCCCTTCGGCACCGGACGACCAGTGAAGGCGGCGAGACGCGGATTTCGGTCGACGGCCTCGCGATCGACGTGGTGAAACGGCGGATCACCCGGGACGGGGTGCCGGTCCACTTGACGCCGAAAGAATATGATCTGGTGCTGCTGCTGGCCAAGTATGCCGACCGAGTCGTCACCCACCGCACGCTGCTGACGAATGTTTGGGGACCGGCCCACGCCGACGACCTGCACTATCTGCGGGTCTTCATCGGGCAGGTGAGGTCGAAGATCGAACGCGACCCCACCGATCCCAGGATTATCCGTACGGAACCTGGCGTCGGCTACCGCTTTGCGACCCAGTGACCGCACGCGATCTCGACGGCAGACTTCGGACTTGCAGGACGTCTGGCAGAAGTGTTGTTGGCCGCCTCAAGGTCAGATCACGTCGATACCCGTGCCGCTCTGAAGGTCGGTTTCTGACAATCCAAGCCTCGAAACCGTCAGTCAGCAAACGTGAATATCCGGTGGGGACGGAAGGCGACCAACGCTCTGCCAGAGTAAGGTCGCCGAATATCACCTGGAGGTCAGCATGCAAGCCAACACCACAAAAGCCCCTGCCGAGCTCCTGAGGAGTGCGGTGCGACGCGGGATCGTCGAACCGGAAACCGCGTCATCACGGACCGGGAACAGATGTGTGGCAAAAAACGTGAACCCCTGGGGATGAAAATCCGACGCGGCTCCGTATAAGTGTCATGAACCCCCGGACATCCCGTTTCGACGTGCTCAGCCAGATTGGCGCGCTGCGGCGCTATGCGCGGTCGCTGACGCGTGATGCGTCGGATGCGGAGGATCTCGTGCATGATGCGCTCGTGCGCGCGTATGAGAAGCGTGCGACTTTCCGCGCTGGCGGCAACATACGCGCTTGGCTCCTGTCGATCCTGCACAACACGTTCGTCGACGGTGTCCGCAGCCGCAGGTCGGAGGCCGTTCGAGTCGCCGAGAGCGGCCGTCTTGCCGAAAGCGCCTTACCGGCGTCCCAGGACCATTCGGTTCGCCTGTCACAGGTACGCAACGCTTTCCTCGGACTTCCCGAGGAGCAGCGCGCCGGGCTCCACCTCGTGGCGATCGAAGGCCTGTCCTACCAAGAGGCAGCGAACACGCTCGGCATCCCGCTCGGCACCCTAATGTCGCGAATCGGGCGCGCCCGCGCCGCCTTGCGCGAGATGGAAGACGGCATGCCAGCGAAGGGCAGCCATCTCAGGATTGTGGGAGGTCCGGAATGAACGCAATCACCGATCCCATCACCGATGCCGATCTGGACAGCTATGTGGATGACCAGCTCCACGTCGCCCGCCGCATCGAAGTGGAGTCCTATCTGGCCGCTCGGCCGGTGACAGCCGCGCGCGTCATGGCAGATCTGCGCAACCGCGACGAGCTTCGGCTGGCGCTTGCAGGTACCGCCGCCGCGTTCCGACCCTCGATCGCTGACGCAGCCCGCCGGTTGGAGCGTGGCTTGTCGCGGGGGCGGGTGATCGGCTTGCTTCAGCGCGCCGCGGCTGTCGCCGTGTTCGTCTCGGCCGGCTGGCTGGCCAACGAGGCGGTCGGACCGCTCGGCATCAGCGAAGTCGTCGCATCGGCTCCTCCGCCGCCTTACGTCGAGGACGCGATGCGCGCCCATGGTACCAGCGTCCTGCGCGCGTCGATGGTATCACAGCCCGAGGTCAGCGACTACGATCCGGAGGAGATCCGCTCCGCGACCGCCATCGTCATGCCCGCTTTGCCCGGCGACTGGACGGTTAGGGACGTACAGATCTATCCGTCGCGCTTTGGACCGAGCGTCGAGATGGCGATCGAGACACGCGACATGGGG
This sequence comes from Mesorhizobium sp. CAU 1732, assembly GCF_039888675.1. Classification (NCBI taxonomy): domain Bacteria; kingdom Pseudomonadati; phylum Pseudomonadota; class Alphaproteobacteria; order Hyphomicrobiales; family Phyllobacteriaceae; genus Mesorhizobium; species Mesorhizobium sp. CAU 1732. The sequence goes on from NZ_JBDQQR010000004.1 coordinate 57,818, forward strand.
CTGTTGTCGCTCTTCGCGGTTAGGCCAGGAATGTTCGACGTGGTGCAGCCAACGCTTGCACCGGCCAGCGGCGTTTCGTCCGTCTACTTCCAGATAGGCGACGTCGCCTACGCGCTCGTCACGACCGGCGATGTCGAGGAACTCGACCGCATGGCCGACCGGCTCGCCGCAACCCTTTACTGATCCGCCAAACTAGGAGAACCGGGATGAACACCCCCAGCTATGGATATCGCGCGGGCTTCGGCCAGCAGAGCGCAGCACTTTTCGACGAAGGCCTGCGCCAGCACATGCTGCGCGTCTACAACTACATGGCGCTCGGCCTGGTGATGACGGGTGTCGTCGCGTTCACGGTCGCGTCCGTACCCGCACTCTACGTGCCGATCTTCTCGACCCCGCTGAAATGGGTCGTGATGCTCGCGCCGCTTGCCTTCGTCCTGTTGTTCTCGTTCCGCATCCAGTCGATGTCGGCGTCAGGCGCACAAGCGATGTTCTGGGCCTTCTGCGCGGTGATGGGCCTGTCGCTCGCCTCGGTGTTCCTGGTCTTCACCGGCACGTCGATCGCCCGGACATTCTTCATCGCCGCGACCATGTTCGCCGCGACCAGCCTTTACGGCTACACGACGAAAAGCGACCTGACGAAGTTTTCGTCCTTCCTGATCATGGGCCTGATCGGTGTCGTGATCGCCAGCGTGGTGAATTTATTCATTGGCTCGACCGCGTTGCAGTTCGCGATCTCGGTGATCGGCATCCTGGTCTTCCTCGGCCTGACCGCCTGGGACACGCAGACGATCAAGGAGCAGTATGCCGAGAATATCGACCAGGAATCCCGGCAAAAGATGGCCGTGTGGGGAGCGTTTTCGCTCTACCTGAATTTCATCAATATCTTCCAGCTGCTGCTCAATTTCACAGGCGAGCGCGAGTAGCGCGAACACGGTCGGGGCAGAAGAAGGATAATCTCATGGACAGGAACGACAGTCAGGCAATCGAGCAGCTTTTCGGCAAGCTCGCCGCCGTCGAGCAGCAGTCGGCACCGCGTGACGCGGAAGCCGAGACCTTCATCCGCGAGCGCGTCGCACGGCAACCGGGCGCGCCCTATTACATGGCGCAGACGATCGTCGTTCAGGAGCAGGCGCTGGAAGCGGCCCAAGCCCGCATCGAACAGCTTGAAGCGCAGACCGCGGAGGCTCCCCGCCAATCGGGAGGCCTGTTCGGCGGGCTCTTCGGCGACAGCCGGCCGCCCGCGCGCTCGGGCTCGGTTCCGCGCGTCGGACGGCCGGGCGGAGCCGCGCCACAGCAGCCGGTCCCTGCGGGCGCCCAGGCGCAGCGCGGCGGTGGCGGCTTTCTGGCGGGTGCCGCCCAGACAGCGATGGGCGTCGCCGGCGGCCTTCTGCTCGGCAATGCCATTGCCGGCATGCTGGGCGGTGGGGGCGAGGCGCAGGCTGCCGATGCCGGCGCGGATGATCCGCAGGTCGAGGATGCAGGGTTCGACGGTGGCGGCGTCGATTTCGGCGATATGGACTTCTGATCCTGCCAGACTGGGGGCCGCGCAGATGCGGCCCTTTCGATCTTTTACGAGACCTAACCAGCGAAGGCGGCAACCGAACCCGGTTTGCCCGATACCCAAAAGATGCTCTTTGAATGGATGGCCGACCCGGCCGCGTGGGCGGGGCTTGCGACCCTGATCGTACTCGAGATTGTTCTCGGCATCGACAATTTGGTCTTCATCGCGATCCTGGCCGACAAGCTGCCGCCGCATCAGCGCGAGAAGGCCCGTCTCATCGGCCTGTCGCTCGCGCTCATCATGCGCCTTGGCCTGCTGGCGTCGATCGCGTGGATCGTGACGCTCACCGCGCCGCTCTTCACACTGTTCTCCTTCGACTTCTCTGGACGCGATCTGATCCTGATTTTCGGCGGCGTGTTCCTCCTGTTCAAGGGAACCATGGAACTGCACGAGCGGCTCGAAGGGTCGATGGCCAAGAAGGAGGGCAAGGTCGCGCATGCGGTGTTCTGGCAGGTCATCGTCCAGATCGTCGTGCTCGACGCGGTGTTCTCGCTCGACAGCGTCATTACGGCCGTCGGCATGGTGGAGCATCTCTCGGTCATGATGATCGCGGTGATCATCGCGATCGGCGTGATGATGGTTTCGTCGAAGCCGCTGATGGCCTTCGTTTCGAAACACCCGACGGTGGTCATCCTGTGTCTCGGCTTCCTGATGATGATCGGCTTCTCGCTGATCATCGAGGGCTTCGGCTTCCACATCCCCAAGGGCTACCTCTACGCGGCGATCGGCTTCTCGGTGCTGATCGAGGCGTTCAACCAGGTCGCGCGACGCAACAAGGAAAAGCTGGTCACCACAGGCGATCTGCGCGACCGCACCGCCGATGCGGTCCTGCGGCTGCTGGGCGGCAAGCGCGGTGACATCGAGCTTGGCGAGACGGCGGACGCCATCGCGGAACGCGCGGAGGAGCAGGCGCTTTTCGCACCGGAGGAAAAGGAGATGATCCAGGGTGTTCTCGCTTTGGCGAACCGCCCCGCAGTCTCGATCATGACGCCGCGAACCGAGATCGACTGGCTCGATCTGGACGACGACCACGAGGTTCTGAAAGCCAAGATCCTCGATCTCGGCAATTCGCGCTTCTTGCTGGCCCGCGGCAGTCTCGATCAGTTCGTCGGTGTGGCTTTGGCCAAGGACCTTTTGCGGGACCTGCTTCAGGAAGGGCGCATCAATCTGGACACGTCGCTGCGTCAGCCGCTGGTGGTGCATGAGAGCGTCAGCGTCCTGCGCCTGATGGAGCAGTTGCGCAAATCGCCCGTGCAGATGGCGGTCGTCGTGGACGAATACGGCTCGCTGGAAGGCATTGCGACACCCACCGACATTCTGGAAGCCATCGCCGGCGATTTCCCCGACGAGGACGAGGAAGCGCTTGTGGCCCTTCAGTCCGAAGACGGGTCGTGGCTGGTCGATGGCTGGATCGACATTCGCAAGGCATCGAACCTTCTGGATGCCGATCTGGTCGATGAAACGAACCGCTATTCGACGCTGGCAGGTTACATTCTGTGGCGGCTCGGCCATTTGCCTCAGGCAGGCGAGAAGGTCGCCGCCGGAAGCCTGGAGTTCGAAGTGGTATCGATGAACGAGCGCAATATCGACAAGGTCAGGGTCCGCAGTTTGGCGGAGGCTGGATGACGATGTCAACTTGGCGCCTGCGTGCAGCTCCTGACCAATGAAATGGGTATTGACGCAAACCCTCCTTAAGACATCCCTCGGGCGACGGGGGATATGCCCGTCATACGTTCAATCCGGTTGAATCCACCCGTTGCCAAACGTTTCGCCTGTGGAGCCGTCGGTGACGCCCATATCGGTAACGTGAGGCCCTGGATTGCAGGCAAGGCTTGCGCCGAAGATCGATTTGAATGCCCTGCGCGGCGGTTGCCAGTCGGCTGCCTGCTCGGTGGCCCGGCGGACCAGACGCAATTCATCGGCAACCTCCGGCGCGGGTTTTTCCGAAAGCAGGCCGCACACAGGCAAGGCCATGGAGGCCGTCACCTGACCGTCCAGCGCCACGGCAACGCCGCCGCCGGTTTCGATCAGCCGGTTCGCCGCTAGGGCCATCGCCTCCCGATCGCGGCCATAGACGACAAGATTGTGGCTGTCATGGGAGACCGTCGTGGCGATCGCGCCCCTCCAGTGACCCCAGTTTTGAAGAAGGCCCAGTCCAGGCGTGGATGGTGCCTTGCCATGGCGGTGAATGACGGCCATCAGCAGCCCATCGTCGGCCAGACCCGCAATACCGTTCTCGATGGTGAGTTCGGCTTCGCCCCACTCAGTGAAGCGCGGCGTATGGACCGTTCGGAAGCGGGCCTTGCCGGACGCGTCGCCTTGTATGCGTAATTCGAAGTCCTGCGGCGTCAACCTGTCGATATGAACCGTGTCCGTCGGCGCTGCACGGCTGTCCGGCCTGATGTCCACGACCATCCGGCCCTTCGCCGCGACATGGGAGCCCGACGCAATAACGTCACCGATGGTGAGCGTGTCGAAATCATCGAAAATGACGATGTCGGCGCGCCTGCCCGGAGCGACCAGCCCAAGATCACGCCGCGCGATGCGCTGGGCCGCGTTCAGTGTCGCGGCCCGGACGGCCTCGAGCGGCGGCAAACCATAGCGTATCAGGCGCCGCAAGACGTCGATCATGCCGCCAACCTCGACGAGATCATCTGGGAACACGTCGTCGGTGCAGATCGTCAGCGTCTGTGGAACGTGCGGCAGAGACAGCAGCGTCTCTACCGCCGCGGGCAGGATGTGGTCGTGCGAGCCTCGAAGTTCTACGGTGAACCCAGCCTGGAGCTTTGCAAGCAGGTCTTCGCCGGATTCGATCTCATGATCGGATTCGATGCCCGCCGCGGCGAATGCCTGAAGATCTGCGCCTGCAAGGTCGCGGGCATGGCCACACACGAGCTTGCCGCTCGCAAGGCCTTCCTCCACGATACCGGTCATGCGGGCGCTGCGCTCAATGACGCCGCGCATGTCCATGATCTCAGCGACGCCGAAAATTCCCGGCCATGAAAGCATCTCGCGCATCTCGGCTGCATCGAACTCAGCACCGGACCGCTCGATACCCGGCGCGGACGGCACGCTGGACGGCGCCAGGACGAGAATGCGCAGCGGCAGATCGCGGCTGGCTTCGATCGCCCAGCGCACGCCGTCGAGCCCCAGCACGTTGCCGACCTCGTGGGGATCCCAGCAGATCGTCGTCGTGCCTTGCGGAACAACTGTTTCGGCATAGCGGCGGGGTGTGATCATCGAGCTTTCGATGTGCAGGTGCGTATCGATCAAACCGGGCGCGACCACTTTTCCGGTCGCATCGATACGACGCGACGCGTCAGCGCGCGTCCCGCTCTCATGGACGCTGCCGATCAATGGCCCGACCACGCCGACATCCGCACGGCGCAACACGCCAGTCGCCACATCTGCGACATGCCCGCCGGTGATGAGAAGATCGAACGGCTCCTGGCCACGCGCTGCGCGGACCGCGCGATCACGCAGCAGCCTGTTATTGAGGTCCGCGGACGGATGGTGGGTCATTTTTGATAGTCCTCGTCAAACACGGTGGCACGCCACGGCAACGTCATCGCCGATGCGTCGGTACTCAGGTGCTGAGGTGTGGCAGACATCGATCGCTGCTGGACAGCGCCCCCGGAACCGGCAACCGATCGACGGATCGGGCGACGATGCAGTCTCCCGGATCATCGACGGTTCCGATCGTTCGCGCGCACGGGGGTCGGCAACCGGCGTCGCGGCGACAAGCGCCTGCGTGTAGGGATGGAGCGGCCGTTTGATAACGGTCGTGGCCGGGCCTTCCTCGACGATGGCGCCGCGGTACATGACGAGCACCCGATCTGCCAGGCTGCGCACCACGCCGAGATCATGCGTGATGAACAGATATGCGACGGAAGCCTCGCGCTGGAGGTCGCGCATCAGCGAAAGAACCTTGGCGCGTACCGAGACGTCCAGCGCAGAAACGGGCTCGTCTGCGACGATCAATGTGGGGTCGGACGCCATGGCTCGCGCCAGGCCCACCCGCTGACGCTGTCCACCGGACAATTCATGCGGAAGACGATCCTGGAAAAGGGCCGGCGACAAGCCGACCCGGTCGAGTAGCTCGGCTGCACGGGCGCGTGCCGTGTTGCGCGGCAATCCGCAATTGTACAAAAGCGGCACCTGGATGCTCTGCAGGATCGTTCGGCGAGGATTGAGCGAAGCGCCGGAATCCTGAAACACCGCCTGGACATCGCGCCGGAACGTCGTCCGTTCGGCACGGGTAAAGTTCACTATATCCCGATCGCGATACCGCACGGCTCCATCATCCGCGTCGAGCAGGCCCAGCATGATGCGTCCGAGCGTGGATTTTCCGCTGCCGCTCTCGCCGACCAGAGCTACGAATTCACCCCGATTGATCGTCACGTCGACATTGTCGACGGCGCGGTTCACCACTTTGGGCCTCATCAGTCCCAACCCACTGCCGCTGAATGCCTTGGTGACCGCGCGGAGTTCAGCCAGCGGTGCTGCTGGCGCTTCGATATCGGGCACGGCATTTTCCTGTGATGCCATCATGCCAGCTCCCAGTTCCGCCATGCATCTCCGGCAGCCACATCGTCAGAAAGCCAGCAGGCGTCGGCGCTGCCGTTCTCGCGCACCATCAAAGCCGGTTCCCGGACGGTGCAGGGCTCGGCACGCGCGATAGGACAGCGCGGGTTGAAACGGCAACCAGATGGCCAGGCGCGGGGATTCGGCACTCTGCCGGGGATGGAGAACAGCGGCTCGGACCTGTCCGAAAACGGCAGCGTGCTTTTCATCAGCCCTTGCGTATAGGGATGACGCGGCGCGTCGAAGATGGAAAAGACATCGGCGCTCTCGACCATGCGTCCCGCATACATGACGTAGACCCTGTCGCAGCTCTCCGCGATCACGCCCAGATCGTGGGTGATCAAGAGAAGGCTGAGCCCCAGTTCGTCACGCAGTCTGATGAGGAGCCGCAGGATGCCCGCCTGAACCGTGACATCCAGCGCGGTTGTCGGTTCGTCGGCGATCAGCAGCGAGGGGTTCATGGCCAGGGCGGCCGCGATCAGAACGCGCTGCCGCATCCCACCGGACAGTTCGTGCGGATATTGCCGCGCCACCACTGCCGGATTCGGCAGCTCGGTCAGTTCCAGAAGCTCCCTGATCCGCGCATCGACGCCTTGCGTCTGGCCGTGAGCACGCAGGGTCTGGCCGATCTGGTGCCCGACACGCATCAGCGGGTCGAGAAAGCTCGACGGATCCTGGAAAATCATGCCGATCTCACGGCCGCGCAGATCACGGCGGCGATCGGTCGTCATGCTCCGGATATCGGTTCCTGCGAAGAGAATCTTCCCCGATGCGATGCGAATGGTGCGCGAGGGAAACAGGTCGAGGATCGAGAACGCGGTCATGGATTTGCCGCACCCGGATTCTCCGACGACGCCGACGATCTCGCCTCGCCCGACGGTAAAGGAGATGTCGTCGACGACGCGCAGGGGCGCGTCTCTCGAACCGAGTTCGACGCTTAGGTTTCGGACATCAAGCAACAGGTCGGGCGTCATGATCCATCCCTCAGCTTCGGGTTGAGGGCATCGTTCAATCCGTCACTGATCATGTTGAAGGAGAGGACGACGATAGCTATGGCGAGACCGGGGAAAAGTGACATCCACCACGCAAGGCGCAGATATTCCTGTGCCTGGTTGAGCATGGTTCCCCAGGATGGCATGTTCGGATCGCCGATCCCGAAAAAGCTCAGGCCGGCCTCGAGCAGGATCGCGGACGCGATCGCGAGGCCGGTCATCACGATGATCGTGGCGGCGACATTGGGCAGGATTTCACGGAATATGATTGCTCGCGAGCCCATGCCGGCGACGCGCGCCGCATCCACGAAGGTGGACTCGCGCAACGTCAGCACCGACGAACGCACGACGCGCGCTGTCTGCGGCCACGACAGAAAGCCGATGACCAGTACCAGCTTGAACAGGCCGGCACCGAACAGCGCCACGATGATCAGCGCGACGACGAAGCGCGGCAGGGTCTGGAAAAATTCGGAGACACGCATCAGCACCGCATCGGTCCAGCCACCGAAATAGCCGCTCAGTGCGCCGACGAGGACGCCGATGGTGAGTGCGCTCAGCGCCGCGAGCACGCCCACCGTCAAAGACACGCGCGCGCCATAGGCGAGCTGCGCCCAGATATCGCGCCCGAGATGATCGGTGCCCAGCCAGTGTCCGGCTGAAAGCGGCGGCAGCAGAGCGTCGGTGCCGCCGACATTGGGATCGTAGATGCTGATCCATGGCGCAAGGATGGCGACGCCGACCACCAGAACGATGGTCCAAAATGCGACGAGCGACCGTCTGGACCGGGCGAAACGTCTGACGAAAGCACGCCACGGATCGACCGCGACGACGAGACCCTCGCGATCGAGGGCGGACGGCGTATCGGGGGCAGGGGCTGTCATCGATACTGGATCCTGGGATCTATCAACCTGTAGACGATGTCGGTGACGAAGTTGGCCACGATCACGGTGCAGGAGATCAGCAGCAGGATGCCGATCATCACCGGATAGTCGCGCGCCGCTATGGACGTGTAGAGGAGGCGGCCGATTCCGGGCCATCCGAAGACCGTCTCGATGAGTGCCGCGCCAGCCAGCACGAAGCCCAGATTGTAGCCGATCACCGTGACGACAGGCGCGGCTGCGTTGCGCAGTGCGTGGACGTACAGAACTGTCCGTTCGCGCGCCCCACGCGCCCGCGCCGCCAGAATGTAGTCGGAACTTATGACTTCGATCAGGCTCGTGCGCGTCATCCTGGAAATCAGGGCGATGTAGCGGAACGACAGGGCAAACGCCGGGAGGGTCAGATAGTGCGCCTGGCTCAACAAGCCTGCGAGCCCCTCGGTCGGCGCCCGGAGCGAACCTGCGCCTTGCGACGGAAACCAGCCGAGCCCGACCGCAAAGACGAGGATGAGGAATTGCCCAAGCCAGAATTCGGGGATCGAATCGCCGGCGACGACGAAGCCCTGGATCGCGCCATCCGTCCTGTTGCCGTGATTGCGCGCCGCGATGGCGCCGAGCACGACGCCCACCACGCTGGCAAGCACCAGGGCCGTAAGGGTAAGCTTCAGGGTGGCGCCGAGCCGGTCGAGCACCAGATCCAGAACCGGCTGACGGTTGGTGAACGAAAAGCCGAGATTTCCCTGCAGCACTTGACCGACATAGATGACTAGTCGCTCCAGGAACGGTCGGTCGAGACCGAATTCGCGGCGAATTTCCTCGATATATTCAGGCGGCGCGGGATAGTCCCCGATCAGCACATTGATCGGATCGCCGGGCGCGAATTGAATGAGTGTGAAGTTGAACACCACGACCAGCAACAGGAGCGGGATCGCGAGGAAGACCCGCCTGATTGTGAAAGCAGCAAAGGAAGCGGACTTCATGGCCTGCAGCCGTCATGAGCGTTCAAGCGTGGCCTCCCCAATTCCGCTGTCGCATGCATGTTGCTGCTTCTTGGACGACCACTCCACGATCACTGTTTTACCCACACGTCGCCCCAGCGGGCCCGCGCGTCGATGGAGGTGAAGAGCCCCTGCAGCGATGGAGCGGCGAGATCGGCGCCTTGCCCTTCGAAAAGATTCAGGGACGGCAATTCCTGATCGAGGATGAGCTGTACGTCGCGATAGATTTCGCCGCGCTTTTCGCGGTCGAGTTCGGCGGTCGCTTCGTTGAGCAGTTCATCGACCTTGGGATTGGAGTAACCCGATCCGTTCGTGTTGATCGCGTTCTCGGTGTTGGTGAGATAGAGCCGATGGTAACCGATGGCCGGGTCGCCGCTGGAAAAATACGACAGGATCGCCATGTCGAAGTCACGCCGCTCATAAATACGCTGGACCAGAACTGTATTCTCGACAGGTTCCAGAATCGGCTGGAGCCCGACCGCCACCAATCCCTCGCGAATGAGCTGCGCCGTGGTTACGAGTTGCGGACGCGTTGCTTCGTAAAGCACGCGGACCTCGGTGCCGGGCTCGATTCCCGCCTCGGCCAGCAACTCCTTCGCCTTTTCAGGATCGAGGGGATAGAGCGTCGAATAGTTGACCTCTTCATTGAGCATCCAGCGGAAGCCATCGCTGAAAGCGCCGATCCCCGGCCGCCCGAAGCGGTTCATCACCTGCATTGCCATGCGTGAACGGTCGAGAGCGAAGGCCATGGCCTGGCGGGCTTCCTGCTTGTCGAACACGGGGCCGTTGAGGTTCATCATCGCGAGGTAGAAGGCCGGCAGGCTGCCGCCTTCGCGCACGGTGAATTGCCCGCTGTCCATCAGGCGCGGCAGGTCAGTCTTGGGAAGATAGTAGTCGGCTGCGAAATCGACCTCACCGGTCTCCATCGCGGCAACGCGCCCGGCAGGCTGGGGAATGATTTGATAGATGATGCGATCGAGATAGGGTTTCGGCGCATCCCAATAGTCGGGATTTCGGTCGAGCGTGATGCTCAGGCCGCGTTCCCACCCGGAAAACACGAATGGTCCCGTGCCGATAGGCCGGTCGTTGGCCGGGTTCGTCCTGATATCGGTGCCGGCATAGATGTGCTCGGGGATGATGGGCGCATCCATCACTGACAACTGCGTCAGGAATGGCGCATAAGGCTGTTTCAGCTTGAATATGACGGTGTTGTCGTCGGGAGCCTCGACTTGCAATTCCACACGGCGGATCATGTTCGCGGCACGCGGGTGGTATTGCGACAAAGCCTCGTCGAAGGTGAATTTGACGTCGGCGCTGGTCAGGTTCTCACCGTCATGCCACTTGACGCCGTCGCGCAGTGTAAACGTATAGGTTTGTCCGTCGCCGGAAATCGTCCACTCGGACGCGAGAGCCGGCTGAGGCATGGATTCACCGTCGAGCCAGACTAGACCTTCGTAGATCTTGGCCTTCACGTCTTCCGCTCCGTAACGTCCGCCTTCGGCGCCACTCAGCGAATCCGGGTCTGCGTCGAGGGCCATGATGACAGTGCCGCCGGGCGTGGGTTCCGCCGATTGCGCGCCAGCGTGGATGCAAGTCGCGGAAAGGACGGAGAGTGCCAGGAGGCTGCGGACCGATTTGAACATGGTAATTCTGTTCCCATTTTTGCCGGCGACAGCGCCGGAAACCGACATCAGGCGAAAGATGCCCAACCGCATCGCAGGTGGTCGCTTGCGCGCTGTTCCCTTTTCTTTTTATTTGGTATACCAAACACCAACCGAGAAGTAGGGTCAAGCGACTGAATGTAAAATCGTTCGGCCAAGCGCCAAAGACAGTCCTGCGCCGTAGTCTTCTGGGCTCATGGAGCGGTTGCAGCGCGCAACCATGACGGGCAAGATACATTCGGGCGTCTGGTATATTGTGTCCCTCTCGGTTATGGCTAAGCCTCAAATATGGAAATGCACAAATGACAGGCATCGATCACAACGCGATCGACATGACGATCCCCACTCAGACGATCAACCAGAGAGCATATGATCGTCTCTGCGGCCTTATTCTTTCCGGCCATCTCGGCTTCGGCGAGCGCCTCGACGAGCGCGTGCTCGCCGAACGCATGAAGATCAGCCGAACGCCAATCCGCGAGGCGATAGGCCGCCTCGCCACCGAAGGGATTGTTGAACGGCGGCCCTATCAGGGGAACTTCGTCCGCACCTTCACTTCCGAGCAGATCAAGGATCTGTATGAGGTTAGGATCGAATTGGAGAGCCTCGCTGTCCATCTTGCGGTGGCCCGTGCGACGCCTGCCGACGTTGACGAACTCGCTGATACGATCCGGCGGTGTCACGCCGCTTTCGACGCCGACGACCGGATCGCGTTCGAAAAGCTCGATCAGGAGTTTCACGAATCCATCGCCCGGTTTTCACGCAACGAGACGCTGATCGATTGTCTTGAGAATTTGCGTCTCCAGGTTCAGTTGGCCCGCCACTACGCCAATGATGCGCCCGACCTGCCGCAACGCACGATCGGCGAGCGCAACGCGGTTCTCCAGGCTTTCAGGGACAAGGATGGGGAGGCGGGGGCACGTCATATGCGCGAGCATATCGAGCATGCTCGCGCCGCGGTATCGACGCAGTTGCCGGAGTAAAAAAGGCGCCGTCCTCGGGGAACGGCGCCTTGATCGTGTCGGATATCAGGCGACTTCGCCCCCGGTTTCCATCGACACCGTGTCGCGATAGGCGCTTGAAAAGCAGATTCCCAGTTCCGCCACTTCGTCTCCGATATTTCGTGCGTTGTGGACGATACCGGGGGGGACGGTTATGGAGTCACCCTGCTGCATCTCGATCTCTTCGTTCTCCCAGGTATGGACGATGCGGCCGCGCACGACGGTGAGGACTTCCTCGCAATTGGGATGATAGTGACGGCCATTGGCCTTGCCAGGGTCGATGTAGCAAATCCCGACGGTGAGATTTTCCGAGTTCTTCCGATCCGCCGAAACCTGCCAGACCAGTTTCCCCCACGACGTGATATCCACATCGTGGTTCGACCACCGGCTTACCTTGTCTTCAATGCTCATTGTCAGATGTCCTGTTTGATAGAGACGCTGTCGCCCGCGGACAGAAGCGCGGCTTCGTACACACGGGTGAGTTTCAGCGCGAAGGCGAGTGAGCCGATCGTGGCGGGGCGCCCATCGAGGATCGAGTCGCAGAAATGCTGCAACTCGCCATGAAGACCCTGCGTGAAGACGGCTTTGTTTTCGAGGGTGTTCAGCCCGTCCTGCGCTTCCCAGACGATCGCACCGCCGGTCAGGCCGGGAGGCGCGAAGGAGGTCCCCGTCGCATATTTGAAATCGATGCCACGCTGGTAGCTGATGCGGCGCGAGTTCTCGATTTCGATCGATTGGGAATTGGCATAGATCGTGTAGCGCTCGAAGGGCTGAAACATGGGAGCGCCCTGGGCAAGATGCAGGTTGCTGACGGCGCCGCTCGTATGTTCGATGATCAGCGCTCCGCCCCCATGGCGACCACGGTGTGTGGTAACGCTCGCCACGTCGCCTCCGAGTTCCAGAAAGACCGCAAGCGGATGGCAGCCATTCGCAAGCCAGTTCGTCGCTTCGCGGTCGTCGAGAACCTTGCGTCCGTTCTCCGGAATGGACATCGGATACATGCCGACGATGCTGCGTAGCGGTCCGACGTCGTCCATGGCCAGCAATTCGACAGCCTTGCGCACCGCGGGCATGAAGGCTTTCTTGTATCCCACAACACAGACCCGATCGCCTTGGGCTGCGATCATCGTCTCGACCTCTTCCGCGACCATGGCGGCAGGCTTCTCCATCCAGACGTGCAGGCCCGCCTTGAAGGCGTCCACAGTCAAGGATGGATGCATCTGCGGGGAAACGCACAGGATGACGGCCTCGATATCCGCCTTCTCATACATCTCCTGAGCCGACGTGTAGCTCGACGTCGCGCCGTACTGCTTTGCGGTCTGCGCAGCGCGATCCGCATCGATGTCGGCGACAGCGACGAGTTCCAGAGGCAGATAGGTGAGGGTAGGGAAAATGTTGCGGTAGCTGTGCGAACCCGCGCCGACGATGCCGACACGGATGCGGCGCTGGGCATCTCTCTGATAGTCCATTATTCGACTCCGGGTACCTGGCTGCGAAGAAAATCGATGTCACGCTTGACGACGGTCGAGTAGTCGTAGTCCGGCTTGTTCTCGCCATGCTGCGTGGGGTTTATGCAGATCACCGGCGAGACACCGTCGGCGACGACCCGCTTGGTGATCTCGACGACCGGCCAGTGCGCGTCTTCCAGGGCGACGTTCCAGCGCAGCGCCTTGCTGTCGCCTTCGTGCTGGCCGCCTTTAACGTGGTAATATTGGATCAGCGGCTTCAGCGTTTCGTAAACCTCGACCGTCGGGAACACGCCCGTTGCCCACTGGTTCTGGACATCCCATGTCAGCGCCACGCTGTCTGAGCGATCGAGCTCCGCGAAGAACTCGACCATTTCGTCGGCTTGCGACAGCATGCATTTGAACGCTTCGTTCTCGATGGTCGGTCGCAATCCCGCATCGACGACGCGGTCGATCGCCTCGCGATAGACGTCGAATACCCAAGGATATTTGCTCTTGATGAGCTCGATGGAGTTTTCGCCTTCCTGACGCGAAGGGAGCTGCGCCGCGATGAGACGGAGCACCGTCGGCTGGAAAATCTTCCCCAGCTCGATCAGATGGGTGAGTTTGCCGAGGTGCTTCTCGCGGAAGAGTGCCTCGCCTTTTTCCACCTCTTCAAAGAACGTGCTGGTCGACATGCAGAAGACGTCGAGACCATTCTTGTCGATGGCCTCCTTGGCGCGTTTCGCGGTCTCGATGTCGAGCGCGGCGACCCAGTTGCCGTAGATGCCGTCACGCAGATCCAGCCAATGCAGGCCCCAGTCGCGATGGATTTGCAGGGCGCGATCGAAATCGGGATCCGCCATCGAATTCAGTATCGTCAATTGACTGGTCACTAAACTTCCTTTCCTTAATCGAACTCTTTGTCAGGCGAACGTAACCGCCTTGAATTCCCTCATGTTCTCGGTGATGGCGATCTCGGTCGGCAGGCGCTCCATGCTCGACGCGCCGAAAAAGCCGACAACGCCCTTCGTCCGCTGCAGCACGAAGGCTGAATCGGCAGGCGAGGCGATCGGGCCGCCATGGCAAAGGACGATCACATCATCGCGCACCGCATGTGCGGCGTCCCGGATCGCCTGTACGCGCTCGACGGATTCCTCAAGCGTCAGCGCCGTGTGCGCGCCGATCGAACCGGACGTCGTCAATCCCATATGGGCGACGATCACGTCGGCGCCCGCCCTGGTCATGGCGACCGCCTGATCAGGGTCGAAGACATAGGGCGAGGTCATCAGCCCGACCTGGTGCGCCATCGCGATCATCTCGATCTCGAGATCGAAGCCCATGCCGGTCTCCTCCAGGTTCTGACGGAACGTCCCGTCGATCAGGCCGACCGTCGGAAAATTCTGGACGCCCGTGAAACCGGCGTCAGCGATCTGCCGCAGAAACACGGGCATGCGCCGGAACGGGTCGGTGCCGCAGACGCCTGCGAGAACCGGCGTGTCCTTGACGATGGTCAGCACCTCGCCAGCCATCTCCATGACGATCGCATTGGCGTCGCCGTAAGGCATCAACCCTGCAAGCGATCCACGCCCAGCCATCCGGTAGCGGCCGGAATTGTAGATGATGATGAGGTCGGCGCCGCCTGCCTCCGCACATTTTGCGGAAAGGCCCGTTCCGGCACCCGCGCCCACGATGGGTCGCTTCTCGGCGATCTGCCGGCGCAGCCGACCGAGCGCGGTATTTCTATCGACCATTCTTGCTTCCTTCCAATGTCTTGATGGCGACTACCTCCTCCAGCGCATCGACGAGGGCGTCGGCAAAGGCTGGATCGTTGATGTCCATGTCGTATTCGCGAAGCGTGACTTCAGGCGCCAGATTGTCCTTCAGCGCTCCGATCAGGGCGGCGTCCGCCGCCGGATCGTGGAACGGCTGCCCCTCGGTCGCGATCAGCGAGATGCCTTTCAGAGGAACGAGCACGATCCGTGGGCCGCTGCCGTCCGAAAGCCGTTGGGCAAGCCGTTTGCCAAGTTCGGCACATTCCTGCGGCGTGGTGCGCATCAAGGTGATCGACGCATTGTGCTTGTAGAGATTACGGTCGCGAAACTTGTTGGGAACCGTGTCCCAGCCGCCGAAATTGACCATGTCGAGAGCGCCCAGGCTGACGACCTGCGGCACCCCAGCCTTTGCCGCTGCGGTCAGCCGGTCAGGCCCCGCGGAAAAGACGCCGCCGACAAGTTCGTCGGCCAGTTCCGTCGTCGTCACGTCGAGCACCGCCGTCAGCAAGTCGGCCGCGACGAGCGCCTCCATCGACTGACCTCCGGTTCCAGTGGCGTGGAAGACGAGGACTTCATAGCCCTTCTCTTCCAGCCGCTCGCGCGCTCTTTGCACGCACGGTGTCGTCACGCCGAACATGGTCGCGCCGATCAATGACTTTTGCTCGCCATCCTCCTGCTCGCCTTCATGATCCTGCGCAACCATGCCGGCGATGGCGCCGGCGGCATTGTCGAGGATGCGGCGGGAGATCTTGTTGATGCCGGCGATGTCCACCACCGAATACATCATGGTGATATCGGTCGCGCCAACATAGTCGCGCGTGTCACCCGACGCGACGGTCGAGACCATGAGTTTTGGCACGCCGACGGGCAGGCCGCGCATTGCCGCGGTGATCAACGTCGTACCGCCCGTTCCACCCAGACCCAGAATGCCGTCGAGCTTGCCGGCTTCATGAAGTCCGCGAATGATCTCCGTCGCTCCCTTGCTCATGATTTCGACGGCGGCACCCCGGTCGTTTCCCGCGATAAGCGCCGCGACATCACCACCTCCGGCCTTGGCGACTGCACCCCGTTCCACGTCGGGATCGAAGGGCGGCCGGCCCAGTACCCCGGCGTCGATAAGTGTCGTATCGATCCCCCGGCGCGACAATGCGCGCCGGAGAAAGTCGTATTCCACGCCCTTGGTATCAAGCGTACCCAGCAGGACTACATTGGGCATGTTCTTCTCCTCCATTTCCAATTCAGGCAGAGTTCGGGCGCGGCATTGCCGGTGCCGCATTCGCTGCCAGTCGATCCTCATGCTGCGCCGCCTCGATCTGGTTACGCGCACCGATCATGATGGCGCCCAGGATCTGGAGGATGATGAACGGTAAGGGGAGGAACCGGACGATCGGATCGCCGACATTCAGACCGGACATGAACAGCGACCAGAACAGCGCCGCGCCACCGCCCAGCGAACCGATGACGAGGAAGATCAGGCCGAGCTTAGGCATGAAGCCAGCCGAGACTTCCTCCGGCTTCATGATGTCGGTCCACAGCAGGCCCCACTTCTTGATCCGCGGCTGCAGAATCTTCAGAACGAAGGGGCCTCCGATGACTGGTGCCACGAGGTTGCTGATCAGGACGGCGGTCGCATAGGCATGCGGCGGCGCCAGCCGCAGCAGGAGGCAGACCCACCAGGTCAGCATCACGACAGTGCCGAACGCCTTCAGGACGGCGATGGTCTCGAAGCGAACCAGCTTTTGGAAGGAGTTCAGCGAGACATCCAGATCATTGGCCGGGCTCAGGACGCTCCACAGCTTGTAGGCCATGAACGCGGTCATGAAGTTCGAAACGAAGCCGCCGACAGCACCCGGGCTGAGGGTGCCGAAGAAATCGCCGATCAGATTGCCGATCGCCGCGCCCCAGGCGCCGGCGGGACCGAACATCAGTCCCAGCGCGATCGGCAGGACCCCGGCGATGCGGAACGAGACGTGGCCCGGAATAATTGGAATGCTTTGGAATGGGATCAGTACCGCCGCGTAGATCGCCGCGCAGAGTGCGGTCAGCACGATCATGTTCGTGTGACGCCACATTGTGAAGACTTCGGTCATTTCAATTGTCCCCTGTTTCGACTTTTTGATTTTGTATTGACGCTACCCATAGAAACCCTCGAGCCCTCCCAGGCCCGAGAAACGAAGCCAGAAAGCAATCGCCAGTACGAGCACGCTGACGGCGACAGTCACCGCATCGATCCGGCCAAAGCGCGGATTGAGGAAGAACGTGCGTTCGCCACCGGCGTTGAAGCCCTTCGATTCAAGCGCCATGGCGAAGATCTGTGTCGACCGGATGGACGACACGAAGATCGGAATGACGATCGGCGTGAACTTGCGGATGCGGGCGAATATGCTTCCCGAATCGACGTCGTGGCCGCGCGATCGCTGGGCCTGCGTGATGACCAATGCCGTGCCCAGGATCGTCGGCACGAGCCTCAGCGCGGTCGAGACCGCGAAGCTGATGCGGTAGGGCACTCCGAAGCGCACCAGAGCCAGCGCGATCTCCTCGTTGGAGGTAGTCGACAGGAAGACGAGACCGGCGATGATGAGGATGTTCAGTCTGAACGCCACGGACAGGCCGTAGAGGAGGCTTTCGCGCTCGACGATCCAGAAAAGCGGAGTCTCTCCGGGCGTCGAAACCGCGAACAAAGCTGCGGTAACCACCGCGATGATGACAAGGAGTTTCCAGAGGCGGCGAACATTCGCCCAGGCACCCGCGAGCGTGACGACGATCAGTTCGACGACGAGCACGCCGAACGTATAGACCGGATCGTCGAAGGCGAAGGCCAGGATGAAGCTGACCAGCAGGAGGATCACCTTCGTGCGCGGATCGAGACGGTGCATGAAGGTGTCGCGGTCGAGATAGAGGTAGACGTTCATCGCGCCGCTCCTCCCTCGGTCACCGCACGCATTTCCTCCACCGTCAGCACCGTGTGCCCCAGCCGATTGCCAAGCGAGACGATCGGGGGTGGACGCAGCGCCACGTCACTTAGGTCATGCTCCTGGGCGAAGACCTCTCGCGTCGCCCCGTCCTTGACGAGGCAGCCATCCTTCATGACCAGGACGCGATGGGCGAACTCGCACACCACCCACATGGCGTGGGTGACGATGATGATGGTCGAACCGGCCTCGTTGAGGCCCTTGATCATTTCCATCATTCCACGCTGCTCGTGATAGTCGAGGCCTGTCGTGGGCTCGTCGAGGATCAGAACCTCTGGCCGTATCGCCAGCACCGAGGCCACCGCGACCCGCTGGCGCTGCCCCTTGGTGAGCGCAAACGGGTCCTCGGCCTCGAACCCTTCGAGCCCCACGGAACGCAGCGCCTCGGTGACCCGCTCGGCGATGACGTCTTCGGCGAATTTGCGCTTGCGCAGGCCGAAGGCGATCTCGTCGAAGACCGTATCGGAAAATATCTGATGGTCCGGGTTCTGGAAGACGTAGCCGATGTGGGCGCCAAGCTCGAGCACGCTCGACGTGGCGGTATCGAGCCCGACAACGGCTACCTTCCCCTGTGACGGTCGAAGCAGGCCGTTCAGATGCTTGATCATCGTTGTCTTGCCGGAGCCGTTCTGACCAAGGACGGCGATGAACTCGCCGCGACGGATCGTGCAGGAGACGTCCTTTACCGCCACAAGGCCCGTATCGTAGCGATGCGACAATCCGGCGATCTCGACCACCGGCTCGCCATAGCTCTCCTGGCGGACATGCTCGAGCGTCAGACGTGCGCCCAGACGCGCAGCGTCGATTCGCAGGCTGCCCTTTTCGTATTCCGCCACGCCTGCCTCTACCGTCAGCGGCCGATCATCGGCTTCATAACCGAGACTTGAAAACAGATCCGGGATTTGCAGGGGCATCGCCCGGATGCGGCGGAACAGCTCGACCTTGCGCAGCACCTGCTCGGCAGGCCCGTCTTCAAGCACGCGACCGTCGCACATCAGGATCACGCGCGTCGCCATGAGTGCTTCCGGCGTTTCGTGCTCGACCACGACAAGCGTGACATTCTGGCTGCACAGCTTGTTGGCGATCTCGAACACTTCCTGCTTGCCGACAGGATCCAGGTCGGTGGTAGGCTCGTCGAGGCAGATGACGGAAGGGCTGGAAGCCAGCACGGAGGCGATGGCGAGACGCTGCTTCTGTCCGCCGGACAGCGTGGCGGGCTGGCGCTTCTCGAAGCCGGTCAGATGCACCTCATCGAGAGACTTGACCACCCGCCGCCTGATCTCGGCGCGGTCCATGCCGAAGTTCTCGGGAGCGAACGCCACCTCCAGCGTCACGTTGGTGGAAAAGAGCTGCGCCTCGAAATCCTGAAAGACCATGCCGACATGGCGCGCCATTGCGCCGACCGTGCTCTCAAGGGTCGAATTGCCGGCAATTTGAACGGTCCCATGCATCTGTCCGCGCGTCAGGTGTGGAATAAGGCCATTGAACGTCTGGCACAGCGTGCTCTTCCCGGCTCCCGACGGTCCCATGATGACCACGAACTCACCCGGTCTGATATCCAGCGTCAGATCATCGAGCGCCAGCTCGGCAGCGCCCCGATAACTGAAACTCAGATTGCTGATGCGGACAGCAACCTCCGGGTCGGGTTGCACTGCGTTTCCAGTCATGAAGCCTCCCAAAATCGTCGCGGCTAGTTCCCGTCATCTTATCGTTGGAAATATTGTATACCAGATACAACATAATGCAAATCCCATGATCCCGATTTCCCGGGAAAAATGAAATCAGCCTTTCCGGGTTTCGGTGGCCTGGGCGCGATCGAGATCTGCAAAAGGCTCTTCGCGGATTTTCAGGAACTGCGAGAGCGGCATTTCCTTCAGCATCCGCATCCAACGCCGCCCCTCATTGGTGGCGTGGAGTGTCGCGGTCGTCTCGCGATTGAAGTCGAAGGAGGTCTGGAACCCTGCGGCAAGCTGCTGATGGTTGAGCGCGGCCTTGGCGAATTTGATTGCCGGCAACGGCATGCGGGCCAATTTTCTCGCGAGCGCTTCCGTCACCCGCTTGAGGTCCTGGGCGGGCACGACGCTGTTCACGAGATGGATGCGATGAGCCTCCCGCGCATCGATCAGATCGCCCGTGTACATAAGCATGCGCGTGTGACGCATGGGCACCAGCCACGGCATCGCAAGCGAAGGCGGCGCAGATGCATGGCGCACTTCGGGTTCGCCAAAGCGCGCATCCTCGGCCGCGACCGCCAGATCACAGCACATCATCAACTCCAGCCCGCCCGCCAGCGCATACCCGTTTACGGCGGCGACGATGGGTATCGGTGCCTGCCAGATCGTCAGGAGCCTCTCGCAATTGGCGGCAATGTTGTCGCGCCAACCTTCCACGTCGAGTTCGAAATCGTCGGAATTGAGATCGTAGCCCGTGGTGAATGCGCGTCCGGACCCCGTGATGATCAGCGCATTGATGGCGGGATCGGCGACCGCCCGGCGGACAGCCGCATCCAGTTCATCGAGCAATTCGCCATCCATGGCGTTGAGCTTGTCCGGCCGGTTGAGCGTGATCGTGGCGAAGGCGTCGGTCGCATCGCGCTCGAACAGGATCGTGTTGTAGGTCATGGGGCTTTCCTGCGGTCTTGGGTGAGATCGATGACGCCGGTCCGCACCGGATCGGCGAAGAGGTCTGCTACGAGCGGCGTACGGTTCTGCAGCGCGAGCCGCATGTTTGCCTGCCCTTTGTCGTTGATTTCGCCCAGGGCCGGAGACAGAGGGCGGGCGTCGCAGATCGCCCGGGCTATCCGCGTGGTCGATGCGGGGGATGCCGCGTTGTGAGCGCGCAGCCCGCTGGTGATCCGGGTGAGCGCGGCAGAATCGTGCGATCCCATCACCACCAGTCCGAGGCGGTCGCCATCGGTGGTGACGAGGATGTCGGTGACGGCGTCCCCGAGGCGAGCCAGGAGTGCCAGGCGCAGCGGGCCGACCGAGACCCAGCTTCCATTCGAAAGCTTGAAATCATCCGCGACGCGCCCGTCGAAGATCAGCGAGATCACCGGGTCGCCACGGCGCGTCAGTTTCATCGCATCGCCCGTCCGAAAATAGCCCTGCGCATCAAACGCCGCCGTCGTCCGCTCGGGGTCCTTCCAGTAGCCCGGTGTCACGTTGGCTCCGCGGACGCGCAGTTCTGTCTTGTCGCCTTCGGGCACTAGCCGCAGATCGAGGCCGGGAAGCGGGAGACCGACGAGGTGCGGGTGGTCTATCTCGAAATGAACGAGGGAAACGGTCGAGCCTGTCTCGGTGGAGCCGTAGCCGGACACCAGCGCGACAGGGTGCGGTCGCGCGTCGTTAACCTCTGCGACGAGTTTCCGCAGCCGGTTCCAGATGTGCGGGCTAAGCCCCGCGCCGGCGAAGAAGATGACCCGCAGCCGCTCAAAGAAGCGGGCGCGAAACTGCGCGTCGCTTTCCAGCATTCCGACGATCGCGGCCAGACCTTTGGGCACGTTGAGATGAACGGTCGGCGCGATGTCGATGATGTTGCGGACGGTGCGCGCCACGCCCTGCGGGTCGGCGGGGTGTCCGTTGTCGATGTGGTAGGTCCCACCGTGCCAGATCGCCTTGTGGAGATTGTCGTTGCCGCCGAAGGTGTGGTGCCATGGCAGCCAGTCGAGGATCACCGGCGGGCCCTCGGTCAGCCACGGCCACACAAGCTCGTAGCCGATCTGGTTGGCGGAGATCATCCTGTGGGTGACCATCACCATCTTGGGCATTCCGGTGGAACCGGATGTCAGAAATATTGCGGCGAGGTCATCGAGGCCGATCGCCCGTTCGGCGACCGGCAGTCTCGACAGCCCGGTTTTCGCAAGAGCATCGAAGGACGGCGTGCCGAACACGCGGGTCTCGACCTCAGCAGCCCAAAGATCGGGCGAACAGCCATCGAGGCATGCTCGGGAAAGAACCAGAAGGCCCGGCCGCACGACACCGGCGATCTGTTTCAGCCGTTCGTGTGCGCCATGTCGAAAAAGGGCCGGTGAGAGGGGCACGAAAGGGACGCCGGCACGCAACGCAGCAAACCGCAACAGCGCCTGATCGACAGATGGTTCCCCGCCAATCAACAGGGGTCGGTCAGCGCCGAGCCCAAGACTCAGCAGCCCCTCGGCGATTGCTCCCGTCCTTTCCCAGGCTTGGCCGTAGGCAACACTGTTCCAGCCACTCGGCGAACGCTCGGCGATCATCGGATGGGCCGGGCGGCTTGAAGCCCATACGCGCATGCGAGCAGTCAGCAACTCAACATGATCGGGAAACGGGATCGGCGAGCGCAGTCCGATCTCACCATCGCTGAGGTGGCGGATGTCGAGGGCTGGGGGTGCGAACCCTGGAAGTCGGGACGGCAGGGCCCTTATGTCGTCCTGCCGTTCACCGACGCGTTGTGGCCATGTCCTCACGTTACGAGAGGCCGGTGACGCGGGCGCGCAGGAAATCGAGATCGCGCTTGGCGACGGCCCCGTAGTCGTAGCCGTCGACATAGTCGCCATGTTGCGGTGGGTTGAGGCAGATCACCGGCGAGACACCGTCGGCGACTACCTGCCGGGTGATCTCGACCACCGGCCAGCTCGCCTCCTCAAGGGCAACGTTCCACGCCAGCGTGCGGCCGTCATCGCCGGCCCGCCCGCCCTTGGCGTGATAGTAGCGCATCAGCGGCTTCAAGCGGTTATAGACTTCGAGCGATGGAAAGACACCGTTTGCCCAATGATTCTGGACGTCCCAGGTCAGGCCGACGTCTTTGCGGTCAAGCCGATTGAAGAAGTCGTGGAATTCGTCCGGGTCGGCGAGGAAGCAACCCTTCGCCTCGTTCTCGATGGTTGGCTGGAACCCGGCGTCGGCGATGCGATCGACCGCCTCGCGATACACATCGATGACCCATGGGTGACGATCGGAGATCGTCTCCATCGAACTGCGGCCGTCTTCGCGGCCACTCATCGACGCCGCCAGAACACGGATGATCTTCGGCTGGATGATGCGGGCCGCGGGAAGGATAGTCTGCAACTGCTCCAGATGGCGCTCGCGGAAATGCGCCTCGCCGTTTTCGATGTCATCGAGGAAGATGGCCGTCGAGAAGCAGTAGACCTTGAGCCCTGCCGCATCGATCTCGGCTTTCGCCTGCCGCGACTCCTCTTCGCTCAGGGCGAACAGCCGCTTTCCATAGATGGCGTCACGCAGGTCGAGCCATTCGATATTCCATTCGACATGCTTGCGCAGCGATGCCGTGAAGTCCTGATCGGCCATCGAACTCAGCATGGTTAGTTGCGACATCGGTTGTCTCCATTGACGGGCATTGATGAATGGGAGCTATTGGTTGGCGCGGTCGTTCCACTTGAGGAAGTGGCGTTCGAACAGGCTGACCACGCCGAAGAAGGCGGCCGAGAAGGTCGCCCCGACGATGATAGTCGCGTAGAGCAGGACGGAATCGTAGTTGTAGGTCGCCTCGATGATGAGCGCGCCTATGCCGCGCGTGCTGCCGATCCATTCCGCCACGATTGAGCCGATCACCGCTGACGGCGCCGTGATCTTCAAGGCCGCGAAGAGGTACGGCATCGCGTTTTTTAGCCGCAGCTTGGTGAACACCTCCCGCTCGGAGGCCGAGAGGATACGCATCAGCTCGAGTTGCTGGCTGGATACCGCGCGCAGGCCGCGCGTCATGTTCACCAGCGTCGGAAAGAAGCATATCAACGCGGCGATCGCGACCTTCGGCTCCATTCCATTCCCAAGGAGAAGCACGAGTATCGGTGCTTTGGCGACCGTCGGCACGGTGTTCATCATCACGGCGAGCGGAAAGAAAGCCTCCTCGGCAGTCGGGCGATAGACGAAGGTCGTTGCAACCGCGACGGCGGCGAGATTGCCGATCACATAACCGGCCAGCGCCTGCAACGCGGTTGGAGCGAGGTTCTCCATGAACATCGGAAAACGGGACCAGAGCGTGGCAAAGACTGCGCTCGGAGCCGGCGCGATGAAGTTCGGCACCTCGAAATATCGTACTCCCGCCTCCCAGATCAGCACCAGCACAAGGATGGTGACGACGGGCAGGACACGGCGGCGCATGGTCAGGCGGCGTGCTCTCGCACGGAAAAGATCGGCCGCCTGATCGTCGGATTCGAAAGCGGCTTGCGAGGGGCTTTGGGCTATATCGCTCATCAGCAGGTTTCCAGCACCTTGCGCAGATAGGCTGCGTGCTTGACGAATTGCGGCGTTTCCTTCGACGCCGCGTTGCGGGGCTCGGGAAGGTCGAGCGTCACCCGCTCGCGCGTCCTGCCCGGCCTCGCGGTGAGCAGAAGAACCTCACGGCCGAGAAAGGTCGCTTCGTAGATCGAGTGTGTCACGAAGACGACGGTCATCCCGGTCTGCTCCCATATCCGCAGCAACTCCTCGTTCAGCCGGTCGCGTGTTATCTCGTCCAGCGCGCCGAACGGCTCATCCATCAACAGAAGTTTCGGATCGCCGACGAGCGCACGCGCGATCGAGACGCGCTGGCGCATGCCGCCCGAAAGCTCGTGCGGATAGGATCCTTCCCAGCCGGCGAGGCCAACCATTTCGAGCAGTTCGCGGGGCGACCTTCCGGGACGACGGGCACCACCTCCAACTTCCAGCGGCAGCGACACGTTTTCCAGCACGGTCCGCCAGGGCAGAAGCGCGGAATCCTGAAACACGAAGCCGATGTCCCGGCCCTGACGGGCGGCGGATGGCGGTGCGCCCAGAACTTTGACAGACCCCGTATTGGGCTCGATCAAATCCGCCATCACTCTTAGCAGGGTCGACTTTCCGCAACCCGACGGACCGAGCAAGACCATGAAGCCGCCGTCTGCGATCTCGAGATTGATGTTGTCGAGGGCCGTCACCGTGCCGCGTTCCGTGGTGAAGCGGACGGAAACGCCGGCAATCTCGACTGCCTTGGCCGTCTCTGGTTGGGCGACGGGGCGAACGTCCTTTCTCGAAGCAGGCTGCATGGCCATTCTAGCCGAGCTTCGGACGAGCGTCCGCGGTCGCGTCCAGCACCGATGTGGTGATGATGTCGTCCAGGGCCGGCGTACCGGCCGTGAATTGGCCCAGGGAATCGTAGAGATCGATCTGCGACTGCCAGACCTCGGGATCGAAAGTGCCCCAGCCGTGCTCGCGGGTCCTGGCGTCGAACATGTAGTCCATGAGAAGCGGCATCGCGAGGAGTTCGTCCTCCCGCACTCCGCGCGAGTTCATCTCCAGATAGGTCTCGATCGCCGCGTCGCGATGTTCGTAAACATAGGCCCAGCCGCGCGCGACGGCGCGTACGAAGCGTGCGACCGTCTCGGGCCGGCGCTCCAGCGTGTTCAGATTGACGTAGTTCACGGATGCGTAGAGCTGCACCCCGCTGTCCCACAGCCGCAGGCTTTCGACGTCGCCGAGCTTGGAAATGGCCGTCGCCTGTGTGGCCCAGTTCGTGACCACGTCCACTTGACCGGTCATCAAGGGCGTCATGTCCGCGCCGATCGTGACGATCTCGACCTGATCCTCGGGAATGTCGTTCACCTTGAGGAGCGCGGATACGAGGATACGGCCCGTCTGGTTGACGCCGATCTTCTTGCCGACCATATCCTGCGGCGTCTTCACCGGGTTCTCGGCGCGCGAATAGAAGGTGTAGGGGTGCTCCTGAAGCTGTGAAAGCACGGCTTTCACCGGAATCTTCTGCGAGACCGCCGTCATCAGATTGGGGCTGGACGAGACGATGCCCATATCCGCCTGGCCAGCCGCAACGATTGCTATGCCATCCATGCTGGGGCCTCCCGGCAGCGTGTTCACCACCAGGCGCTCCTCTTCGAAATAGCCCAGCTTTTCGGCCATCATCTGGCCCATCTGGTTGTTGTTCAGAAGGAACGAGAGCTGAAAGTTGACGGTTTCGGTGGCGTCCTGCGTGCGGCCACGCGTGGTGATCAGCGTCGGCGCGGCGAGGCCCGCGGCAGCAACAAGGCCCGCTTTCAGGACGGATCGACGTTCAAGAGTCAATGGCATGCCGTTCTCCCTTCAGCACCACTTTGATCGACCGCGCAGAATATGCGGTATTTGGTATACCAACACATACGGACGCGCTTCGTCAAGCGCTTGACGCAGGGTAATCGCCAAGCGGATAGTTAAAGCGGCTGTCTTGATCTTCCCAATGTGTCTCAGCAGGGCGTCATGCCTGGAGTGGAGGGCCAGGAAGCGAGTTTCAAGATGAGGTTGGTGCGAGTAAGATTTTCAACTTTCGGCTTCCCCGCAGAGCGTTGCTCCGCAAAAATGACGTCAGCGCCCATCTCGATTTTGTTGCACAACGGTGATACACACGCCGCTTGAACCGCGGCCATGAGCTATTGATTTTGCAAGGTTTTTTCTGCGATCTGCCCCGTCCTCGCCTTGGCGCGGGTGCGGTTGTCGCTCATCGTGTCGGTGAGCCAGTTGACGAGCCCCGCGCCGGAATGATCGGCCATCACAAATGTTGCCCTCAATCTAGATTTCGACCCTGACCAAGAAGCTTGGCACGGCCCTGTATGTAATCCAGTTCCTTCAAACAGTCGTCGGGCGCTACGAGCAGGTCGGTGCAGAACTACGGATTGCGACAGCCGCTTTCGGGATCCTAGGCAGCTAACAGCTACGACCGAATGGGGACGTGATTGTTGAATCGATCCCGACGCGCGGCTGGAGAGTCGGGTCAACCGTCGGGCTGTTACAACACGATATTCTACGTGCTGCGAGCCGGCTGCCTATGGCGGCAATTGCCGAGAGAGTTTCCAGTTGGAACGCAGTCTATTACTATTCCGATCTGGTAACGCACCGGCGTCTGGGTTCGCCTGGGTCGAAAGCGTCACATTCTGGTCGACATACTGGGCCTGCCGCTCGCCAATCGCGTCGAGAGGCTGCCGATGTTTCGAATCGGCGCGCCGGAGCTCGACTGACCGCCGGACTGCAGACGATCTTTCCGCGATTACCACCGTCATCGCCGGTACCGGGTATGAGAGCGAGAAACTCGCCAGCGCCCTGCCAGAACAGTAAGGTTGGCGACCGCCTAGATTATTGCGCGCCTGATCCTCCCGGACACCCATTCCGAGACGACGACGGTCGCGAGGATCACTGCGAAGATCACCGTGATTTCCGACCATGCCAACCGCGCCAGTGACGATTCGAGCTGCACGCCGATGCCACCTGCGCCGACAAGCCCGAGGATGGTGGATTCGCGGATGTTGATGTCCCACCGGAAGACAGAGATGCCCGCAAAGGCCGGCATGATCTGCGGCACGATGGCGTAGTCCATCACCTGCATGCTCGACGCTCCCGTCGCGCGCACCGCTTCGACCTGGCTGTGATCCACCTCCTCGATCGCTTCATAGAGCAGCTTGCCGATGAAGCCGATGGAGCGCAACGCGATCGCTATAATGCCGGCCAGCAGTCCCGGTCCGATGATCGCGACCAGCAGCAGTGCCCAGATCAGCGAGTTGATAGAACGCGAGGCTACGATGACGAACAGCGCCAGCGGACGCGCGATCGTGCGGCTCGGCGTAGTACTGCTTGCGGCGAGAAACGCCACAGGAACGGCAATCGCGATGCCGAGCAACGTGCCCAGCGTGGCGATGTTCAGCGTATCCCACAGCGGCGCCCACAGGCGGTCGAGATAGGACCAGCGTGGCGGCCAGGCGCGTGACAAAAGATCCGCCGCCTGCCGCGGCGCATCCTCTACGAAGACCCACACCGTGTTGCGGTTCATCACCTGCCAGCACAGGACCGTCGCGACGACCAGCACGAGCGATCCGCCCCAGATGGCCCATTGCCGGCCGGTCGTCCTGCGCGTCCAGACCTGCCGGCCTTGATCGATCGTGGTGACCGGCATCACTGCACCCATCTGCGAAGCTGGCTGGAGACGTATTCGGAGACCATCACGATCCCAATGATGAGGATCAGGATGGCGCCGGCCGTGTCGTATTCGTAGCGATCCATCGCCGTGTTGAGCGTCGCACCGATGCCGCCTGCCCCGACAATGCCGATCACCGCGCTCTCGCGAAAATTGATGTCGAGGCGGTAGACGCTGAGGCCGATGAGGCGGGGCATGATCTGCGGCTGGATGCCGTAGTTCAGCACCTGCCACCAGCCCGCACCCGTCGCCCGCACGGCTTCGGCCTGCGCGGGGTCGATATCTTCGATCTCTTCGGCCAGCAGCTTGGCCAGAAAGCCGATCGTCGCGAAGGCGAGTGTGAGGAACCCCGCGAACGGCCCGAAGCCGAACATCGCGACAAACAGGATCGCCACGATGATCTCCTGAAAGGAGCGCGACAACGCGATGATCGCACGGCAGACCGCATAGACCGGCACCGGCGCGATGTTGCGCGCCGCACCGATACCGATCGGGATCGAGATCAGCACACCCGCGACCGTCGAGGTCAGCGACATCGTCAGGCTTTCCACCATGCCCTGCCAGATGTCGCGGCTGCGCGTGGTGAAGTCCGGGGTGAGAAAACCCTGGACGAAACGCAAGCCGCGCTCCAACCCCTCATAGATGCGGACCCAGTTGACCTCGATGCTGGAGATCGCCAGCACGAGATAGACGAGGATCACGCCGTAGAGCGCATAACGCAGCTTCGGGTCGGCGATAAGCAGTGGCGGGCGTCGCCAGCGCCGCGGAACGACGGCTGCCATCAGACCATGCCCGCCATGCGCTCGCGCGCCGACTCGAAAGCCGCCACCTGCTCGGGCTCGTCGTCGCTGGTGTTCGTTCCCGCCTTCCAGTCTTCCTCGCCGTAGATGCGTGTCAGTGCCGCATCGTCCAGCAATCCGGGTTCCGCGTCGAACACGACTTCGCCGGCCCGCAAGCCGATGATGCGATCGACGAACATGCGAGCCAGCGCTACGTCATGGATGTTGATGATCGCGGGAAGGCCGCGCTCGCGGCAGATTTCTAGGATCAGCCGCATGATCTGGCGCGACGTCTTGGGGTCGAGCGAGGCGGTCGGCTCATCGACCAGCAGAAGCTCCGGGTCCTGTTCAAGAGCCCGCGCAATGCCGACTCGCTGGCGCTGCCCGCCCGACAGGGCGTCCGCCCGCTTGTCGGCATGATCACCCAGGCCGACCCGGTCGAGCAGCGAAAACGCCTTGTCGACATCGGCCTGCGGGAAACGCCGCAGGAAGGAGCGCCAGAACGGCACGTAGCCCAGCCTGCCCGACAGAACGTTCTCCATCACCGTCAGGCGCTCGACCAGCGCATATTCCTGGAAGATCATGCCAATGCGCCGTCTCGACCGGCGCAGTTCGCCGCCGCCGGCACTCGTCAGGTTGCGATCGTTCAGAACCACGCTGCCCGATGTCGGCTCGACCAGCCGGTTCACACAGCGGATCAGTGTCGATTTTCCCGCACCCGACGGCCCGATCAGGCCGACGACCTGGCCACCAGCCACTTCGAAGGACACGCTCTTCAAGGCGTGATCACCGGTCTTGTAGCGTTTCGCGAGCCTCTCGATCCGCAGCATCGCCAGCCCTTTCCCGAAAATAGTGTCGAGCGGCCCGGCGAAGCCGGACCGCCCGCAAAGTGTCACGTGATGAAATGCTACTGGCAGTCGTAGGAGACGCCCGTCGCTTCATCGATCTGGCGGATGACCGACCAATGATCCTTGAAGCTGATCGGGATGAACTTCTCCTGCGGCGGCTCCGAGGTCTGGAATTCCTCGAGCAGCTTCGAGCCTTCCCAGTCGAAGGAGAAGAATGCTTCCTGGATTTTGTCCTGGAGCTCGGGCGTCAGATTGTAGACGACGCCGTAACCGGTGGTTGGAAAGGTTTCCGACTTGTAGATCGAGACGAGCTGGTCGGCCTTCACGACATCGCGTGCTAGCATGCGATTCAGGACCGAATTGGCGATCGAGGCGGCGGGATAGTCCTTGTTGGCGACGCCGAGGATCGAATTGTCATGCTTGCCCGAGAACACCGGTTCGAAATCGGTGTTGGCGGCCATGTTGAACTCGGCCTGCAGGATCGCGGACGGCGCCTTGAAGCCCGAATTGGACGTCTCCGACGTGAAGGCCAGCTTCTTGCCCTTGATGTCCTCGACCTTCTCGATGCCCGAACCCGGATAGGTGACGATTTCCATCTCGTAGCCGAAAGCGTCGCCGTCGTTGGCGGCCATCATAGCGAAGGGACGGAACCCAGCGCAGGCAACCGCGAGCGGATTGCCGCCCGTGTTGAAGCCCGCGATGTGAAGACGTCCGGCGCGCATCGCCTCGATCTGCGCGGCGTTGGACTGCACGGGGAAGAACTGTACGCCCTTGCCTGTCACGTCCTTCAGGTGATCGAGAAAGCCCGCCCAGACTTCCGCATAAACCGCGGGATCCTCAACCGGCGTATAGGCGAAGACGAGCGTTTCCGGGTCGATCTGCTGTGCCGCATCGGTCGGGATGTCGGCGATCATGTCGCCATCGGCGTCCTGATAACGGCTGTCCAGTTTGAACTCGGCATAGGCCGGAAACACGAACGCTGCCGAAAGTGCCAGCGCGGCGATGATCTTTTTCATGGTCGCTCCTGAGATATGAAATCCACAGGGCGCGCATAGCCGCCGCGCATATAGGTTTTATGACAAATGCGCTGCGCGGGGCTACTGAGCGTGATCCGACGCTGGCATTCCGAAGCGACCCGATTTGAAGCTCGATTTGGTGGCCCCCCCAGCGCACGGCAATGTTTGCCAAGGTCTTCAGGATCGTTACGAAATGGTATGGCAATTCCACGAGCAAAGTTGTTTTCCCGCAGATTTGCAGCAGTGCGGGGTGAGAACGAATGTCAGTTCCTCATCCTTCAACGGCCGGTAGCCATGGGCGAAGCCGACACAGCCGTAGCTGGGGAAAGCGGGAATGCCGCATCTGGATGCTTGGCATGCCAATCAGGACCAGGCTCCTTCATCATACGGCAACTGTCCGCTCCGGACCTCTCCCGTACGGTTATTGCTATTTGACCGAACCCCAGCCACCTGTTGGCTGATTGTATGCTTGGTAGATGGCTGGATCGGACATTGGCGCTCTCCAGACTGGTTCTGTTGATATGTTCCGCGGGATGTGGGAGCGCGATGCGGCATCCAATCGTGAGATGCAGAACCGATGGTAAACCGTCGGACCGAGGCGTCGCCGGCAAGCGCTGCGGCGAGGAAGCTGGCCTTGAGCTCGTTGTTCTTCCATATGGGCGCGTCGAGCGAATCGGCAGCTTCGGCGAAGATATCAACTTCAAGACGTCTGCGTGGCAGGTCTAGTCACTCTCAGAAGTTGACTGCGAGCGTCGCCTTGAATCCGTGATCGGATGCGCCACCGGCGAGTTGTCCAGTATAGGACAGGCCGAGTGTGGCATCGGGAGTGAGATTGAGGTCAAGCCCTGTCTCGATGACCGCGCTGTTCCGGGCGATCGGAACGCCGGCGATGGAAAAGGCGTCTCCGGCAGAGAGGGCATGGGTGCTATTGGGGGTGATGTCACCCAAGGCGTGACGCCAGCCGACCATGCCCTTGACCGTCGCACCCACGGTTCCGAGCGTAATGGCGTGTTCGGCGCGTAGGCCGAGCGTAGTGAAGGTGGTACTGGTGGTTTGGTTGACACTTGAGAGAGCCGCTGCGCCACCAGTTTCGGTGAAGCCATCGGTACGAAGGCTGACATGGGAGAGATTGGCGAAGGGCTCGAAACGGGTATCGCGAGCCTCAAAACCATAGCCCAGTTCGCCGAATGCCTGGAAAGTGCCAGCATTGTATCCGGCCGTAAGGCTATCGGTCAGACCGGGGATCGAGACCGAGCGATGGGTCTCGATGTCGTGCCATGTGTAGGCTGCACCCGTACGGAAGGCGACATTGCCCCATTCCGTTCCGCCATAAATGCCCAGATGATAATTGTCGCTCGATCCCGACGAAGCACGATCGTCGGCTTTGAAGCTGGAATGGCTATAGCCGGTCAATATACCCACGCGCCAATTTCCGACAAGACCGTCAGTGCCGATCAGCAGACCGCCGGTCAAACGGTCCAGGCTTGCGGCGTTGCCGTCGCTGTCGGTTGAGCCCCAAGAACCAAAGCCATGGCTCCAGAAGACTGGACCGGCATGATCGGCAGCGACCAGCATGGGCGTGTCTCCCGGACCGTAAGCCAGCACCGGCGCATAGGACGCGCCTGCTGTTGCAAACGCTGCGCGGATACGATCATTGGCGGCGTTGCGAATGACGCGGCTGTCTTCGATCAGCGCTGTATTTATGGATGCGTGTATCTCGCCTGACACCGCATCGAAGCTGGCGCGGATGAGATCGTCATCGTCGGCAAACTGGGCGATGGCGTCATAGACCGCGTGACCGGCAGCAAGGCCGATGCTCTCGATCCCCTCAGCCGCAGCGATCTGGTTGCGGGTCTGTGCGGCGGAAGCAAAGTCGCGTTCATTGCGCGACAGTTCCAGATCGACTGTGCCGGCTCCATAGTCGTAGACGAGCTGTGGCGTCAGGAAGGCGAAGTTCGAGGTGACGTCTTCGAACGCGCCTGACAATGTACCATCAGCCGACACAATCGTATGGGTTGAGCGGATATCGTAATTGCCGTTCGCGCCGATATGGGCGACTGCCCCGCCATTGAGCGTGGCGTTGCCGGTCACCGTCACCAGATCGCTTTCGCTGCCTTCCGGGTTGACCTCGACGACAAGGTGCGAGCCAGCCTCGAAGACAAGATTTCCATCGACCGTCAGCGTGCCGATCGAGTTGCCGGGCGAAAGCGTGCCGCCCGAAGCGACCGTCACCAGCGAGCGCGTGCCCGAACCGACGGTGCCAGAGCCGCCGAGCGTGCCACCAGCGAGCACATCGAGCGAGCCGCCAAGCGTGCCATTGCCAGCCGCGTCGCCCACCAGTAGCGTTCCTGCCTTGATGGCAGTGCTACCGGCAAAACCGGAACTATCGCCGGTCAGAAGCACCGTTCCCTCCCCATCGAGCGAGAACTGGCCGTTCCCCGAGATCTCCCCATGATAGGCAGCAGTGCCGCTATCGACGAAAGCGAAAGACGTCCCGGCTCCGCCAAGTTCCACATCGCCGCCGAACCGCGTCGCTTCCGTCGCTAGCCCGCCGTCCGCGATCGTCCAGTCGAGCGTTGAGACGCCGTCGAGCGTCAACGTACCCACACCTTGCTTGACCATCACCCCGTCAGTGCCATTGAGACCGACGATGTCGCCATCAAAGCTGGCGTCGGAGTCCTGATCGAACACGATCGTTGCCGCATTGGCGATGTCGCCCGAGATCGAGGCGGCCTCGCCGATCAGCGTTCCAGCCTCGACAAAACTATTGCCGTAGGCGTTCCGGCCCGACAGTGACAGCGAGCCATCACCGCGCTTGACGAGATTGCCCGGCCCAATAATGTCTTGTGACAGCGTGAAGGTGTTGCCCGCATCGGCAATGTCGAACCCGCCGCCCCCTTCTTCCATAGTGATGGCTCTGGCAGTCGATGTGTAGCCGGCTCCAGTCACACGCAGCGTGCCGCCATTGAAGGCCAACTCGCCCGATGCCGCACCAAGACTAGCATCCGAAGACACGGAAACGGCGCCGCCCAGGAGCTGCGTGCCGCCATGATAGGTATTATTGCCTTCGAGAACGAGCATGCCACCCTGTGTCTTGGTGAGGCCGTCCGCTCCGGTGATTGTCGTGGCAATTTCGGCTGTTTCGCCGGCCAGCACGCGGATCTCGGCATTGCCGTCGATATTGCCCGAACCATTCACCACGAGGGAGCCGGGACCTTCCAGCCGATAACCGCCATCGACAAATTGAAGACCTTTGAAGCTTTGAGCGCCAGCGACCGTGACAGTGCCGCCGCCAAAACCTCCGGGCTCATTCCTGAACACGGCATGATTGCCTGCCCAGGAGACTGGAACGGCGCTGCCGCCATTCAGCCATTGCGTGTTCGTCGCATTCCAAGTGCCGTCTCCGCCCTGCCAGTGCTGGAGCGTGTCGTCGCCAGGGGAAGCCACGAACAGGTCGATATTGCCACCACCGGCCTGGATTTCATAAGCGGCTGGCGCGGCAAGCCCTGGCGTGGTTCCGACCGTCAAGCCCGATCCAGACAGGTCGCCGCCATAGATCATCAGACGATAGTAGCCAAATCCCGCCACGCCATCGGCAGCGTCGTCACTTTGAGCAAGATTCAGCGTACCGTTGAGGGTGAGATCGCCGGCGACGGAGATGCTGTCACTCATGCCGGGAGAGCTAGAGGTCGCACCCGGACTGCCAAGTTCGTAGTTAAGGAGTGATCCCGCGGACAGGATAAGATCGCCGCTGATATTCAGCGTCCCGATCGAATTGCCAGGAGCAAGACTGCCGCCATCGGCAACCGTCGTCGTGCCGATAGTGCCTGATCCACCAAGCGTCGCGCCAGCGTTCACCGTCATTGTCCCGCCGAGGGTACCGTCAACCAGGACCGTGCCACCATGAACAGTGGTGTCGCCCGAGAAGCTCGAGCTATCGCCGATAAATATGGTGTTGCCAGCATAATGATTGAGGAACCCGGCACTGCCGCTGAGTTTGGTATCGAACGTGTAGGCGCTATCGGTGTGATTGAAGTTGAGGCTGGCGGCGTCTGTGTAAAACTGGATATGGGAAGCGGTCAGTGTCCCCGTTGCGACTGCATCTGTGGCGTCGACCGATGCGGCCCCGATATTGAGACTAGCAGAACCGGAGGTGTTCCCCACGCCTAACCAAACCGCCCCTGCATTCACAGTGCCGCCGTTCGATACGGTAACCGCCCCAGTGGACCCGTCTCCGAATCCGGCAACGACCAGCGGGCCGGCGATATCTGCGGTCGATCCCGCACCATCCACCAGGAGTACTCCAGACCCCAGTTGACCGTAATTGCCACCGCCGACGTTCATGAAAGTGGCCGAAGAAAGATGACCCCCGCCAAGGACGGACAATATTCCCTCACCACCAAAACCAACGGTTATGTCTGCCACCTCCAGGCTCGATCCACTACCGGTGACACGAACTTCGCCCCGAGACCCCGCAGCATCGCCGACATGAACCTTGTTGGCCGTCGATAGCGTACCGGCATTGGTCACGACCAGAGTGGCGTCATCGCCGGCGTTCTGACCGATCGTGCTTTGGCTAAGCGCGGAAGGGCGCTCAAGTGTGCCACCATCGATAATCAGGGCGCCGTCATGCACGGTGAAATCCCCGCCCAGAAGACCAGTCACGGTCAGCGTGCCGTTCGAAACTGTCGTGCCACCAGTGTGGGAGGCCGTTCCAGCCAGAGTTAGCGCACCGCCAGCCAGAGACAGACCCAGGCTGCCGGTTCCGCCGTCGTTGATCATGCCGGAAAATTTGGTCGGCCCGATATGAGAAGTATCCACCGTTAAGGTGCTGTCAGTGCTTCCGCCATTGGTAATCAAGCCGCTACCAGGCGTTTCACTGACAATAGCGCCGATGGTGGTGCTGTAGCCATTCAGGCGGAGCGTACCGCCCGTTCCGCCAGATATGTTGTCAAAACGAAAATCAGTTGTCGTCGTCAGCGCGTCGTCGGCGAGGAGGTTCAGCGAGCTGTCTTGATAGAACCGCTGCGTACCACCGCTGACAGCGCCGGAAACCGAGGCATTAAGGATGCTGTTGTCGTGGAAAGTTTGGTATCCGCCGCTGATAGCGTCGTTGGCCGAGGCGTCAAAAACGCTGCTGCCGTAGAAGTCTTGGGCTCCGCCGCTGACAGCTCCAATTGCCGACGCATCGAGTCTGCTGTCGGCATAGAAGAATTGAGTTCCGCCGCTGACGGCATCGGCGGCTGAAGCGTTGAGCACGCTGAGGCCGGCGAAAGACTGAATTCCGCCACTGACGGCATTGGCGGCCGATGCATTAAGGGTACTGGTGTTCCAGAAAGACTGGACTCCCCCGCTGATGGCGTTTGCCGCGGAAACTTTGAGCATGTTGGCGTTGTTGAAGGTCTGGTTGCCACCACTTATGGCATTCGCGGCTGAAGCGTTGAGCACGCTGTTGTCATAAAATTGCTGGGATCCGTCGCTGAGCGCATATGCAGTCGAGGCGTTAAGCATACTGGAGTCCCGGAACGTCTGGGTTCCACCGGTAATGGCGTTCGTCGCCGACGCGTTCAGTTCGCTGGTGTCGAAGAAGTACTGCGTTCCGCCACTGACGGCGTCTCCCGCGGAAGCGTCAAGCGTGCTGGAATCGTAAAATTGCTGGAATCCGCTTGAAAAAGGGCCGCTCGTCGTCTCTGTGCCGGTAAAAGCCTGGCCGAAGGCGGGCAAGGGCATAGTGGTGATGACAATGAGCGGGAGCGCTTGTCCAGTTCGCCCAGTGCCACCGAACGACCTGATAATACCGGAAGCTCTCATGGCCTTCTCCCCGCTCTCGGCCCTTAGAAACGTTCGGCTGATTGCTTGGATGCCAGCACACAAGGGTTCTTTTAGTACTATCGCTTTTTTGCCATACTGAACTGCCCAGTCAACTGAAGATTCCGTTGAGGGCTGGCTAAAAACTACTGCGTGCCGCCAACCGACCAGCTAAACCGGGACGGGAGGCATCAACGTTGCGTCCGAGGCTTTGCTTCCGGCCACATCAAGGAAACATCCGCAGCATCGAGCGAGCAGTTCGGCTGAAGCGGCTGGTAAACGGTATGGGCCAGCAGATCGCCCACTATCGGGAGCGCCGGCCTGGCGAACTTAAAACAATCCACTCGGCCTTTCAGGATCAATGAAACCGGAGAACGACGATAGCTGCAACCTCCTCGGGAAAAGGCGTGCCGTAGGTCATCGCCACCGCGCGGCCCATCGAGTGGCCGACGAGGACGGTCTTTCCAATCGCAGCGGGCCTACCGCAATTGTGGATCGCGAGCGCCTGCGAATCGGACGTGCCCGATAGGGGAACCCATACTACAGCCATTGACCGGCGCGGTCGAAGGCGAACACCTCGTATGTGCGTCAACGCCGGCAGCCGATTGGCCGATTGTTTCGTGCGGTTTCGCTTACTTAGTGGCCGCCGCCCAGGTATCGTCCCAGTGCTTCGAGCATGCCTTCCCAGCCGGAGCGATGGCCCGCAACGTCATCCTGGCCATCAAAATAGAGGCCTTGCTCCACAAGACTCATCCGTGTTCCGTGATCCGCTTCCTCGAATGTGACGGCGACCGTGCCGGCAAAGGTGAGCCGGCCGTCGCTGCTGAGAGACGTTGAATACACAATCCGCCTCCCAGCTTCGATTTCGAGGTAACGGTTCTCGTTGACATACTGCTGACCACCTATCGCCCCGAAGCGGCAGACATCCGTTTCTCCAACGGCAAACCGAAACTGGTCGAAATTCAGCTCCCAGCCCTCTCCCGGATCGCTCCATACCCGCTGGGCTTCCTCACTAGACCAGGCTGCGAAAACGGTATCCACCGGTCCGGCGAAATCCTTCGTGAGATCGATCGTTCCTTCGATAACGCTCATGTTCCGGTCCTTCCGTTCCAGTGTTTCAGATGGAACGACATTGGACCGGATCGACTGCTGAATTTAGCGGCAGACTCGACGGCTTCGGGGCATTTGTGCCAGATTTCGATGATGCCGATACGCCCGCGTCCTACAGAACCGCTTCGTGTTTCGATCCTCAGCCTGCCGGAAAGCGGGACGATGGCGGCCTTCGGCCTGCACGAGGTTCTCGGCGATACAGGGACAAATGACGAGGCGCTGTCCCGGCCGCTTCATCCGGCGTTGGTGGCGTACCATCGCCGACCATTCCGATCCAGCACCGGGTTGCGCGTGACGCCCGAAGGGGACCTGACCGGCGACTGTGCCGACGTCGTCATCGTCTGCGACATTCACCTGAACCGCGGCGAGACGCCTGAAGGACGATGGCGCGACGAGATCGCATGGGTACGCCGTCACATTGACCATGGAGCCGTGGTTTGCGCGACCTGCAGCGGTTCCGTGCTGCTTGCCGAAGCCGGCCTGCTGGATGGCGCCGAGGCCGCGTCGCACTGGTCCATGGCCGACCTGTTCCGCGACCGCTATCCAAGCGTCAGGTTCAGGCCGGAGCGGATCTTGTGCGACAGCGGCCGCGGTGGCCGGTTGATCACCACAGGCGGCGCGTCTTCGTGGCAGGATCTCGCGCTCTATCTGATCGGACGCTTCTGTGGTGCGGAGGAAGCGGCTCGCGTCGCACGCCTTTTCCTGCTCGGCGACCGCGGTTATGGTCAGTTACCGTTCGCTTCCATGGCGCGCCCGCGCCAGCATAGCGATGCCGTCATCTCGAAGATCCAGGCGTGGCTGGTCGATAACTACGCAACGACCAATCCGGTTTCCGTGATGGTCGGCCGGTCCGGTCTGTCGGAGCGCAGCTTCAAG
Source organism: Mesorhizobium sp. CAU 1732 (assembly GCF_039888675.1). Lineage (NCBI taxonomy): Bacteria > Pseudomonadati > Pseudomonadota > Alphaproteobacteria > Hyphomicrobiales > Phyllobacteriaceae > Mesorhizobium > Mesorhizobium sp. CAU 1732. Next base: position 96,022 of record NZ_JBDQQR010000004.1, read on the forward strand.
CGTCGTTTCTCCGCAGCCACGGGGTATACGCCCGTCGAATATGTCCAGGCGCTGAGGATCGAGGAAGCCAAGCAGATGCTCGAGACAGAGAACTTGGCCATAGAGGACGTCTCCGCCGCGGTCGGTTATGAAGATCCGACATTCTTCCGCAAGCTGTTCAAGCGCCGCACGGGCGTAACGCCGGCGCAGTACCGCCAGCACAACCGCATTCGCGGCCTCTCCGCTTGATGGCCGTTTTGCCCCGAAAGCGGCGGAACTGCCTCTAACGCCATCGGGCCTGGTTTGTCACCGTCTTGGAGCGAAGGGCGCATGGCGCCCGGCTTCAACGGAGGCAAGCCATGGACTTCTACCACACCCCGACAAGCTGTTCGCAGGCCACGCATATCCTGCTGCGCGAGGCGAAGCTCGATTTCCGGCCGCACAAGGTCGATATCTTCAGCCGCACCCTGGAGGACGGCTCCGACTACACGCAGGTCAATCCGAATGGGTACGTGCCAGCGCTTGTGCTCGACGACGACATGTTGCTGACCGAGAACGTGGCAATCATCGACTGGATCGCCGGCCAGTCGCCGGCCCTTCTTCCTGACGGGAAGCTCGGACGAACCCGGCATTTGCAAATGCTCGCGTTCCTCTCGACGGAAGTGCACAAGCCGTTCATCCCGCTCTTCTTCCTTGAAGACGAGGCAGAGCAGGCCCGCTTGCGCGAGATTCTGGCCCAGCGCTTCTCCTGGATGGCCTCGAAGATGGAGGGCGATTACCTGTTCGGCTGCCGTTTCACCGGTGCGGACGCATTTCTCTACGTCATGCTCCGCTGGGCAGCGATGGTCGGGCTCGAAACCCCGCGCCGCTTCGAGGCATTTGTCGAGGCCGTCGAATGCCGCGGCTCCGTGAAAGCCGTTCTCGCGGCGGAGGGACTCCAGCCGCTTTGCGCCGCCGCGTCGCCATTACCTGCAACGTAATCGATCTGCGTCCCGAACCGGCGTCATATCCCGCCATATTCGAACACGGAGTGCCGCAATGACGATCAACAAAATCCTCGCTTTCGATGCTCTCACCTGCGCCCTGATGGCAATTGTCCTGGCGCTTTCGGCGGGCGCGCTGGCGCCGCTGCTGTCCCTGCCGCGCGATCTTCTCTTCTATGCGGGCTGCGTGCTGTTCCCGATCGCCATTTTCATGGCGGTCCTGGCGCGCCAAGACCGACCCTGGGCTGCCGGCGTGTGGCTGGTTATCGCGGGCAATGCCGCATGGGGGCTGGCCAGCCTCGCCGTCCTGTTGCTGACGGCCCCGAACATGCTGGGCGCCGGCTTTCTGGTGGCCCAGGCTTTGGTCGTGGCTGTGCTGGCCTTAGCCGAATTCAAGGCTGTTGGCCGCCCCGCGGCGGGCATGGCGTAGGCGACGACGAGATGTACAGCACCCTTCCTCGCCGGATATTTCTGGCAGCCGGCCTCGGCCTGTTCGTCGCTCGCCCTGCGCTCGGCCAGACACAAACGCACGCGAACCACGGAGTACCCGCAATGAAGATCCGCGACCTCTATCCGCTCATCACGACCCCGGCGCTCGCCGAGGCACGAGACTTCTATGTCACCCATTTCGGCTTCCAGGTGGCGTTCGAAGCCACCTGGTTCGTTTACCTCACCGGTTCGGGCGAGGACGGAACATGCGGGGCCACCCTGGCTTTCATGCACCCTGATCACCCGTCCAATCCTCCCGGTCCCGAAACCTTCAACGGCCTCGGCATGATCCTCACGGTCGAGACCAGCGATGCGGCAGCCTTGTTCGAGAGCCTGCAACGCGGCGGTGCGCCGATTGTTCATCCGCTGACCGACGAGGATTGGGGACAGCGCCGCTTCATGACGCGGGACCCCGCCGGCGTCCTGGTCGATGTGGTCGAGCAGATCGAACCAGCAGCCGGATTCTGGGATCCATATATGGTCCAGGATTGATTGACTGGCCCCGTCCCCCATATGTTTTTATAAGAGATGTCGCGAGTTGGGTGATTTCTTTGAGAACGCCACCGACCGAGGGTTTCCGGGCGAAGGAGCTTGGCAAGGTCGCGAATATCAGAACCCGAACATCGCGCCTTGCTCTCCGACGTTGCGGTGAGGAATACATCGAACAATTCAAGCTAGGCTTGAACGATCTCGCGCTCGCGAAGTAGCCGGTTTGTTCAGAACCGCACTCCAAGCTTGGCGCCAAGCGCGTGATCCTGGTTGTTTGAACCGCCGATGCTGGTGCGGTAGTCGAAGCCGAGATTCCAGTCGTTGTTGAACTGGAAGTCGAGCGAGAGGCCGAGCGTGACGTGGTCGCGGGCATCCGTATCGACCTCCACCGAATAGGGCAGGCCGCCCAGGTCGGAGTAGCCGAGGCTTGCGCGCGAAGATCCCTCGAAGTCGTGAGTGTACTCCGCCCGAACGCTCGGCGTCAGCGTGCCCCAATCCATCTGAAAGGCGTAGTTGGCCCGGATGCCGAGCACACCCGATAGGGTATCGATTGTCTGGTCGCCATAGGTGAGGCCAAAGGTTCCACCACCGGTCTCTGAGAAGCCGTCGAGCCAGGACCGCGAGAACTCAACCCGGCCATAGGGTGAGATCAGCCAGACCTCGTCGCGGAATTCATAGGCGGCCGTCAGCGAGCCGAAGAGTTGGGTGCCGTCACGGCTACCGGTCGCAAAGTCGCCATTTGCCGTGACATAGCGAGTGGAATCGAAGTTTATCCAGCTTCCTCCGATCAGGGCATCGATGAACAGATTGTCGGTCGGCTTATAGCTGCCATAGATCGCGCCACTATAGGCATCAGCTTCATTTGCGGTGCCGTTCTGGCCGATATCGGTGCGATCACGCCCGTAGCCGACACCGAAGCCCCCGATGACCTGTTCGGAGAAGCGATAGTCGAGGCCGCCCGAAACTCCGACCATGGTGTGCTGGAGATCCAGGCCACTATTGTCGCGCTCGCCGAAGTTGACAAAACCGCCCGACCAAATCGCGAACAGGCCGAGGTCCGGGCCGGCGAAGGACGAGTTCGATGAAGCTAGTCCCGCCGTGCCTCCAGCAGCGGGCCGGCTCCTGTCCGGCCCATAAGCGAGGACGCCCGGCATTGTGGCTGCTGCGCCGGCTCGGCCAGGACGCGCATTGAGTGCCGCGCCATGGCTGGCAGCGATCATCTGGTCGATCTGTTGCTGGGCAAAGTTCGAGGGGTTGGTCTGCGTGAAGCCGAGACGCACGTCCATGCTGGAGGCGCGGCGCTCGTCTTCATTGTGCAACTGCTCCAAACGGCGATGGAAGTTGATTATCTGGTTCTGCGCAAAGCGCCGGGCGGTGTCCGCCTGCGCATTGAGCAGACCGATCACTTCCGGATCCCGCGAAGGATCTGGTCGGATGATGACGGCGCGCGTCACCGTCACCGTATAGGTGCGGATGGTCGTTCCATCTTCGGCGGTTACAACAATCTGCACCGGATTGGGACCAACCGAGAGGGTGATCGGTTGACTGGCGGTGCCGGAGGTGATCGGCAGGCCATTGACGGTGATCGCGGCATTGGCATCGGCAGCCGTGGGCGTCACAGTAATCGTCTCGACCTCATTGCCGACGCTGGCGGTGTAGGACATCGTGCCTGCATTGAAGCCGGGCTGGAGAGAGCCGGCACCCGGCAGGAGGCCCGCCAGTTCGGCATTGGTGGAAGCCGGCGCAGCCCGGATGTCGAGCGTGTAGACGGCCGAGCCGGTGGCGCCGTTGGCGTCGGTGGCGGTGACGGTGAAGCTGGCGCCGCCGGCAGCCGTCGGCGTGCCCGAGAGCGTGCCGTCGGCCGTAAGCGTCAACCCGGCGGGAAGGGTGCCGGCCGTGAGCGCATAGCTGTAGGGCGATGCGCCCCCGCTCGCGGCGAGCGTCTGATTGTAGGCGGCGCCAATGGTCGCGCCCGGCAGCGCCCCAGCGGCGGGAGTGAGGTCAATGACAGCCGGCGCTGCGCGGTTGACCGTGATTGTGTAGGTCTGCGTGGTCGAGCCGTCCTGGGCGGTAACCACCACGACAATGGTTGTGACGCCGACGTTGAGTACGATCGCCGGGCTGGCGGTGCCCGAGGCGATGGTCTGACCATTGACAGCGATGGTCGCGGAGGGATCGGCGGCCGTTGGCGTCAGGGCGAGCGTCTCCACGCTGTTGGCGACCGCCAGCGTATAGGCGAGCGTGCCGGCGCTGAAGGCTGGCGACAGCGCGCTGATGCTCGGCGCCAGCCCCGACAGTTGAACGTTGGTTGAGCCGCCGCGCGTCCAGGGAGCCCCGGAGGTGAAGGCGGTGGCGAGGCTGTTCCCATTCCTATCGATGATGCTGCCCCCAGCGCCGACATCGAGGCGCAGCGAGCCGATGCCTGATAGTCCGGTGATCGACACTCTGTAGGTGATGTTGTTGTTGGTGGAGAGGCCCGAGATGGTCCCCGTCGCAGAGCCCGTGGTGGACAGGACCAGGTCCGATGCGGAGAAGCCGGTGACAGGCTCGGAGAACACCACTTCGAATGTCACCGACGTGGCGTCTGGGGCGGGACTGCCGGCAACGGCGGTTGAAAGCACGGTCGGCGCGGCGGCATCGATGATGGCGAGCGTATAGGCGGCTGAGCCCGTCGCGCCGATGGCATCGGTGGCGGTGACAATGAAGCTGGCGGTACCGGCATCGGTGGGCGTGCCCGACAGCGTGCCGTCAGCCGCAAGCGTCAGTCCCGCGGGGAGTGTTCCGGCAGTGATGGCGTAGCTGTAGGGTGCGGCACCGCCTGCGGCGGCCAGCATCTGGCTATAGGCCGTGCTCGCGGTGGCCGCCGGCAGCGCGCCAGCGGCGGGAGTGAACGCGAAGGTCGGGGCGGTGACGGTGATCGTCACCGTCGCAGCCAGGCTGGTGCCGAACGCATTGGTCGCTGTGTAAGTGAAGCTGTCGGTCCCCGAGAAACCAGCGTTGGACGTGTAGGTGATCGTCATGCCCGAGGCCGTTGCCGTGCCATGTGCGGCCGGGGTCGCGACAGCCACAGAGTCGGGCGTGCCGCCGGTGATGTTCAAGCTGATCGGATTGGCTGAACTGTTGGCTTTGACGGTCTCTGAAGCGGCGCCGGCGATCGGCGGTCCTGCGACGGAAAGCGTGTAGTCCTGCACCAGCGTTTCATTTGAGACACTCGTGAACTGGAGCGAGAAGCTGTACTCTCCCCCTTCTTGAGGGGTGCCCCCAATCATCACACGGGACCCGGTGACGCTCGCCGCCAGACCAGGCGGCAAGCGGCCGGAGGCTACAGTTATCGCGGTGATGCCCCCTGAGTCGGATGAAAAGCGGACTCCATAATTTGTGCCAACCATGCCGCCGGGCAACGTGCCAGACGACGGATTGACGGCGAATGCTGCACCGCTCTGCCGAACAAAAATGGTGTTCTCCAGCGAAGAATAAGTCGCACCATCAGCGTCAGTCAGAGTGACCTTGAAGGTGTAGACACCAAAGGTTGTCGGCGTGCCCGCGATCACGCCGGTTGCGGGATCAAGGGTCAGCCCGTTCGGCAAGACACCTGAGGAGATGCCATAGCTATAAGGTGTAGCGCCCCCCGACCCGATGAAGGTCAGGCTGTAGGGCATGCCCACCGTTGCACTCGGCATTCTTCCAGCGGTTGGCGAGAGCCCAAGCGTCGCATCAATGTGCAGGACGAAGGTGTTCGACCCGGCGGCCAGATGGGCGTCCGTGGCGGTGACAACAACATTGAAAGAGCCTGCGCTCGAAGGCGTTCCCGAGATTGCGCCACTGGCCGCATCGAGGATCAGGCCCGTTGGCAGCCCGGTCGCCGAATAGGTGTAGGGCGCAGTTCCCCCCGAAGCAGTTATGAGCGCGGAATAGGGAGCTCCGACCTGAGCGTTTCGGAGACTGGCCGGCGCCAGGGTGATCGTGGATGGCGCCACAGACATGCTGTAGGTCCGAGATCCGTTGATCGGGGTGCCGCCGGTGGAGTCCTGCGCAAAAACCACGAAGTGGATCATGCCCTCTTGCCGGGGCGTTCCCGAGATCAATCCATCCGGCCCGAGCGATAACCCCTCGGGCAGCGCGCCATAGAGGAGCGTGAATGTGTAAGGTGCGGTCCCACCGGTCGCCGATAATGCATGCGAATATGCCTGTCCCAGGATCGCATCTGGCACGGTTGGGGAGAGGCTCAGGCCGCCAGCGGCGATCACCAGCGAATAAACGGACGAGCCGGCATTGCTCGGGTCCACGGTGTCGGTCGCGGTAATGGTGAAGTTGAAGGCGGAAGCGACAGTCGGCATGCCCGAGAGAATACCGGTGGCGGGGTTCAGACTCAGTCCAGGGGGCAAATCGCCTGAGAGCGCATAGGTGTAATTGCCGCTGCCGCCCGAAGCAGTGAAAGACTGGCTGTAGGCGGTGCCGGCCCGGCCGCCGGGCAACGCACCGGACGACGGATCAACGGTGACTGCTGTACCGCTCTCCCGAACAGTTATGACGTAGGCGACCGTAGCCGTCGCGTTATTGGCATCGATCAGGGTGATATCGAAGGGATAAAGACCAGAGGTTATCGGGGTGCCCGCGATCGCGCCGGTTGCGGGATCAAGGGTCAAACCGTCCGGCAAGGCACCTGCGGAGAGGGAGTAGCTGTAGGGTGTAGCGCCTCCCGACCCGTTGATGGTCAGGCTATAGGGCGTGCCAACCGTTGCGCTTGGCATTGCGCCAGCGGGCGGAGAGACCGCAAGCGCCGCATCAACATGCAGGACGAAGCTATTCGACCCGCTGCTCAGATGAGCATCCGTGGCGGTGACAACAACATTGAAAGAGCCTGCGCTCGAAGGCGTTCCCGAGATTGCGCCACTGGCCGCATCGAGGATCAGGCCCGTTGGCAGCCCGGTCGCCGAATAGGTGTAGGGCGCAGTTCCCCCCGAAGCAGTTATGAGCGCGGAATAGGGAGCTCCGACCTGAGCGTTTCGGAGACTGGCCGGCGCCAGGGTGATCGTGGGTGGCGCCACAGACATGCTGTAGGTCCGAGATCCGTTGATCGGGGTGCCGCCGGTGGAGTCCTGCGCAAAAACCACGAAGTGGATCATGCCCTCTTGCCGGGGCGCTCCCGAGATCAATCCATCCGGCCCGAGCGATAACCCCTCGGGCAGCGCGCCATAGAGGAGCGTGAATGTGTAAGGTGCGGTCCCACCGGTCGCCGATAATGCATGCGAATATGCCTGCCCCAGGATTGCATCTGGCACGGTGGGAGAGAGGCTCAGGCTGGCTGGGGCGATCGTCAGAGAGTACGGAAATGATGCCACGTAGGGACCATCACCGATCGTCGAGTCCGTGACAATTACCGAGAACGTGTAGGACCCTGGCGAAAAAGGTGTTCCCGTCAGCAATCCGGTCGGCTCCATGGTGATGCCAGGCGGCAAGGTGCCGGAAACCGAAAAGCTGTAGGGCACGGTACCACCGAAGGCCGAAAGGCTCTGCGAATAGGCCGAACCCACGGTGCCCTCCGGAAGGCCGCTGGGGGACGCGAAAATGGTGGGTGGCCTAACGCTCAGCGTGTAGCCCCGCGTGTCGGAGGCGCCCACCGAGTCGGAGGCAAATACGCTGAAACTGAATATACCGCCTTCGGTTGGCGTCCCGGCGATCATCTCGTTGGCAAAGGTCATTCCCGCTGGGAGTCGGCCGGCAAGGGTGACGTGATAGGGCGCGGTTCCGCCCAGGATGAAAAATGACTGAGAATAGGGGGCGCCAACGGCCGCATCGGGAAGGCTGAAGGGTGCCAGGGTAACCTGTGCCCAGGCGGGGGCGACCAAGAGTGATGCGGCAATGAACAGGCCGACGAGACGGACAAGGACGCCTCGCGTGAGGGCAAACGCGCCGCCGGCCAACCGCGAAAATCCGGAAGGCCCTGCCTGCCCGCCCGATTTCGGACGGTCCGATGCCTGGGCTTGTGCCCCTGGGTTTGCTGAGGTCGTCAATCGCCTGCCTGATCTCGTAACGCGCTGAGGACAAGTTCCCCCTGGTTGATTGTTCTGGCCGGAAGGCTAAAGTGCAGCCACCCCAAACTTTGCCTGTTTTATCGATGAGGACTATGCCTTTAGGCGGAACCGCAAATGGCATGGACGCCCTGGCGATCAGGGCCGATGGTCGCTTTCACCAGGCCGTCGTCGACTATTGTGAGACGATGATCGAGCCTGCACCGGCTGGTTGGCCTGTGCGCAAGCTGCTTAATCAACTGGAGCGGTATTATTCAGCCTATATGCTGATCGGGCAGTATTACGGATGGCGCAACCATGGCGCTTCAGTGCCGAACCTGTCGCGACTGCAGGCGATCGCCGGGCAAAGCCCGCGCCAGACTGCGAGCTATTGTTTAACACTGCAGACACGTAAGCTTGTGTACATTGAGACGCTGGCAACCGACAGGCGACAAAAAATCCTCAGGCCCTCGGACAGCCTCGTTAGTGAGGTCGGACGATCATGCGCTGCGTTCGTCGCGTCGTATGACGCCATTGCGGGGAGCGCTTTGGCGTGTCCGGTCGCGCAAGAAGCGGACGTGCTGGGCGAGATGATCTATCTCTCGGCAGCACGCGTGCGCAGGTCTGGCACTGTGATCGCCGTATTTCCGAGGGTCCTGGCGCTATCGGGCTATGACTGCGGATATCCGATGTTGGTGGCCCTGATCCTGGCTCACTACCGGCTTAGATCAGGCAAAGAAGTGTTTTCGCTCACACACAGTGCGTTAGCGGAACGCTTCCAGATATCGGAATCCCATGTGGGCAACGTGCTTGGCTACATGCGTCAAGTGGGGGCGTTCGTACCGGCACGCGGACGAGATGATGACATCGTAGCGGAAGCGTTTGTCGAAGAGTTTGAGCGCTGGTGTGCAGCGGAGATGGCTCACTATGCCGACCTCGCCGCAAAGTCGGTGGCCGTAGAAGCCGGCGTCTAACAATTGGGGGCGCGGATGGTTTAGAACCTGACGATCAATAAGCGCTCAAGATGGGCTCGTTCGTTTGGTCTGCCCCCTGAAAAGCGGTCCTCCCTGAAGTAGGCTATTGAGCCGTAGAGAGGATTTTGGAATGCCAGAAGAAGCACAAACCCGAGGAGATCGGCGCGAAACTACGCCAGGTCGACCCGCTTCCTGTCGAGGAACACCAGAAGCAGCCCGAGTTCGGTTCCCTCAATCCGAAATCGAAACGATTTCGATCAATCAGCGCCCGTACCACATGCGCCGGAGCAGTCCGTCCCGGCGAATGAAATGGTGATAGAGAGCCGCGCCAACATGGGCAAGCAGCAGCGCGACCAGGAGGCCGCGCCGAGACCATGCGAATACGCGGCGGGTATTGAAGGAAGTTCGGCAGCTCTGTGTCCGCGCCGCTGAAGATGATCGGTCCCGCGCCACTGAGAACGATCATGCCGATGCCGCTGGCGACCATTCCAAGGATGACGATGTAGAGGGCGATGTGGACACCGCGCGCCAGCCGCTCTTGCCATGGCGGCGATCCTTTCACCGGCTCGGGCTTTCGGTCGAAGAAGCGCCGCGCAACCTTGCCCGCGCCGCCGATCACGAAGATATTGCTCATTGACCGGTCTTCTTTTCCAGAAAGGCGGCCAGAACATTCTGGACCTGCCACTGGCGCAACGATCGCCATCCATGAAGATGGCCGGGTGGTCGTGCAGGTGCCGCGCACGGAGATGGGGCAGGGCATCCATACCGGCCTTGCCATGGTGGTGGCCGAGGAACTGGACATCCCCTTTGACGAACGCATCAGCGTGGAGTTTCCCACCGAACCGCTGCCGGCCTATTCCAGCTTGTCCAGATCCCCCCGGAAACACTGCCAGAACCATAGCATATTTCAGGTCCAAACAGGATTTTTTACAGGTCGTGGATTGTCGAATGATCAACGCTGATCCCGCGCTCGGCCATCATTTCCTTCAAGTCCCGCGGGCTCAGATTATGGGCCAGATACCAGCGCAGGCTCAGCAGGATGACGGAGTGGCCGAAATGGCGGACTTTGAACATCAAACGAGCGCTACTCAATGAGCGTCGTCATGCACGAAGCCTCAATACCGAAAAGTTTACGACTGAGCCGGCCGCGGCGCCAGCGGCGACGTCAAGGGCGGTGCCCCTGATATGGCTCGCGTTCTCCGACATGAGAAACAGAGCGGCGTTGGCGATTTTCTCCCGCTCGACCCACGGTACGCCTTGCCGGGGTAAAAGCATTGGCGTGCGATTGGGCGCCCCGATGTCAAATTGAGGGCCCAATGTCCCGCACCTCTTGCATGCCATGCGCGCCGCCGAAGCGGTCAGGATCGCGTGTTGTCTGATCCTTATGAAGCGCATCTGTATCAATATATTGGCCGGAAATCACCCGAAACACCCCGCTTGCGCACAATCATATCAAAAAAATATCGCGTGCGTTTCCAAACGGATGCGACGAAACACGGCGCGGGCCCGGAGCGCTGGACATTGCCGCCGCTTGACTCATCGGACGATCGAAAGGAACATATTCATTATGGATACGGTATATTTAGATAGAATACACAACCAAACCGGCGTCAGAACCCTCAGTACGGTTCTCAAGACGATGGCCGTGCTCGATGTCCTGGCCGACAGCCCGCGCGGCATGAAGCTGCCGGAGGTGGCCGCCGCCATGCAGTTGTCGAGGCCCACCGCCTACCAGCGCCTGCTGACGCTGATACAGGCCGGCTGGGTCGAGCAGGACAAGGACATGCGCTATCGCCTGTCGATGCACTCGTGCCGCCTTGCCGCCGCAGCCCTCGAACATGCCGACCTCGGCGCACGCGCCAATGCTGTTCTCGAAGCGCTGGTTCAGAAGGTTCAGGAGACCGCCTCGCTTGCGGTGCTGGACCGTGGCCTGCCCTGTATCGTGGCGCGCGTCGAATCCGAAAGCCTGCTGCGCGCCGAGCAGAAGATCGGCACCACCATGTCGCTGGAAGGTTCGGCCTCCGGGCGCGTGTTGACGGCGTTTGCCGATGGCATGACGCTGGCGCGGCTGCGCGACAGCGGCGAGCCTCTCGCCGCGGAAGAGACCCTCGCGGCCACCCGCGCCGATGGCTACGCGGTCTCCAGCGGCTACACCCACACCGGCGTCATCGCCATCGCCGCGCCAATCTTCGACCTCAACGAGCGCTGCGTCGCGACGCTTTCGCTGGTCATGCCGCAGACCCGTTACCAGCTAGAAACCTTCAGGGCTCCGCTCATCGAGGCCGCAGAGGCGATCACTCGCATCCAACAGGGAAAACATCCGCATCCATGACCGCGACAGCAGAATTTCCGGTTTCGGGCAGCGCAGTTCCCGCGCCACGCCCCGGCTCGATCCTGATGACGCCCGCGCGCCTCGCGGCTATCCAGCCGAGCCGCGTCAGCGGCGCGCGTGCCTTCATGAACAAGATGGTTCGCGAGCGCTGGGATATTTCCGTCCAGCGTTTCGACATTGATAAGAGCGCCGCCGGCACCTTCGTCTATTCCATCAAGTCGCCTGACTGCGAATTCTCCTTCATCGGCTTTTCCTTCCCGCCCAGCCGCACCGCGCGCACCGGCCGCATCATCGGCCGCGCGTGGGACATGATGGGCACGCTCAACGAAGGCCCCGCGACGGAAGCCGACATCGAGTCCGCCCGCGTCGAACTGCCCAAGCTCTACAGCGGCCGCGCCACGCCCAATGCGCTGATCTGGTGCCGCTCCAACCGCTCGATGCGCGTGTTCGACCAGACGCTTGCAGCCCTCGCCGACGGCAACCAGCCAGAAATCTCCGCTTTGTCGGAAGTTTGCTACCTCATGCGCAACACCGGGCTCGATGGTAACGGCACGTTCGGCACGCGTTCCTTCCCGTCCCTCGGCGCCGATCATCCGCTTGGCGGCGTGTTGCAGGCGCAGCTTTTGACCGCCTATCTGATGCGCGAATATTCGTGCGATCTGGTCGAGCACCTTGCCAGTCTCAAATCCGACAAGGCGGTGAAGATCGACCCGACCACGCGCCGTTTCCTCGGTGTCGGCAATGGCTCGGCACTTGGCCTGATCTTCTTCATCCAGAAGCATCCGCGCCTCATCAATGCGCTGCTCACCGCGCGTGAGAACGCCATCGCCAAGGCGCGCGCCCTGGCGGTCGAAAAAGGCGACGACCGAGTCGCACAGCTCCTCGAGCTTGTGCAACGCGCTATCGTTTTCCGCCAGCAGGACAAGATGGTCTACGAGGCTTTCACCTCGAGCCAGCAGATTGCAGCAGACCTCCAACAGGTCGCGCAAGCCCTCGATGCGTTGCGCCAGACGGGCCTCGTCAACGGAGAGCGCGCCAGCTATCCGCTTGACGCACTGGCCCAGCACTTCGACGACACCTTAAGTCCGGAAGCCGGCGAGATCTTCCTGTCGCTGCTGGTCGAACTGGTGCCTGACATGGTCGATGACGCGATCCGGGCCATCGACGCGCCCGACGAGTTCACCGTTCAGGCGTCCGAGAAAGCCTGCGACCTGCTCACCCTCGTGCGTCGTGACTATGGCTGGGCGCTCGAGGCCGACATGGCTCATCCCCACGCCTATCGTTATGTCTGGTACAAGTCGGAGACCGCCGAGGAACCCCGCCGCGGGGCGCGCGACGAGGTGCCGGATGCGCTCGATCTCGGGCTCGACATCTGCGGTGGCGTCCAAAAACTCGCCGCGGATCTCGAAGCCTCGCCTGCCGATCTCACGCTCGCGCGCTTCCTCATGAAGCACCCGCAGCATCGCCATCTGGTTGCCCGTATCCAGAGCTTGCGCGGCCTCACCTATCACACGCCCCACGCTAACATTAACGCAGAGGCGTTCGTGCCCATCGACCTCGTGCGCCTGATGAATGTCGGCATCCATGGCATCGACAAGACGCGCGACTTCCTCAACCGCAATCTGCGTGGCGTGCTCTATCACGGCGCGCCGACGCCGCAGGACATCCGCGCCGGCTACACCGGCACCTGGTTCTACCCGGCCGAACCAGCCACCGCATGACGGACGACAAGACCATGACGACGCTTAGAATCATGCCGCGCGAGATGCGGCTCATGTCCGAACGCATCCTGTCGCTTACGGCGTTGCCTAAGGGCTTCTTCACGGCGGTGATCGACCATGTCATGTATTCGCAGAAGCTCGCGTTCGGCGGCTTCGCGATGCTCGAAACCCGCTTCGACGTGCTTGCCAAGGCAGACCCGGCGAAGATTGCCATCGCCAGCGAAACCGCCGGAACGCTCGAACTCGACGCCGCAGGCGAACATGCCTGGTTCGTGGTGCCGACGCTGCTCGACCTTGCCGGCGAGTTCGTCGCCCGCTTCGGCGAAGCCCGCATCACCGTTGCAAACGCCCTCGATCCGGCAGAGCTGAAGATCGCGCAAGCGCTGGCCGGCCGCACCGGCCTTGCCCTCACCGTGCGCGAAGGCGACGCGCCCGTTTTCACCGCGACCGCACAGCCGCTCACCGGCATCGTGGCGCAGGATGATCCGACGCTGTGGGCGCTGCTCTGCGACGGCGTTCAGATCGACGCCGAACTCTGGTGGCGTACCTATCACCACGCCAAGAAGGCGCTGGCCGCCGACACGGTCGTGTCGCGCCGCCATGCTGGTCCGATGATCGTCAACGAGGACGGCACCGTCATCGGCCGCAAGGACAATGACGACGAGACCGACATCTCGTTCCTCGCCGCGCCCGGCGCACAGAACACTCAGGGAGAAAACGCGAAGCCATGATCATCGACGGTTTACAGTGTGGTCATTTCGACCGAGAGGCGTTCCAATCGCTCAAGAAGGCTGGCGTGGGCGGCGTGGTCGTCACCTGCGGCTTCTGGGAGGGCGCGCTTGAATCGCTGGATTCGCTCGGCAAGTGGCGCGACCTCGTGCGCGAGAACGCCGACGTCGCCGAGATCGGCACCACCGCCAAGGACATCGCCCGCATCGGTGCGGAGGGCAAGGTCGCCGTCGTCCTCGGCTTCCAGAACGCGAACCTGTTCGAAGGCCGCATCCGTCTGGTCGAGATGTTCGCCGAGCTCGGCGTCCGCGTCGTCCAACTCACCTACAACAACCAGAACGAGCTTGGCGGTTCCTGCTACGAGGACGAGGATTCGGGCCTCGCCCGCTACGGCAAGCAGGTCATCCTTGAGATGAACCGCGCCGGCATCCTCGTCGATTGCAGCCATGTCGGCGATCGCACGACGCTCGATGCCATCAAGGTTTCGGAAAAGCCGATCGCCGTTACCCACGCCAATGCGCGCTCGCTGTTCAACCACAAGCGCAACAAGTCCGACGCCGTCATCAAGGCTCTGGGCGAGACCGGCGGCGTCATCGGCTGCGCGGCCTACCGCAACATCACCGGCGACGAGTACTGCAAGACCATCGAGGCGTGGTGCACCATGGTCGCCCGCACCGTGGACATCGCCGGCATCGATACCGTCGCCATCGGCACCGACCGCAGCCACAACTTCACCGCGCCCGACTATGCGTGGATGCGTCAGGGCCGCTGGACCCGCGGCGTCGAATACGGCGCAAGCGCTGCCGGCAAGCCGCTTAAGGCGCCGCCGCCGGACTGGTTCCAGACCGTCGAGGACATGAACGTGATCCCCAGAGGGCTGCGTGCCGTCGGCTTCTCGGAAGAGGAAGTCGACAAGATCACTCACAAGAACTGGCTGCGTCTCTACGAAGCCACGTTCGGCACCTCATCTTAAAAGAGGAGAACTGGGAAATGACGAAATTCACGATCAAGTCGCCATGCTTCATGGCACCGAACCGCCGCACCTTTCTGAAGGGCGTCGGTATCGCTGCGGCTTCCACGCTGGCAGCGCCCTACGTCGCTCGCGCACAGGACAATGTGATCTACATCAACACCTGGGGTGGCCCCTGGGAAGAAGCGGCACGCGCCAACCTGTTCGACCCGTTCACCGCCGCAACCGGCGTCGAGATCCGCACCGTTTCGCCGGTGTCGTTCGCAAAGCTCGCGCAGCAGGTCAACACCGGCGTCTACGAATTCGACATCACGACGCTCGGCGGGGCAGAACTCGTCCGCGCCAACTCGGCCGGCATCATCGAGGAGCTTGAAGCACCCTACGCGGGGGGCCTTTACCAGAACGGCATCGGCTCGCACGCCTTCGCTACCGTCATGGCATGGCGCACTGACAAGTTCAGCGAACCCCCGCAGAGCTGGGCCGATTTCTGGGATGTGGAGCGCTTCCCCGGCCCGCGTTCCCTCCAACGCTATCCCGCCCGCGTCCTGCCGCTGGCGCTGCTCGCCGATGGCGTTGCGGTCGAAAACCTCTACCCACTCGACCTCGACCGCGCGTTTGCCAAGCTCGACGAGATCAAGGACCACATCCGCGTCTGGTGGACGGCCGGCGCGCAGTCGACACAGATCCTGCGTGACGGCGAAGTCGACATGATCGGCATCTGGCATGGCCGCTTCTTCGAAGCCGAAGACGCCGACGCGCCGGTCGCCATGACCTGGAACCAGGGCGAAATCGACAGCGCCTACTGGGTCGTCGCCAAGGACTCGCCGAACATCGAGCGCGCGAAGGACTTCATCGCCTTCGCAACCAGCCCCGAGCCGCTGGCAAACTTCGTCAAAGCTGCCGATTATGGCCCGCTCAACCCGGCTGCCGGCGCGTTCATTTCGGAAGAGGAAGGCAAGCGCATGCCGACCTCGGAAGAAAACAGCAAGCTGGTCTTCACGCAGGACATCGCCAATCTCGGCGGCGACATCGAAGAGATCGCACAGCGCTTCGAGGAGTGGGTCGCAAGCTGATCCCTCCAGCCTGAAAGCCTCCCAAGGCTGGCCGCCGCGCCCTTCCCTTCTTTCCAGGTTGGGCGCGGCGGCTCACATTGTGAACCTGAAACCGGGAAACGGCGATGACGACCGGCCTCTCAAATCTCACGCAGAAGACGAACCTGTGGCCGTGGCTTCTGCTCACGCCGCTGGCGCTGTTCCTCACCGTCTTCTTCGTCGTGCCTTTGCTCGACGTGGCGATCATGAGCTTCACCCACCCGCGCCCGACGCTCGCCAATTACGAGCGTGCGCTGACCGGTGCGCTCTACCAGCGCGTCTTCATCAACACGTTCCTGACGGCAGGCTTCGTCACTTTATGCTGTCTGCTTGTCGGTTACCCGCTCGCCTATCTGATGTCGATCGGCAGCCAGCGCACCGCGATGCTGATCCTGCTTCTCGTGACGATGAGCTTCTGGACCAGCTTCCTCGTGCGCACCTATGCGTGGATGGTGCTGCTGGGTAACAATGGCCCGCTGATCTGGCTGATCCATACGATGGGCTTCGAGCAGACTCCGCAGCTTCTGTTCACGCGATTTTCCTCGACGCTTGCGATGGTCCACATCCTCGCGCCCTACATGATCATGAACATCTACTCGGTCATGCGGAAGATCGACCCGACGTTGATCCGCTCGGCGGAAAGTCTCGGCGCGCGCGGCTCGTCCTTGTTCCGGCACGTCTATCTGCCGCTGACCGCGCCCGGCATCGCCAATGGCTGCGTGCTCGTCTTCGTCATCTGCCTCGGCTTCTACGTCACGCCGGTTCTGCTCGGCAGCCCGCGCGAACAGATGATCACCGGCCTCATCGGCACGCAGGTGGACGAGTTCCTCGCCTTCGGCATGGGCTCCGCGCTGGCAATGGTGCTTCTGTTCGTCACCCTCGTGATCCTCGCGATCTACCACCGCCGCTTCGGTCTCGATAAGCTCTGGGGTTAGCCATGAACACTTTCATGAAATGGCTGGGCATCGCGGTCGTAATCTTCATCGCCGCGCCGCTTGTCATCGTCGTGCCGATGTCGTTCTCCACGGCACGCTCGTTGCAGTTCCCGCCACCCGGTTACTGGTTCGGCTACTACGAAGCCTACTTCTCCGATCCGCGCTGGCTGGTCCCGACCTGGAACAGCATCATCATCGCAACGGCAACGATGGTTCTGACCATGCTGCTGGTGGTCCCTGCGACCTTCGCGCTGGTGCGTCACCGCTTTCGTGGCCGCTCCATTGCCGACATCATGATGCTGATGCCGCTTGCAGTGCCGTCCATTGTCATGGCGATCGGCTACTATTCCTATTTCGGCCAGCTCGGCATCGTGCACACTCATCTCGGCGTCATCCTCGCCCACACCAGCCTTGCGGTTCCGATCGCCTTTCTGGTTCTGTCGGCAAACCTGAAGGGCTTCGACCGCACGCTGGAGCGCGCGGCCCTCAGCCTAGGCGCCAGCCCGACGCAGACCTTCATCCACGTCACGCTGCCGATCCTGCGCCCTGGCCTGATCATCAGTGCCCTATTTGCCTTCGTGCAGTCGTTCGATGAAACGGTCGTGGCGATCTTCATCTCCGGGCGCGGTGCCGAGACGCTGCCGCGCAAGATGTTCGACAGCATCCGGCAGGAAGCCGATCCGGTCATCGCGGTCATCTCGACGCTGCTGTTCGTCGCGGTCTTCATCGGCCTGACCGCCCCGCTGGCACTCGCCGCCATCCGCAAACGCCGGGACCGTGCGTGCCCCGCCTGAAACCGCCATTCACGGGAAAACCCATGAGCTACCTCGTACTCAACGGAATAACCAAGACCTACGGCCAGTTCTTCGCGCTGGAGGAAGTGAACCTCGGTATCGGCAAGGGCGAGTTCGTCACCTTCCTCGGCCCCTCCGGATCGGGCAAGACCACGACGCTGATGATCATCGCCGGCTTCGAGAAGGCCACCGCCGGCACGGTCGACATCGAAGGCCGCTCGTTGCATGGCCTCGCGCCGCACCAGCGCAACATCGGCATCGTCTTCCAGAATTACGGCCTGTTCCCGCACAAGACGGCGGCGGAAAACGTCTGGTTCCCGCTCCAGATGCGCGGCACCAAGCGCGGACCTGGCCTGAAGAAGGGCGAGGAGATGCTGGAACTGGTCGGCCTCAAGGACTTCGGCCATCGCTATCCGAAGGAGCTTTCGGGCGGTCAGCAGCAGCGGGTGGCGCTGGCGCGCGCGCTCGTCTTCGAGCCGTCTCTTCTGCTTCTCGACGAACCGCTCGGCGCGCTCGACAAGAACCTGCGCGAGCAGATGCAGATCGAGATCAAGCGCATCCAGCGCGCGCTGGGTGTGACGACGATCTTCGTCACCCACGACCAGACCGAGGCGATGTCGATGTCCGACCGCATCGTGGTGTTCGAGAAGGGCCGCATCCAGCAGGTCGCGACCCCGCTCGACATCTACCACAAGCCCGAGACCCGCTTCGTTGCTGGCTTCATCGGCGAGAGCAATCTCATCGACGCCGCCGTCACCGACCCCGCCGCCCGCAAGGCGAGCAGCGAGCACCTCGGTGAGGTCGAATACGCACAGTCGGAGCACGCGGTCGAAAAGGGCAAGCCAGTCACACTGATGATCCGCCCCGAGCACATCCGCCTGTCACGCAATCCGATCGAAGGCCGCCACAATGCGCGCATGAAGGTCGAGACCATTGTCAACTACGGCGACAACGCCCTCGTCATCGGCCGTGTCGGCACCCAGCCCATGCGCGTCCGTGTGCTCGGCGCCGATGTCGTCATCATCAAGGAAGCCGAAGATTGCTGCATCAGCTGGAAGCCTGAATCGATGTATCAGATAGCGAAGTGACAGCGCGCGCGAACACCCCCGTCACCGATCGAGGAGAAATAACCATGAACACCGTCACCGACCTGATCGAGCGCTTCGGCATCGGCAAGCGCGGCAGTTCTGCCGTCACCCACAACGGCACTGGCTATTTTGCCGTCACGCCACAGGCTCCGTATGACGGCTCGCTGAGTGCTGCCGATCAGGCGCGTCAGCTTCTCGACAAGGCTGACCTGCGCCTCGCCGAGATCGGCAGCGGCAAGGACAGGCTGCTGTTCGTCGCGATCATCCTGCCCGATATGGCGAACTACGGCGAGATGAACGCCGTGTGGGATGAGTGGGTCGCCGGCATCGCCCCACCCGCGCGCGCGTGCTTCAGCGGCGCGCTCGCCAGCCCCTACATGAAGGTCGAGATGATCATGGTCTGCGCGACGAACTGACAGGATAAGCCGCCCTGATAGACTGATCTCGGCAAGCGTCCGGCACGGGCCGGGAAGCATCGGCGCTCCAGCGGCAGCCTACGTGCACCACCACCGCTCCTCGTCTTGAAGCTCAAGCAGCAGGTCTTGAGCACACGCTCGGCTGCGTTCGCAGGCTGTCCAGCCGGAACTCCAGCGTGATCACGCTCTCCAAAGCGGTAGCGTGTGGAGACACGATGACGTCGATAACCGGCAGGTAGCACAAGCCGCATCGCACGCTGACCAGTCTCTCGCGTACTGAGCCTCCTTAGACAAAGGAGAAATCGAGTTCATTCCTGCTTCCACGGCACCCGCTCTCGATGCTGGAACCCGAAGGTGGAGGCAATCACTGCCTGCGATCGTGAGAACAGCTAGTCGGTGACGCCGATCACTGCTTTCACTTCTAGAAATTCCTCCAGGCCGTAGATTCCGAACTCGCTGCCATTGCCGGACTGCTTGTAACCACCAAAGGGCAGGTCGGGTGTCGCCGCCGTGCTGTTGCTGGCGTCAACATTGCTGACGCCGGATGCAAAACTGTGGACCCTGGACAAGCGTCTCTCCGTTCTGGCGGGAGAGTTCGATGTCGATTTCCGGTGGGCAGCGAGTTCGAAGCTGCTTGCTTCATGAATGACGACCACGACGGCCGGAGATCGGCGATGGCCAGAGGCGGCCATTTACGGGGGCGCAGGTAAGCGTGATTGCGCACGCCGGCCATCAACCTCCTGCCGGCAAGCGACGTCGGATCCGACTTTTCGCCGCGCGTTCGATCCAGGCCGCGTGGGCTGTGGGACGAGGTGATGGTCTCGGATCTCAAGTACTTCGACGGGTCCACGTGCGTTAGCGATGTCGGCATAATCTTTCCGTCGACCGAGTGCGGATCATGTCGCAACTAAGCCGGTGGACTTCGCAAAGGTCATGACGGGTTGGCAGCGCTGGTGAAGAATGAACCGCGCAAGGATCCATTCACCGGACGGACTTCGTCGTTGAAGCTGATTTACTGAGAGGGCAGGGGCATGGTGATGGCCTACAAGTGGCTTGAAGAACACACCTTCGCGGGGCCCGGCATTAAAGGACGGCTTGATAATACTGGGCCATGCTGAGTCCGAAGCGCTGTCTGCAGACCTCGACTGGCCGCGCGTCCGTGCTGTTAAAACGAGAGCCCCGGAGGTTATCGAGTTGCGGCGCCGATCACTGCATGACGACGGGGCCTTGTTTGGTGGGATGAACGTCACACCAGCCAGTTCTCCACGTCTAATGTGTCGATGCGGTTGAATTCTCCAACATTGGCGGTCACCAGAGTTGTGCTAAGCACGCACGCATGCGCGGCGATCAATAGATCGTTGTGGCCGATAGGTTTCCCCATTCTTTCGAGCTCGGCACGGATAGCACCATACTTTATGTCGGCCGCAGCTTCGAGCGGAAGCACCGGAATGACTGCAAGCACTTCTTCTACGCGCTCCTGAAGCTTGGCAGAGCCTTTCTTGGCACAACCATATCGCAGTTCGGACGCTACGATGATGCTGGTGCAGACGTTTTCATCGCCAACTATTTGCAGTCGTTGCATCGCTTGGCCTGCAGGATTGCGCACCATATCGCTGATAATGTTCGTGTCGAGCAGATAACGCTTCAAAAGATCTCCTCCGGCTCGGCCGGCTTGTCCTCGATCTCCAGAAAGTTCTCATCGAGCGGGCTCCACTTGGCAAGCAATTCCAGCAGCCCGGTACTCTGGGGGACCGGTTCGATAATGAGCTTGTCGCCCTCTCGACTGATCAACGCTCGCTCGCCTGGAAGTTCGAACTCGACCGGGATGCGGACGGCTTGGCTTCGGTTGTTACGAAAGAGGCGAACTTCCTTGGTAGTTGGTTGCTGTGGCTGGGCCATGGTTGGTTACTCTCATCAAGTGTATATGCTTGTATATGCCAAAATGGTCAGTGACGCAGCGTGGCAGCTGATTGACGTTTCACGGTCGGCGTCGGCGTAGAGATGGCCCGACGAGAAGTAGTTGTTTATGAGGGCGCTCTTCTGTTCCCATGCCCGAAGCTGACACGACGGACTATGGCGCCCTGGTCGCTGCCTACCGTCATGCCGGTGACAACTTCAAGCTTGGCGTCTCTCGGACGACCTGCGCGACCTGACGCTTGATGACGAGGGCGTCTTCCTGAACGTGGTCGGCAAGTTCTGATGGTCGCAACCCTCGGCTAGGGCGGAGGGTTTCTTCTTCATAAATGCGCGTGTGCCCGAACATGGCCTGGCTGGTGAAAGATGGCGGCGGCGAAATCCGGCAATGGCGGGATTTCTTGGCGGCGGCGGAAGTGGCCCGGCTGACATTGGGAGTCACCCCAGCGCCTGAGAGGAAGCGCGCATCGCTCTGGGCGAAACCCGCGCCGTGATCACGATTGCCGCGATTTACCAGAGGGTCGATCAGATCAAAAGCGCCGGTGGTTATCTGCGCAATCTGACCGACAAGGCTAAAACCGGGAAGTTCTCGGTGTGGCCGATGGTCATGGCGCTGCTGCGTGTGAAACTCGATGCCTCGAAGGCTGCCGGAGGTGGAGCAGGGGAGGGCGCTATGGATCTTGAAGCGGCTGGGAAGGTCGTGCGCACCGGGCGGCGGCTTGAGATCAGCGATACCCTGCGGCGCAGTCTCGATAAGCGCCAGACCCGTGCTCCTGAATGATCTGATCGCATCTGCTCATGACTGCATGCCCGAGCCGCTTCGTTCTACAGTCGATCGGAGCCGAATACACGAAGCCATCAATAGCCATCTTGATGGCTTGGAACGTAAAGTCTATATTTGAAGGGAGAAGGAGATGTCCCATGGCCGAACCACAACTCTCTGTCCGAAGCTCCAAGGCGCGTGATCTCGCTCACCGGCTGGCCCGGCGCGAGAACCGTTCGATCGCCGATATTGTCGAGCGAGCGCTCGAATCCTATGAGGTTCGCGAAGCGGGTCGCGAGCCGGCATCCACGTTCTATACCCGACTGGTGGCCCACTCCGGCACAGACCTAGATCTCGACGCGGTTATTCGCGAGCATCGTCGTCCTCATGAGGGCGTCGATCTTTGATCTTTCTCGATACCAACGTGATTTCCGAGACGCTGAAAAGAGCTCCCCACGAAGCGGTGCTGGCTTGGCTGGTGCGGCATGATGCCGAGATTGCCCTGCCGACGGTGGCAATCGCTGAAATTGCCTTTGGCATCCAGAAGATACGACCCGATCAGCGTGCCGAACGCCTCGAACAGGGGCTTTCGGATTGGCGTCGCCGTTTTGCCGGCCGGATCTTTGGGTTAACCGAAGAAGCGGCGTTAGGTTATGGGGAGATCATGGGGACTGCCATTCGCCGAGGCCGCGCAATGTCTGCCCCTGACGGCATGATAGCAGCGATCGCTCGCGTCAACGGTGGGCGCCTGGCTACCCGTAACCTTTCAGACTTCACGACAGTAGGCCTTGATCTGATATCTCCGTGGGATTTCTGACGCGCCGAGGGCGCCCAGGAGGGCAAGTGTCAGGGCAGGGGAGGGCTTTTCCTAGACCTCGATGCGACCACGATGCCGCTGATATTTCGGGTCAGCTCGGCGGAATGCGGTTTCGAAGAGGGTTTCCAGGCGTGCTGGCGTCGGCGAGGAAGCCCACGCGAGCGATGATGTCCGTCAGATTACCGTCTTGGTTGCCATTGGCCGTGTCGCCGATTTGGACGTGGTTTCCGGAGGATTTTGCGTAGTTTGAAAGCCTGCCGAAAGCGCGCCCGATAATGCAATTATCGGACGTTGTGGCTGCTCGACAGGCGCGGCGGTTTTTGCGCGGAACGATTGCCAAAAGCGCCGTAATGATTCATCGCCAGAAATCTTCCTCCCGCCACCAGGAGCCGCTCGGCGACGACTGGTCTGCCCCCTGAAAAGTGGTCCTCCCTGAAGTGGGCTGTTGAGCCGTTGGAGAGGACGTTGGAATGCCCCAGAAGAAGCACAGGCCCGAAGAGATCGTCGCGAAGCTGCGCCAGGTCGACGTGCTGTTGTCGCAAGGCCGATCAGTTGGCGAAGCGGTTCGCTCGATCAGCGTGACGCAGTTCACGTATTACCGGTGGCGAAAGGAATTTGGTGGCCTGAAGGGCGACCAGGTGAAGCGCCTCAAGGAGCTCGAGAAAGAGAACGACCGATTGCGCAAGGCGGTGTCGGACCTGACGCTCGAGAAGCTGATCCTGAAAGAGGCCGCCTCGGGAAACTACTAAGCCCCGCCCGCCGCCGCCGTTGCATCGACCATGTCATGGCGAAGTTCTCCGTCTCGGAGCGCTTTGCCTGCAAGGTGCTCGGCCAGCATCGCTCGACCCAGCGCAAGAAGCGCACAGGCAGGCCGGATGAAGAAGCGTTGACCGTTGATATCATCCGTCTTGCCTCACGCTATGGCCGCTATGGCTATCGTCGGATCGCGGCGATGCTGCGGTCCGAGGGCTAGACGGTGAACGCCAAGCGCGTCGAGCGTATCTGGCGGCGGGAGGGGCTGAAGGTTCCCCAGAAGCAACCGAAGAAGGGCCGCCTCTGGCTGAATGACGGATCGTGCGTCCGGCTTCGACCTGAGCACCATGTCTGGTCCTATGACTTCGTCGAGGGCCGAACGCACAATGGCAGGAAGTTCCGCATGCTCAACATCATCGACGAGTTCACCCGGGAATGCCTGGCAATCCGCATCGATCGCAAGCTCAACTCGACCGACGTCATCGACGCCCTGTCGGACCTGTTCATCCTGCGTGGTGTGCCCGGCCATGTTCGATCGGATATTGGTCCCGAGTTCGTTGCAAAAGCAGTGCGCGAATGGATCGTAGCTGTCGGCGCAAAGACTGCGTTCATCGAACCGGGAAGCCCTTGGGAGAACGGCTACTGCGAGAGCTTTAACTCGAAGCTGCGCGACGAACTGCTCAATGGTGAGATCTTCTACAGCCTGGCCGAGGCGAAGGTCATCATCGAGGCATGGCGGCGATACTATAACACCGAGCGGCCACACTCGTCGCTCGGATACAAACCACCGGCACCGGAGGCCATTCTCTGGCCTGCACCACACGGGGGATCAACTCCATCATCGGCCGTCCAGATGGCTGTTAAACCCGTCATGCATTAAGACTGAAACCGGACCACCTTATGGGGTCAGACCAAGCATCGCTATGACCTTATGGCATTCGCTTTCGTCGAGAATTTCCGCCCGGACGAGTTCACGTGCATGGGCGCGCGAGCCGGCAACGTCGAATTTGACGAGACGAAGGTGGCTTGCATCCGAGCGCGAATAGCGGGTGAGCGTGGGGTCGGGTGCGGATCTGAAGCGCCCTCCCCAAAGAGCTGTGGCCTGATCCATGACTTCACTCCCTGTTGTTCGCGTTATAGTGGCTTTTGCTGCGACAACAGGAAAATGAAAACATTTCCGAGCCATATTCGGCTTTGGAATTGGCCCGAGTGAAGCAGGGTCGCGCGCAGCACACGCGACGCATCTGCATTATGTGCCTCTGCAAAAATCGAGTTCGAAAGCGATGCCGAATTCGACTCCGACGACTGATCTCAGGACCGGAAACACCGTCAAATAGGCTGCGCAAACCGATTCCAGACGCGCAATAGTCCCGCAGACCGTGCGGCAACTCGTCTGGTGGCGAGCGATAGGTTTGAACATGGGGAATTCCGCGCGCGACGCCATGCATGCGCATATCAAGGGATCGTACGACCGGCTGTTCGAAGGTCCGATCTAGCCTATCCCGGCCTCAGCCTCTATCTGGAGCGAATCCTTGCTATACTCGGCGTCCGCGATGCAGTTCGCATCGTCACAGAATTGTGAGCTTTAGCCGGCGTGTTGGTCGCGGCCGAACTTTGATTCGAGCAGATAGACATATCCCACGACATGGTATGGCGCACGGGCGCCTCTAGGACGGGCCAGCACGCTGCAGCCCGCCAGCGGGCGAGTGCATCTGGCGACCGCCCACGCGCCAAAATATTTCGTCCTTTTTTATTCACCCCTCCTGAACCTCATCGATAATCGTGATGAAACGCAGGAGGTTCGAATGTCTTTGGAAGTCGCCGTCATCATCGCCTTCGCCGTCACGGTGGGAACAGCAGCAATGGGCGCTTGGCTAGCAGCCGGTGGAAACAGCGTGTCACGTCGCGTCGCTGTCGATCGGCTCACGCAGATCGCGTTGCTCGCTGCGACAACGCTCTTTGCCTTATTGGCAGCAACGGGTTGAGGAATGCGTTAGGCTCTCTCCCCAACCGGGGAGGTGCCGACGCCGCCCCATCGAGAGGCAGGATGCCATTCTGCCTCTCGATGTTCCGGACACAGCAACCGCATCACGCGATTACCCTCGGTATGGTGTCCCAATTTTTTGTTGGCCGTTCGTTGGTGATCTGGGCCGGCGCGGTAGATTAAAGTATGACCACTGATCGCCGTGGCCATTTTGTCAGATCGGAGTGATTAACGGCGCCAAATATCTGCGGGCCGCCGCCAACCGCACCTCCGGTGCGAGATGCCCCGTAGGTCCGGCTCACCGTGTCGCTGTTCCTGTGCCCGAGTTGCTCCGCCACCACGATCAAGCGGTCGGTCAATTGATCTTCCAAGTGGATAGCCTTTTTTTGTCTCGTCCTGATCATGAACTGCTCGGCGAACCAGGCGACGTTCGGGGCATTCGGACGCAGTAGTAAGTGTCCGCTTCATGAACCAGCAGGAAAGATGCTGACGGTTCACTGGCTAACACGCCCTGGAAAGCTGATCTCTTCGCCTCCAAAGCTTGCTCGTCAAAAACTTGCAACGTGTTGCCGCGGCCGAAAGCCACGCTTGTCGATGTGGGCGGAGCAATACCTTGCTCGATGATTTGAAAATCCTTGGTGGCTAACACCGACACACCTCAACAGAACGTTATCGACGCCGGCTAATGAACTCGATCTTGCTCAAACGCCTTCAAGAGCCGAGCCCTTGTCGCCTCGGAGAGCAGCACGCTCGACTTTGCCATCAAGTCGGCGATCAGCATGAGGCAGCGCTCGTAATCGTCGTCCATCAGTGCACGATTGACCTCGATGCGAAGACGCACCGCATCCTCACGGGCTCGCCGTTCCTCGACGTCGTCGTCTAACATTGAAGGCTCATGCCGCCAGATGTCCACGCCGTTTCGAACTCGCGTGCACTCTTCTCAATTGGTCGCAGGTTTCGATGTAAGCCATCTCGAGAAAGTAAGCCCTGATCGAGTCACGTCGCGCCTGAGCCATCTGAAGAAGCTCATTTAAAATTTCTGCCGAATAGGTCAGCTCTTCCGCGGCCGTGAGAACGACCTTCTTCGGCTGTTGTTTTTGAATCTGCGTTGACATTGGAAGCCCCACCCAATCTCTGTTGCCTAGTCCGATGATTGCAAAGAAGAGTTAAAAATGGTTAACGCATCGTTACATCGAATATGATGCAACGAGTTGTATTCATCGCTTCTTGTCCTTTTTCTCAATCGCTGGCACATTGCGCCCGGTGAGAATCGGCGAGATCGGTGGAGAAGCAGCAGGATGGACGAGCAGACGAAGTCCATTCCTCTCAGGATCATCATGAAATCTCTCGACGATGTTTCCGACGGTCTGGATGGACGCGGACACGAGCCCGCGATGATTCGAGAAGCCGTTAAACGCGCATCTGCTACACTTGTGGAGTGCTACGGTGCGGGCGCTGTGGAGCGCGCACGGCAGCTTTTGAAGTCCGCAGAAGACCCGTTGTTTGCGAAAATGGTTTTAGCCGAACTAGAGCGCAACCAGCGAGCCACCTAGTTATTGCGGATGACGGTGTCCAGTTCGGCAACGACGTCGTCGAGCACATATCCTTGCGCAGGGTCAGTGGCCCAGCTTCGTGCCTTTTTCACCAGGAGGCGCATCTGATTAAGCTTTTCACTTCGGCCGTCGCTGATCTCGTTCAGATCTACAATCCAGCCAGGAAAATAGAGCGGCTTGCCACCTGGCGCTTTGAAGCAGTGGCCGGAGGCAACGATCTCGCGCCATTCATTCCCGCTGGTTCGCACCCTGTAGTGCTCATGAAACCTGCCGCCAGTTGATGCCGCCACGTTGATCGCATCCTTGGCGCGCGCATAGTCGCCGGGATGTATCGCAGATAGGTATGCGTTGATCGATATGCCGTCCGCCACGACTTGTGGCTCAAGCCCAAAATACCGGGCCAATGTAGCATCGCCGTAAACGGTATCCTGCTCGACAGCCCACATCCACAGGCCAATTGGTGTTCGACCATTTCCGAGTCTGTATGCCATTTCAAATTCCCCGCCACTGAGGGGAGCATAAAATCATATGAATATTAGTAAAGGCGCAATCGGCGGTTTTTTGGTAAAATCCAGAATAGAATAGTTATTTATTATGGCGCCATATCAATTATATCTCTATATTTTTCAAAAGATAAGCGGCAGAAAATATATTATGTGAATTTATTTGGCTGAACCAGAAGTTATACTTAGGCGCAATGGTTCATCTCTTCTAGACTCGGCGAGCGTAGAATCATTGCCCGATCTAACGACGGCACCCGTGAAATCAGCGTGAAACCACTTAGGATGTCGCGAGGAGCGCCGCAAGAATCGCGGCAATGGTCATCGCCGCGCCTGCAACCGCCCAAGCGGCAGCGGACTGGACGATGATCGTGGGCTCCACGGGTGCAGGGCTGTAGTCTAATTTTGCGTCATGCGGGAATGGGGCAGTGTCCGCTTCGAGCCGTGCCAAAGTGATGTGATCGACCGTGCCGCTGTTTGCATCGAACGAGGCTATATGCGCTTGAGCAAGCCTCTCCAGGCCGAGCGCGACGTCTTCAGTCTTCCATCCATTCATTCTCAGCTGCAACACGAGCGCGTCATAGGTCGGCGTCAGCGCCTCATCGATCGCAGCGTCTCTGTCCGGATGATCCAGCGTCGTCGTCGTCGTCCTTATGCTCGCCTCAGAACCAAGCAGTTGGCCAACCGCGAAAAGGCACGAAGCGTCCCTTCGTCATATCGCGGAGCAAATCCAACATCGTCCCTTTACTCTGACCTACCACTAGCGAACAAAAACGCAACTTATAAGGTCGTCTTCATCAAGCACCTGTTCTGCGACGATGTATGGCGGCCATCATACCAGCACTTCGCGGCAGCATCCTCTTGCGAACGATTTCATGCTCCAGCGGCGAGTTGGCCTAACTTCTCGGGGAACGTGATCTCTCCCGCAGTTACCTTCATACGCTGCTCGCTTGGATTCGAGATGTGAATGTTCTCGGGCCGGATCATCGCCTCGATGGCAGATGTGCCGTCCAGTAAGGATCGTGGCTCGAACTGCAGACGCGTGTGACTCGGAAGCCCCACGACAGGCTGGCCGCCATTTGGCCCAGCCGCATGTGGGATTGCTTGTTCGGCATGAGCTCGCGGGCGTGCCAGCGCGGCAGAACCGGCACGCCCGTTCTCATTTCGGACGTTGCGACTGGGGAGGGACGATCAGAACACACTGTGCGTTTCCACGAACGACCCGGTCGCGTCGGTTCTAAGAGTTCAGTTCGTAAAGGGCGGTACAGGACAGTTGTAGAGACCGTCGCGGCGAATGACCCCCAAACAGATCTCTGTCGGCATCAATGATCTATTTGAGGATCATTTTCTTGCTATATGTCGTAGGTCGTGATATGCATCCGGATCAATTCGCTCGAAATGATCCGTAAGGGTATGTTATGGAGGCGCAGGCAGAAACTCCGCGGATGATTGGCGGCCATTTTCGGCGGGCGCGGTTGGCGGCGCGGCTGACTCAGGAAGAGGTCGCCGATCTGGCAGGCATATCGCGTCCACGCTACCGCGACATCGAAACAGGAGTGGCAGCGGCGCGCGCCACAACATTGGTGAATGTCGCAAGGGCGCTTGGGCTGGAGATGATGTTGATCCCACAGGCCATGGTACCTGCCATCGAGGCACTGTTGCGACCTGAGGCCGAGGACGATCGGCCGGCGTTCCTTCCGCAACCGGAGAGCGACGATGACAGCCGCTCGCACCGCTGAGACCATTCCATCGCTGGGCGTGTTCCTAAACAGCCTGAAGGTCGGCACGATCGTCAGGACACCGGGCGACTTCAACGCCTTCAGCTTCGAGCCAGATTATCGCGTGACAGGAGGTTGTCCGATTCTGAGTCTGTCCTTCCGTGCGGCGACGGGTGGATTGCGCAAGGATCCGCGTCCTGTCGCGGGGGCGTTGCCAGCGTTCTTTGCCAATCTGCTGCCGGAGGATAAGCTGCGCGAGGCGATGGAAAAGCACCACGCCGGTCATGTCCGTCCGGGGAATGATTTCGATCTGCTCGCTGCTCTTGGAGCAGATCTACCAGGCGCGGTGCGGGTACTGCCCAGTAACGGCGATCCGATTACCACGACGGCTGCGCCCCAAGGCAAGCCAAAAGCGCGCTTCTCGCTGGCAGGCGTTCAGATGAAGCTGTCAGTGATGAAGAACACCGGTAAGGGTGGCGGGTTGACCCTGCCGCTCGGCGATGACGAAGGCCAATATATTGCCAAGTTCCCTTCCACGGCCTTTCCGGGCGTGTCGGAGAACGAGTTCGCGAACCTCGCTCTTGCCGAGGCCATCGGCATGGACGTGCCCGAGCGGGAATTGGTAAGCCCGGACCAGTTCGAGGGCATCCCCCAGGAATTCGAGCCCCTGGCCGAAGGTCTGGTTCTGCTGGTTCGTCGCTTCGACCGCGAAACAGGCGGGCAGCGGATCCATATTGAGGATTTTGCACAGGTGTTCAGCATCTATCCCGCACGCAAATATGAGGGTGCGGCCTATCACGACATTGCTTCAGTGCTGAACGTGGCGATCTCACCAATTGCGGCTCTTGAATTCGTCCGGCGGCTGACCCTGTCTGTGGTCATGGGCAACGGCGACATGCACCTCAAAAACTGGTCGCTGATCTACCCAGGGGAGGGGAAGACGCCCGCCCTTGCGCCGATCTATGACGTGCTATCGACCGTCCCCTACATTCCTGCC
Source organism: Mesorhizobium sp. CAU 1732 (assembly GCF_039888675.1). NCBI lineage: Bacteria > Pseudomonadati > Pseudomonadota > Alphaproteobacteria > Hyphomicrobiales > Phyllobacteriaceae > Mesorhizobium > Mesorhizobium sp. CAU 1732. Next base: position 126,022 of record NZ_JBDQQR010000004.1, read on the forward strand.
GATGGTCTGGCGCTGTCGTTGGGTGGCGAACGGTCGTTCAAGGCGCTGACAGCCGCACGATGGAGGGCATTCGCCAGCCGGGCGCGGCTTCCCGAGCCGGCAGTTCTGAAAGCCGTCGCCGAGACGGTGAAGCGCATTGATGCCCATTGGTGGACTCTGCCCGAACGGGAGGTCGTGCCGCTCACCGTGCTGGAGCGGATCGACGCTCATGTGAAGGCCATGATGCCGATCCTGATAGCTTGACGGATTTAAGGCCTCGGTGGACATGGCGGCTTTCTTGCCGCGGCTAATGTTTTTGGGTGGTCGAGAAAGCTGACAATTCGTCATCTCACTACGACGGAGCAGCGGTCGTACCAACCCCCCTGAAAATGCTGAACTTCCGGACTGTAGGGGCTATGCGTGAGTCCGAATTCCCGAAGGGTACCGCGCAGAGATAGTTCCAAGTGCCGGATTTTGCGCCATTATTCGGAAATATGGGAGACGGTAGTGCCGCGCGTCGGGAGCGGTTTTTCGTGCCCGACCGTGATAATCACGCCCGATCACCCATGTGTTCAGTGAGTTGTTTGGACGCACTGCACTGCACCCTATTCTTTTCGTCCCATGCATCAAGCTCGTCCACTGGATAGAGCACCGCTTTGCCGACTTTGACGAACGACGGACCAAGACGCATGGCGCGCCAATTTCGAAGCGTCCCAGCCGAAATACCGCCGCGGTAGCGTTCAACCACTTCGTCAGTCGTAAGATATTTGCTGTCTGCCACTACCGCCTCCATCCGCCGCGACGGCTAAGGCCGTTACGCCGCGTCTTGCGTTGATCATGCGGTAGTCTGTCGAGGTTCGCTCCGGGGCTTTGTTTCACGCGCCCGAGCCTGGTACCTCACGCTTCCGCATGGACATACATGCAGCGCAATTCGGCGCGACGAAAGATGTCAGAGGCAGGTGTCGCAAAAACGGATACCGTAGAGGCCACTTGGGCGGGGTTGACTGCGCCGCCTTTCGACGACGGTGCTAGGTGCCGGACAGGTGCTACGCCACGACGGTATCACCATCGATCGCGGTTGACCGCTTCAATTTGTGATCTCAGTTCGCTCGGCTATTCCTTTAACGACGCACCCAGCCCACCTCCAACAGATGGCGTTTGACAAACAGCAGGGTCCCTTATATCCATGTTCCTGATATTAGGGGAGGAGAACCCATGTCTTACATGCTTCGTGGACTTCTTGTCGGTGCAGGCGTCGCCTTTGGCGCCGCCTCCGCATATGCCGATCCGATCCGGATCAACTTTGTTCCGACGACGGATGGGCTAACGCTCTATGTCGCCGCTGACCAGGGAATGTTCGAGGAGCGCGGGCTTGAGGTCGAACTGGCGCCGGCACCCAATCCCAGCGTCATGATCAGTGCGCTTGCCGCCGGATCCTCCGACATCGGTCACACGGTGGTCATCCCTGTGCTTGCTGCTTCGCAGGCAGGCATTGAACTTTCCATCGTGGCCGGCGCTTCCGGCTTTCCGAGTGTCAGTCCGCCGACTGTTGGCGTGATCGCGAAAGAAGGCAGCGACATCCAGTCGCCCAGGGACCTTGAAGGCAAGCCCATCGGTGTCGTTGGTCTGGAATCGTATCATCAGGTCATGGTTCAGCGTTGGATGGAAGAGAACGGTGCCGACTATTCATCTGTCCGCTTCGTCGAAATGGCCTTCCCGCAGATGCAGAACCTGCTGAACAGCGGCAATGTCGATGCCGTGGTGGCAGTTGATCCCTTCTACTCGCGCATGATCAACGAAGGCATCGGCTACACTTTCGGTGACTTTGTGGAGACCATGCCAGATGGTGTTCCGATCGTCGCCTTCGTCTCGCTGCGCGAGTGGGCGGAAGCCAACCCCGACAAGGTAACCGCCTTCCGCGAGGCGCTGAGCGAGGCGAACGAATTCATCCAGGCGAACGAGGACGAAGCACGGCGCAGCCTGGCCAAGTGGACCAACCTTCCCGAGCCTGTCGTGGCGACAGCGCGGTGGGGCAGTTATTATGCAGAGATTACCGAAGAAGGCGTCGGCTACTGGGTTGATCTGATGCGCGATCAGGGTTTGATCGGCGGCAGCATCGAGGCCGCGGACCTGATCCCTTCGGTGTTCCAGTAAAGCATCCAGCATCTCTGCGGCCGGCAGTCCGGTCCGCACACAGAACTCGCGCACAAGCTGAAGAAGCCATGAATCTCTACAGTTCGGCAAGTGAGCTGGCCCGTGCCGTACGCGCTCGCAAAATTGGCGCCCAGGAATTGCTTGATGCCTATCTTGTGCGTGTCGACAAGTTGAACCCTGAGCTGAATGCCATCGTGGTGCGCGTTGATGACGAGGCGCGCAAAGCGGCACGTGATGCCGAGAAGGCGGTCGCATCGGGCGATGCGCTGGGTCCCTTTCACGGCGTCCCGATGACCGTGAAGGAATCATTCAGTCTCGCTGGCACGCCCACGACCTATGGTTTGCCGCCCTTCAGGGACAACATTGCAGGTGAGGATGCCCTCGCGGTGAGGCGCCTGAAGACGGCCGGTGCCATTGTTTTCGGCAAAACCAACGTTCCGCCTGCGCTTGCCGACGCGCAAAGCGCAAACCCGATCTACGGGCGCACCAACAATCCCTGGGCGCTCGACAGGACGCCGGGGGGCTCGTCAGGCGGCTCGGCTGCCGCCCTTGCAGCGGGACTAACGGCGCTCGAACTCGGGAGCGATATCGCATCATCGCTGCGCAACCCGGCACATTATTGCGGTGTCTACGCCCACAAGCCGACCTACGGCCTCTGCTCGTCGGAAGGTCACTGGCTGCGTAGACGTCACGCGCTAGGTGACATCTCGGTTATCGGCCCAATGGCTCGGAGCGCCGAAGATCTGGAGACGGCTTTCGCCGTCATTGCCGATCACAGCCAAGGGCCGTCCGGGGCAACGATCCGGCCGCATGAAGTATCGATGGCATCTTTGCGTGGGCTGAAGGTCGCGGTTGTAACGAACGATGACTACGCGCCGGTCGATCGCTGCATTGAAAACGAGATATCGAAGCTTGCAGCTTTCCTTTGCGAGGAAGGCGCCGAGGTGGCGATCGACGCGCGGCCAGACCTCGAGAGCCAACGCGTTCACCTTGTCTACGAACTTCTGATGCGCGCGGCTATCTCGCAGGAAATCTCGGATGAGGAGGTCGCTGCCTTCGAAGCGGAGAAGCTCGACGACACACGGCCCACGAGCCAGCTTCGCTCGATATTCCTCGACGGCGTCAGCATGAGCCATCGCGCTTGGCTCAGGCTAAACGAAGAGCGCCAAGCCATGTACCACAAATGGCATGAATTCTTCACCGGATACGACGTGCTCCTGTCTCCCGTGCTCGCCACTCCCGCTTTCCCCCATGACGATCGGATCCCCGCCTGGCGCACTTTGACGGTGAACGGCGTGGAGACTGAGTTCGGGCGCCAGCTCTTTTGGGCTGGCTACACCGGCGCCTTCTACCTGCCGAGCACCGCTGTACCCATCGGGCTTTCCGATGGTGGCCTGCCGATCGGCATCCAGATCGTTGGTGATCGGCTCGATGATCTCAAATGCCTGCGGTTTGCCAGACTGCTGGAAGAGCGCTATCGCGCCTTCCAGTCGCCTCCCGGTTATCCACCGGAGTTGGCGACATTCAATCGGGAAGGGGCGAAGGGTTGAACGCGTTGCTGAGCTTTGAAGAGTCGGGCGTGACGTTCGGGGCAAAGCAAGTCCTGTCCGGCATCGACCTCGAGATCGCCGAAGGCGAATTTGTCTGTGTTGTGGGCGCTTCGGGTTGCGGCAAGACCACCATGCTTCGCCTCTTCGCCGGTCTTCTCGCGCCGACGCGGGGCAGGGTGTGCTATGATGGCAAGCCGTTGCTCGGGCCACGCCCTGAGATCGCGATCGTCTTTCAGGACTACGGCAAGGCGCTTCTGCCGTGGCGAACCGTATATGGAAATGTCGAGCTTGTGCTCGAGACTGCCGCCACGCCGCGCCGCGAGCGTCCGGCCATGATAGCGCATCTTCTGGATCTCATGGGTCTTTCTGACGACGGGGACAAGTTCCCCTCAGAGCTATCCGGTGGCATGCAGCAGCGGGTCCAGATAGCGCGTAGTCTGGCTCAAAAGCCGCAGGTGCTGTTGATGGACGAACCGTTCGGCGCGCTGGATGCGATGACCCGGCAAGGTCTCCAGGATGAACTGCAGCGCCTGATGATGAAGCAGCGCATGACCGTGTTCTTCGTCACGCACGACCTGGAGGAGGCGATCTATTTGGCCGACCGCGTCATCGCGTTACGTCGCAATCCCGGCCGGATAGGCAAGGTATTCGACATCAAGATCGCCCGTCCACGCGATCAGGTGGCGACCCTCGAGGATCCGGAATTCCTGCGAATCCGCCGCGAACTCTACGATTTCATCAAGGACGCTGAGCTCGAGCCGTCAGCATGAACTGGCGTGGCGCTATCTTACCCGTCAGCCTCATCGCGGCGGCTCAGCTCACGGCCTGGACCCGGGGGGTGGAGAGCGATGCCTTGGCGAGTCCGGGGCAGATATCGCTGGCGGCGCTGAGAGCCCTCGCCGACGGCTCACTTCTCACGGCCACGATTGAGACGCTGGCAGCGGCTCTGGCCGGGCTGGCGCTTGGCGGAGGGATCGGCGTGCTTTTCGGTATCTTCCTCGGATTGTGGCCATTGCTCAACCGTTTGATGGTCGTGTCGATCGAACTGGTGAGACCGGTACCCTCCGTTGCGATTATTCCGCTTTTCATGCTCGTCTTCGGCCTCGGTTTCCGTCTCGAGATCGCCGTCGTTGCTTTCAGCGTCCTTTGGACGGTGCTCGTCTTGACCCGCAGCGCAGTCGCCAATATCGAGCCGCGGCTGATCGAAGTTGCGTGCGTGTTGGGATTGAGCCCCATCCAGACGATTTGGAAGATTGTGCTGCCCTCTGCGCTTCCCCGCATCTTCGTGGCGCTGCGGCTGGCGGCAACGGTATCGCTGATCGTGGCGGTTACAGTCGAGGTGGCGGTCAACCCGCTAGGGCTCGGCTACGGAATGCAGATCGCCCAGCAAGCGCTAAGACCCGAGATCATGTTTGCCTATCTGATCTGGCTCATTCTCGTCGGCTGGACGTTCAACTTCGTGCTGCTGCGCCTTGAAGGCGGCGTCCTTCGCCGCCTCAATTACACGAGGAACACAAGATGAACCGGCGCGATTTGTCTCTCGGGCTGGGGAGTATCGCCGTTACGGCAATTCTTGTCGTGATATGGCATCTCGTCGCAGCGAACCGTCTCGTTGCCCCCGTTTTTTTGCCCGCGCCGGGAGCCGCGTTCGATGCGCTGATGCGGGGCTTTGAAACCGGCCGGTTGTCCTCGTCAACTTACTCGACTATTGAGCGGATTTTTCTCGGCTGGCTGCTCGCTTCTGTCCTCGGCATCGCGCTGGGCGCCTGGATAGGGTTGTCCAGCTTTGCCAGAACCTATGTGACGCCCACTCTGGAACTCCTGCGCCCGCTTCCTGCCTCGGCGGCAATTCCCGTTGCGATCACCTTTTTCGGCCTCTCTGATACGATGGTGCTGGTCTCCGTCGGCTTCGGCGCGTTGTGGCCGATGCTACTTGGGACGGCCTACGGAGTGGCTGCGGTCGATGTCAGACTGGTCGAGGTCAGCCGCGTGATGAGGCTTAGCAGATGGCACTATCTGCGCATGATCGCGCTGCCGAACGCAATGCCTGACATATTAGCGGGCATGCGCGTTGGTCTCGTCGTTGCGCTGATCATCACCGTCGTGGGCGAGATGCTGACGAGCCGGCCCGGGCTAGGACAGTTCGTGATGCTGGCCGCGCGCAGCTTTCGCTCCGCCGACCTTTATGCCGGGATCATCCTGCTCGGGTTGATCGGTCTGGTTTCAGCACTGGCGCTGGCGCAGCTTGAGGCCAGGCTGCTGCGCTGGCGGGGTCGATAAAGTCTGCATCGCGAGTCGACTTACCGCGTAGCAGAAGTAGTGCGCCGCGATCTCGTGTGGTGAGGGCGGACTCGTCAGAACTGGAATGAGCGAGATCTCCGCCTTTGTGCAAGGGCAGCATATTTATCTTATGCGTATACACGCAAAAGTAGCAAATGCCGCAAGACCCAGCATTTGGAATGCCGGATGCCAACGTGCCCGGAGGTTTGGAAATACGTGGCTCAGTCGCCGTCAAAGCCGGAGAGGGACTGAGCTTTGGCGATGTTCGAAAAAGGACCCAAGGGCTCGCGTTTCCTACCATCGCCTGAATACCGGCCGCTCATCGTCATGCACCTAGCAAAGGTCCGCGAGGGATCGTCCGGCCTTGGCGATATGGTTATCGCAAGCAAATATTGCGGATGGGTCTTTCTGACGACAAACTTTCAGCCGCAGCGACAATGCCGGGCGCGTCAATCTGATAATGGCGGTAGAGGTCGGCGATAGTGCCGGTCTGCCCGAAATGCTCTACGCCGAGCGATCGAGTGCGATGACCAACCACTGAACCCAGCCATGCGAGAGTGGCTGGATGGCCGTCGATGACGGTGACGATGCCGCAATGTGCCGGCAGTCTTGAAAGCAGTCGCTCGATATGGCTACGTGCATTGCCCGCACCGGCTTCACGCGCGCGTTGCGCAGTGCTCCAGCCAGCATTAAGCCGATCGGCGGATGTTATCGCGAGGAGACCGACATCGCGGCGATCTTCTCCCATCATTTCCACCGCCTCGATTGCTTCGGGCGCGACTGCGCCGGTGTATGCCACGATCACTTGCGGGTTCGGACCTGGTTCACGCATCCAGTAAGCGCCGTTGATGATGTCGGCTTCGAGGTGTGGAGGGATTTCGCGCTTCGGCTGTTCGACGCTGCGTGTCGACAGGCGCAAATACACCGAGCCGCCAGTGGAGTCGCGCAGCCAAGTCGAGCTATGGGGCAGGGGCTCACCGGCACGCTGCATGTATTCGAACGCCCATCGCATTAATATCGCGAGTTCGTCGACGAAGGCGGGCTCGAAGCTGGCAAGGCCATCTTGCGCCATGCCGATCAACGGTGTTGCAATCGATTGATGTGCGCCGCCTTCCGGTGCCAGGGTGATACCGGAAGGTGTCGCGACGATCATAAAACGCGCATCCTGATAGCAGGCGTAATTGAGTGCATCGAGGCCTCGCTTGATGAAAGGGTCGTATAGTGTTCCTACCGGTACCGCTCGCCGAACGAAGGGATGCGTTCGGCCTTGAACAGGTCGGCGGTCGTCTCTTTCGAGAAGAGGCCTCGCCGATTGACCCATGCCCCGAGATTTGTCGAGACGGTAACGTCCGCTCGGTGGTGACGGTGCGTTTGGCGAACTCATTATCGCACTTGGCAATCTCGTGCATGACAAGGCCGAAGCCTTGCTGGGGCGACATCACCGATTGGGGGCCGAGCTCGAGTTTGTCAGGCATGGATGTCCGCACTGTGGTCTCGGGTCATGTGCACATGACCGCGAGCGGGACCTACCGCGGCATCCCGTTCAGCAATTTCGCCGGCAATCCTTATTCGATCGAGCCGACGCTTCAAAGCCCATCCGGTAACCTTCGCAGATCGCTCGTCCCTGCGTTCCCTCTCGGGACACCGCCCACGTCACCTGATTGGAACGTGGGGGGAGACATCGAAATCGGCGTAACCGGTCCCGGTGCACTGAGCATCGAGGGCGGCGGCACGGTTACCACGACAGTTGGCGTTCTCGGTCTCACTTCGGCCTCCACCGGAACGGCGATGGTGACCGATCCTGGCTCCACCTGGTCGAACAGCGACGTTCTCATTGTCGGCGTTCAAGGCTCCGGCACGCTGATCATCGAGGAAGGCGGCGCAGTTAGTAATACTGATGCCTACATCGGTCATGCCTCGGTTGCGGGCACAGCGACGGTCACCGGTGCCGGGTCCGTCTGGGCGAACAGCGAAGCATGGACACTTTCCGGCAGACCGTAGAGAGACTTCGGCTTTGGAATAGCCGCATCCTGGGAAGTCTCACGTTTGTTTCTCTCGTCTTGGCCGGGACATTTTGCTGATTCCGGCTCATGCCGGTTGTCACGGTTCATAGACATCACTGTTCCTCCAGTTTGAATGGTAGAAGCGGGCATGTTACGGCTAAATCACCACCTTGATGCAGCCGTCCGTCTTGTCGCGAAAAGCCTTGTAAAGGTCAGGGCCGTCCTCCAGCGAGGCGCGCGGTAAGGGTCGCGCGGCCGAGACACTGGCGAGGTGGAACTGACGGTCATGGCGCTTCGTTCGACTTCAAATGTCGGCGCTCGCTTGCCGGCGACGCGACTGTGTCAAGTATTCCGGCCGGTTCACGTGCTTCGACTCCACGCCTTGGCGGATACTCCAGCAACAAAGGTACGATGTCGTCGACGGCACCCGGCCCGGGCGACCGATGCCGTCTTCCGAAGAACCTAGCCCACAGCCGCTGCAGCATGTTCGCACTCCCGGATAAGCGGGCGTCAAACCGGCGTCCGGCATAATTGTTCCTTGCCTCCTCACTGGGCTACTAGTCGGCACTTAGCCGAACCAGTCGATCCCCGGGCGCGTGATCATCAACCAGAAGATCGCAAGCACCGCTGCAAAAGCGGGAAAGCGGAAGATGAACCAAATGCGAAAGAGGAGGTTGTATCGCTCAGGCAACGCAATGTTTGCCGCAACTGCCGCGTTTGCGAGCCGACGCATCTCCATCTGGATCCAAACGACGGGCAGCCAGAACAGGCCCGTAACGATGTACAGCAGGATCGAAAGAACGATCCATCCTTCCCCCAGAGAGTAGCCGGCATGCCAGCAGGGCGACGCCGGTGAGCGCAAGCGCCGGCGGCTAGGTCGATCTGCGAGTGGACTTTCCTCTCTTCCTCCCTTGCAAGTTTTGTATATGCTGACAATATACAATCATGATTGCGTGGGACAGAATCGTTGGCTTCGACTGGGACGACGGCAACGCGCGCAAGAGCGCCGACAAGCACGATGTCAGCCAGATCGAAGCCGAGCAGGTGTTCGTCAACGAACCCCTGCTGACGGTTCCCGACGTGAAGCACAGCAGCGCCGAGCGGCGCATCCATGCCCTCGGGCGCACCGATGACGGGAGGCTGCTGCACATCACCTTCACGCTTCGGGAAGATGGGAAGAAACTGCGGGTGATTTCAGCCCGCGATATGAGCCGCAAGGAGCGGAGCTATTATGAACAGGGCATCTGACACGATACCGAAGTTCGCGAGCGAGGCTGAGGAACGGGCTTTCTGGGAAAGCCATGACTCCAGCCAGCACATCGATTGGAGCAAGGCCGAAAAGGTGCGGCTGCCGAATCTGAAGCCTTCGTCAACATCAATTTCGCTGCGATTGCCCAATACGCTTCTGGAGCGGATCAAGGTTGCGGCTGGCAAGCGTGATGTCCCGTATCAATCGCTTATCAAGGTCTGGCTTGCCGAGAAGCTCGATACGACCGGTCCGCAACGCTGACCGTAACATGTGAAAAGAGCCGCGTGCTTGGCAGATCTCCGCGATGGGGTTCCGTCCGTTCCTTGCTTCAAAATGACACGTTCTGCGCCAGCCTTGGAGACTGGCTAGCGCGGAGCATTCCACTTCTGGCCGGTCTCGTTTTTTTTAATAGTTACATCATTTCAAATGCGCTTCCGCAGTCGCTGGCGGTGCGAGGTGAAGCTGGTCGTGGCTCTCAGGCCGGCCGAGGTGATAGCCCTGCGCCATGTCGATGCCGAGACGTCTCAGAAGCGAAAGCTGCTCGGCCGTCTCGACCCCTTCGACGAGGATGGTATGCCCGCGATTTCGTATCAGGCGTACGATATCTTGAAACATGTCGTAGCCGCGTTCCGTCTCGCAATCGTGCAGGAAGGAACGATCGATCTTGACCGTATCGAAATCGATCCGCCTTAGCCATGACAGGCCCGCAAAGCCCGTTCCGAAGTCGTCGAGCCAAATATCGATGCCAAGGAGCTTCAGGTCGGAAATGCACCGCAGCACCTCAGGGTGGAACTCCATTTCCAACCCTTCGGTGATTTCAAAGGCGAGCCGGCTACCGGGCACGCCTGTCTCGCCCAGTATTGTCGCTACCGAGGCTGCGAAGCCCGGCATCTTCAATTGTACCGGCGAGACGTTGATGCTGACGATTCGCACGAGATCGTTGGCGACGATTTCTCGGCAGGCCGATCGGATCGCCCAGCGGCCGAGCTCGAGAATCGTGCCGGTCCGCTCGGCGACCGGAATAAATAGGGTCGGCGGTACGGCCGTGCCATCGAGCGTCTTCAGCCGCATCAACGTCTCGAGCGCGACTATGCGTCCGCTGCTCACATCGAGTATCGGCTGATATACGAGGGAGATGAGGTCGCGCTCGACCGCGATCTTGAGAAGGGCGGCGATATTGTCGCTTTCGTCGCTGCTCTGCGGGTCGCTCGGGTCGAACAGGTAGCTGCAATTGCGGCCGTTCGCCTTGGCGAGATAGAGAGCCCGATCAGCTTCGTGGATGATACGCTCGAGTTTGGCGTCGGTGTGCGCGCGTGAAATTGCCGCGCCGATACTGACGGTAACGGTGTCGATGCCGTCGCGTCGCTGTTGATGGCGAAGCGCACGTTCTTGCACGGCCAGCCGCAATTCTTCCGCCTGGGCCAGCGAATCCTCGGGCGAGGTGAGCAGCGCCAGCACGATGAACTCTTCGCCGCCGTAACGACCGAGCGTTGCGCCGGGCCGGATCGTCTCCCGCAGCGCCTCTGCCACTTCGATCAGGCAGGCGTCGCCCTCCTGGTGCCCGTAGCAGTCGTTGAAGCGCTTGAAGAAATCAACGTCGATCAGCATGGCGACGAAAGCTTGCCCATGCTGCTCCCAACCCGTCCACAGCGTACGCAGGCGGTCGTTGATCGCGCGGCGATTGTCGAGTCCCGTCAGGGGATCGGTGCGCGACAGCCGCAGCAGTTCCTTGCCGCGTTCGGCCGCTGCTGCTTGCTGGTTACGCGCTTCGAGTTCGTTGACGAAGACGTTGAAGCGCTCGTGATTGAGCCGCCAGTTCACATAAGACGTGAACAGGAAGCAGGAGACGTAGAAGACCCCGAAGGAGAGCTGATACGCCGGGCTTTCCGAAAAATAGCCGAGGATGACAAACAGCGAGGCCGCCAGCATCAGGCCGGAAACCAGCAATGAAAACCCGAACCGGAAGCTGAAGAAAAGATTGGCGCTCATCATGAAGATCGCGCCGAAGACGACATAGTGCGCGATGACGTCGGTCTCGCTCGTCGTGATCGCCGTAAACAGCCAGCCGAAATAGGCGACGACGAGAGCCGTAGCGCAGGTGACATCCATGCGCGCCGCCGAAACGTTGGTCCGAAACTCGTATTCGACAAGGACGAGCGTCGCCAGCCCGACCACAATGCGCACCGCTATGGTCAAGGCGGCGACGTCCGAGATCAGGATTGCATCGGTGATCGCAAAGCTGACATAGACCACAACCGCGACCCAAAGCCCATGCCGGATGGCCCGACGGCGAAGCTCTTCGCGGTCGATGTGGTAAAGCTTCTTCAAGCGCACCAGCGACGGGTCTGCAGAGCGCTTCTGCAAATCGCCAGCGAGCATATTGGGCCTTACCTTGCTCATGCGTCTTTCACCGCCCGCCATGGCTCCATTGCGGCGACACCGCATGGCACATGCGGCTCACAGAGCACGCGTGTTGAGGCAATCTTCGCGGCAGCACCAAAATATTCGGTTAAGGCGACTATCCCCCGCGTCGACGACGTTAGAAATTCGTTTAAGAAAATCAACAAAATTAAATTAAACAAGTTACAAATATTGCGGATGCGTCAGGTGGCGCATAGTGTTCCCGAACACGCGCCATTGAGTGGAGTTAAATGCAAGATAGACCAGTCTTCGACGGGGAAAGCCTCATCACGTCACAAGCCGTCGCGGCTGATATCGCCGCCCGGTATCCAAGCGATCAGCAAGAACGTCCCACCGATGCGATGGCTGAACTCGCGCTTGTCCTGCACACCGCGCGTCTGCGCTTCGAACAAGGCAAGGACCCGGTGCAGACGATGCGCTGGACGGTGGATGCGCTGCACAAGTTGCGTCGCCGGGTGGCCCCCGCCATCTGGCGCGAATTGATCCCGGTAGCGCAGCACCATCCGGTTGCGGACTACTTTCATCAGGACCCGTTCACGCGCTGGTCTTTCGAAAAGCCACGCGGCTATTCCGGAGACGCACAACTCCTCGATTTCATTTACCAACACGAGAGCGCACTGCAGTCTGCGGCCGACTCGACGCCGATCGGCAGCGCGCTCTATGACTACAGCAAGTACTATCCGTCTTGCGTGGCGGTTCGAGAACGCCGCGACAACCTCGCGCGGATGGTCGACCAGGTGGCCGCGGCGCGCGGGGGCGATGCTGAAATCCTGGCAATCGCATCGGGCCACCTCCGCGAAGCAGAACATTCTGTCGCGCTCAGAAGCGGTCAGATCAAGCGATGGGTTGCGCTCGACCAGGACCCGATGAGCGTCGGTTCCGTGGCCCGCGATTTCGTCGGCACGCCGGTCGATGCGATCGACGGATCGGTTCGCGGCCTCCTGACGGACGCCTACAAGCTTGGAACGTTCGACTTTATCTATGCTGCCGGACTCTACGACTATCTGACCGACCGCGTCGCCATTCGGCTGACGCGCCGTTGCATGGAAATGCTGAAGCCGGGCGGCACGATGCTGTTCGCCAATTTCTCGCCTGAAGTGACCGATGACGGTTACATGGAAACCTTCATGGACTGGACTCTGCTTTTGCGCTCCGAAGCGCAGATGTGGAAAATCATCAACGGCACGGTCGATCGCAACGCGGTCGACGCCGAAGTGTTCTTCGGCGAGAACCGCAACATTGTGTATGCCACGATCACGACGCCCGCATGAAATCTAATGGTGCATCCAGATGGATGCACTGAAACTCTTCGACTTCGACTTGAGGGCAAGTGCGGCCCGTTCGAGGAGGTTGCCTGTTATCGGGTCTGAAAAGTGGCCTGCGGTTTTCGGCTTATTCCGATGCTCAAACAAAGAGATAGATCGCCACTCGTGCGTCCGCAAGGATGCACGGCGATCTAGTTTTGCTGCACCACCTCGAAGCGGTCAGCAAGATTCAGAAAATACCGAGTGTGCCGGCGTTCGCCGATTCTTGTCAGAGCCTTTTTGGCAACGAGGTCCTGCAAATCCCTGGTTGCGGTGGCCCGCGACGTCTTGGTGATGGCGATATAGTTCTCGGCGCTGAGGCCACCTTTGAAGCCATCAATGCCTTCCCGGAACATGCGGGCGATCATCTTCTCCTGGCGCTCGTTGAACTGGCCGCGAAAACGCTCATAGAACTTCGCCTTAGCAACGGAAAACTCCACCCGCGTGAGCGTGACACGCTGCGCCTCCAGAATGGTTTCCGCAAAGTAGACGAGCCAGTCGGTGATCTTGTTATCCCGACTGCTGATTTCCAGCATCCGGTAATAGGTCTTGCGGTGGCGCTCAATCGTCCAGGCAAGTGAGATCAGGCTTGGCTCACCAAGATTTTGCGCGAGCGCCTTCTCCGAGAGAGCGCGGCCGATACGGCCATTGCCATCCTCGAAGGGATGGATGGATTCGAAATAGAGGTGCGCTATGCCGGCGCGGGTCAGGGCCGGCAAAGATACTTTTCCTTTCGGTGACGTATCGTTGAACCAGGTGATGAACGTATCCATCTCCGACCTGACGCGACTCGATGGCGGCGCTTCGAAATGCACCCTGGGTTCGTCCAGCCTGTTCGAGACGATCTGCATTGCATCGGCGTGCTCGCGGTAACGGCCGACCACCTCGACGCGACGTTCCCCCGTCATCAGCATCTTGTGCCAGTTGAACAGGGTTCTATCACTGAACGGATCGAAAAAATGGAGGTAGACATCCGCCATCATTTCGGCGATGCCGCGTTCCGCGGGCGGGATACGTTTGCCGTCGTTCCCGAGCCCGAGTTGCTGACGAAGGGATGACTGAACGCTGTCGCGATTCAGATACTCGCCTTCGATCGCGGATGTCTTGAGGGCTTCCTCGCTGATAAGATCAATGCGAAGCTGGTCCCGTTCATCGGGGCTGACGTGGCGGAATACACCAAGGAATTCGCCAGAGCGCAGCAGGAATTCGCGCTCCAGCGGTTCCAACGCCTGCGTATCATAGCTAAAATGCGGCCAGTCGGGCTGTTCCCAGTTCCACGTCATGAGCTATAGAGCGCCTTTCTATAGCTCATGATAGCGCATCACCATGAGTTATAGAAATGAAATCTATGCCTTAGCCGCCAAGAAATCCGCTTTGCTGAGGCAGCGAGCCGGACGAAGGAGCCAAGGTCGCGCTGTTCCTGCTCTCGGATCGTTCCAACGTTGCTCACGGGCGCAGGACTTCTGGCTGACCTTTGGCGGTGAGGGTGAATCGCAGCAATCTCCCGTCTTCGGGCCGATAGCCTCAATGCTTATGGCCAAGCAAGAGGACAGCGCATTCTTGATAGTGGTTGCAAATTGACTTTCATGCAAGTAAGCACTGCGCGATCCTTAGTTGTCGGAGATGATCATGAATAGGCAGTGGCAGCTTGCGCGGCGGCCCGTGGGCGATCCGTCTTCCGGCGATTTCCGGCTGGTTGAAACGGCAGTTCCCGAGCTTGCCGCATCCGGCTCGGTGCTTCTGCACAATCGCTATCTCTCGCTCGATCCCTATATGCGCTGGCGGATGAACGATGCGAAATCCTATGCGCCGCCGGTTGCCATCGGTGACGTGATGGTTGGTGCCACGATCGCGGAAGTCGTCCAATCGAATGATTCCGGTTTCGAGCCCGGCACGCTCGTGCTCGCCGGCGGAGGATGGCAGGACTACGCGGTTGCGAAGGCGGCGACGCTGCGCGCGATCGACACGTCGGTCGCCGATGCGCCCGCTTTCCTGAGTGTGCTCGGAAGTCCCGGCTTCACCGCCTATGCGGGCCTGATGAAGATCGGGATGCCGAAAGCCGGCGAGACAGTCGTTGTCGGGGCCGCCACCGGGCCGGTCGGATCGATGGTCGGCCAACTGGCCAAGCGCCTCGGATGCAGGACCGTCGCGATCGCCGGCGGGGGGGAGAAGTGCAAGCTTGCGATCGAGCATTTCGGTTTCGATGCGGCGGTCGATCACCGCGACCCTGATCTCGCCGCAGCACTTGCGACGGCGTGCCCGAATGGCATCGACGTCTATTTCGAGAATATCGGCGGGCGCGTCCTCGACACCGTCGTGCCGCTCCTGAACGACTTCGCGCGCGTGCCGGTCTGCGGGCTCGTGTCGCAATACAGCGACGAGGGGAGCTATCCGGACGAAACCCGTCTCGCCTTGCTGATGCGCGACGTTCTGGTGAAGCGTTTGACGCTGCGTGGCTTCATCGTCACGGATTTCGCGCAGTATCGCGACGAGTTCATCGAGCTTGCCGCTCCGCTCGTCGCCAAGGGTGAGATCGCGCGGCTCGAAGATGTGGTGGATGGACTTGAGAACGCACCCGATGCGTTTCTCGGCCTTCTCAAGGGCCGGAACCGGGGCAAGCTCGTCATCAAGCTCTGACCGGCGGCTAGCTCCGCGCTTCAGCGGTGGATGACCACATCGTCGGCCGGCGTCGCGCGCGCGTCCAGCAGGAAATCGCAGACGGCCGATATCTGCGCATCGAGCATCTCGCGACCGTAGACGGTGACGCATCCGCTCTCCTCGGCAACCTTCAGGAGCCGAGTGCGGTCGGGGTCCATGATCGCGTCCATGACCGCGATGTGCGCCGGGATGCGATCCAGTTCCAAGGGCATGCGCGTCTCGTCCAGCATGCCGACGGGTGACGCGTTGACCAGAACGTCGACCGCATCGAGATTGGGCAGGCCTTCCGAGACGATCGTCCGGGGAAACGCCGCGCGAAGTTTTGCCACGATGTCTGCGCTGCGCGTCGCGTCGGGCTCGTGGATGTACAGAATTGCTGGTTCCTGCCGGGCGATCGCGCCGGCGATCGCGGCACCCGCACCGCCGGCTCCCAGAAGCAGAATGCGTTTGCCCGACAGGGTGACGCCGCGCTTCAGTAAGGCCGACACGCAGCCCGCGCCATCGAACATCTCGCCGATCCACTGGTCGTCCAGGGATCGCGCGAGAACCGACACGCCATCGCTGAACTTGGCAAGCGGCCCGACGCGCTCCAGATGGCGGCGCGTGCGACCCTTGTGCGGCACGGTGATGACGAGGCCGTCCAGGTTTTCGAGTTTCAGCAGTTGCGGAAAGACGGCGTCGAAATCGTCGGGCTTGACGTGCAGTGGAAGGAGGATCGCGTTGATGCCGCGTCGGCGCAGCTCGAAGGTGACGGTTTCCGGCGACCTGACCTGTTCGATCGGATGGCCGAGGATGCCGTAAAGACGCGTGTGGCCATCGACGAAATCCACAGAACCGGCGCGCTGCGGCCTTGGGGTTATGATGTTCATGCCTCGGCCTCGAGCATTTTTCCTGGGTTCATGATGTCATGCGGGTCGATGGCGCGCTTGATGGTGCGCATAAGCTCCATCGTCTCGTCGCCATGTTCGCGGCGCAGATATTTGCGCTTTTCCTGGCCGATCCCGTGTTCGCCCGAACAGGTCCCGTCCATTGCGATGGCGCGTTCGACCATGCGCCCGACGAAGGCCTTCACCGTTTCGATCTCGCCCGCATCGCTCATGTCCACCAAGGGCTGGACGTGGAAATTCCCGTCGCCGACATGGCCGACGATCGGGGCTATCAGCCCGAGTTCGGTGATTTCGCGCTTCGTCTCCTCGACGCAGTCGGCAAGCCGCGAGATCGGCACGCAAACGTCTGTCGGTATTGGCCTCGCTCCCGGCCGCAGCCCAAGGCATGCCCAGTACGCATCGTGCCGCGCTTTCCAGAGAGCGGTGCGCTCTTCCAGTTTTTCGGACCATGCGAAGGGCCCGCCGCCGAACGCCTCGGCGATTTCGCCGAAGCGTTCGGACTGTTCGGCGACGCCGGCGGGCGTGCCGTGGAACTCGACCAGGAGCAGGGGGCTTTCCGCTAGGCCGAGCCCGGAATAACGATTGACGGCCTGCACCGTCAGCTCGTCCAGCAACTCGATGCGGGCGACCGGGATCGCGCTCTGGATCGTCGCGATGACCGCGTCGCATGCGCTGCGCACCGTCGGGAAAGCGCAGGTTCCCCCCACCACGGCTTCGGGAATCGGAGAGAGGCGAAGGACAAGCTCGGTGATGATGCCGAGCGTGCCTTCCGAGCCGACGAAGAGCCGTGTCAGATCGTAGCCCGCCGAGGATTTGCGGGCGCGCCGCGCGGTCCGAGCGATCTCGCCATTCGGCAGCACCGCCGTCAGCGCGACGACATTGTCGCGCATCGTTCCGTAGCGCACGGCGTTCGTGCCCGACGCGCGCGTTGCGGCCATGCCGCCGAGGGATGCGTCCGCGCCAGGATCGATTGGAAAGAACAGGCCGGTGTCGCGCAGATGCTCGTTCAGGGTCAGGCGGGTGACGCCGGGCTGGACGCGACAGTCCATGTCCTCGGCGTTGACCTCCACGATGGCATTCATGCGCGAGAGGTCGATCGATATACCGCCTTCCGGCGCATTGACGTGGCCCTCGAAGGACGAGCCCGCGCCGAAGGCGATCATCGGCACCCGATGGGCGCCGCAGATCCGCGCGATCTGCGCAACCTCTTCGGTCGAGTCTGGAAAGACCACCGCGTCGGGCAACTGGCTTACCATCCATGTCAACTGGCTGGAGTGCTGCCGGCGGACGGCCTCCGCCGTCGACAGCCGATCGCCGAACGAAGCCGCGAGTTCCGCTATCGCATCCGCGTAACCAAGGTCGCGCTGATGCTTCGCCTGATGTGTCGTCGTGTCCATCCGTGCTCCTCCACATCTTCCTCATATCGCATATTGACCTACATGCAAGTCAGGTTTATGCAGCCTTGGTCATTCGGGAGGAGAGACGATGCAGGACGCTGACTTTCACGTCGCCATTGGCGACACGGTGAGCTTTTCGAAGACCGTCAGCGAGAGCGACGTCTATCTGTTTGCGGGCATCACGGGAGACCTCTCGGATGTGCACTGTAATGAAGAGTTCATGAGCAAATCGGCCTTCGGCCGCCGCATCGCCCACGGCGTGCTGTCGATGGGGCTGATGTCCACGGCATCGACGCTGATGTTCACGCCGCACGTCAAAAAATATGTCGGCTACACGCCGGTGTCCCAAGGTTACGATCGCGTGCGCTTCATGGGGCCTGTGTTCTTCGGCGACACGGTCACGATCACCTACACGATCGCCAAGCTGGAGGGAGACCGCCGCCGTGTCCTGTCGGAGGTGACTGCCACCAACCAGCGCGGCGAGACGGTGGCCGGCGCGACGCACATCATGCGCTGGGTGCCGGTCGAAGCGCCCGCCAGGGAAGCCGCGCAATGACGGGGGCGCGCAGGATAGCACTGGTCACCGGAGGCAGACGCGGCATCGGCCGAGCCATCGCCTATGCGCTGGCCGACCGAGGTTTCGATGTCGTCATCAACGATCTCGAACGCGATGCATCTGCGGACGAAACGCTGGCCGGCATCGCGGAGCGGGGCGGCAAGGGCGCCTTCGTCACCGGCAGCGTTTCCGATATCGATGATCATGAACGGATCGTCTCCGAAGCGTGGGACGCGTTGGGGCCGATCGCGTGCCTCGTCAACAATGCGGGCGTGCAGACCGCCTATCGCGGCGACATGCTGGACGTTCCCGTCGAGAGCTTCGACCGCCTGATATCGGTGAATTTGCGTGGTTCCTATTTTCTCACGCAGCGGATCGCCAAGCGGATGATCGCGCAGCCGGTTACTGAACCGACGCGGCCGGATCGATCCGTCATCTTCATCTCGTCGGGCAACGCCGTCATCGCGACACAGGCCCAGGCCGACTACTGCATCTCGAAGTCGGGGATCGCGATGATGGCAACGCTCTACGCGCTGCGTCTGGCGGAGTACGGCATCGCCGTTCACGAGGTGCGGCCCGGCATCATCAAGACGGACATGACGGCGGACGTCTTCGAGAAGTACGACAACTGGGCGCGGTCCGGCGGGTTTCCGCTGGCACGCTGGGGCGAGCCGGAGGACGTCGGCAATACAGTCGGCGTGTTGGCTGCGGGGCTTCT
This sequence comes from Mesorhizobium sp. CAU 1732, assembly GCF_039888675.1. Classification (NCBI taxonomy): domain Bacteria; kingdom Pseudomonadati; phylum Pseudomonadota; class Alphaproteobacteria; order Hyphomicrobiales; family Phyllobacteriaceae; genus Mesorhizobium; species Mesorhizobium sp. CAU 1732. The sequence continues at coordinate 145,178 of NZ_JBDQQR010000004.1, forward strand.
GCCGTACTCGACCGGACACGCCTTCCATGTGGATGGCGGCATTCATATCAGGCGCACATAGGCGGCCCTAGCCGATCCCGTTCGCTTGGCTGCGAAGGATCGGCGCAGCTATGCCAGGAGGAAGAATGTACGGACTTGAAGGCCGGCGCGCGGTCGTGACCGGCGCAGCATACGGGATCGGACTGGCCATTGCATCGCGATTGGTCAAGGAAGGGTGCGCTGTCGCCCTTTGGGATATCGACGCGGCGAGCCTCGAGGCGGCGAGGGCAGACCTCGCGCGACAGGGCGCGCTGGTGACGACGCATCTGGTCGACGTGTCGGATCTCGGGCAGACGTCCCGGGCGCTCGATGCCACGATATCAGACTGGGGAGCAGCCCCCGACATCTTCGTGAACAATGCCGGCATCGGGCAGGTCGCGTCGATCCTCGACGCAACGCCGGAGGATTTCGAGCGCACGATGCAGGTCAATGTGCGCGGCACCTTCAATTGCTGCCATCTCGTCGCCCCGTTAATGTGCGATCGCGGCAACGGCAACATTGTCAACGTGGCGTCGTGGTTCGGGAAGTCGGGACGGCCGATGTCGCTCGCCTATTGCGCATCGAAATTCGCGATCATTGGCATGACCCAGTCGATGGGGCTCGACCTCGCCAAGACCGGTGTGCGCGTTAATGCCGTTTGCCCGGGCACGATCGCCGACACCCGCATGCGCGAGCAGGCGGACGAGGCGGCGCTCTCGAAAGGCCTGCTGCCTGCCGCGGACCGCGAGCACCTGATACCGCTGGGGCGGCTCGGGAAACCCGAGGATGTCGCGCGCGTCGTCGCTTTTCTGGTTTCGGAGGAGGCCGGTTATATGACGGGTCAATCAATCAATGTTACCGGCGGGTTGTGGATGAACTAGTCCGTCGCTCACGCATGGCGTCGCGGCGGGTCTTGACATAAGATGGCGTTTCGCACTTACTGACGTGTAAGTATGCAGATCATGCATCGACACGTGTTCGCAGCGAAACGGACACCGGGAGGAAATCGTGTTCGAACTGACGGAATACCTCATTCGAGGAGCGCTGCTTGGCGTCACCTACGGGCTTCTGGCCTTCCCGGTGAGCCTTCTTTTCTCGACGACCGGCTCGGTTGACGTCGCACTTGGCGCTTATGCCGTTTTGGCCGCCGCCGTCATGTTCGTGGTCGGCGGGCCAACGGGCGTCGTGCTGGCAATCGGCGCCGCGGTGTTCGCCTCGATGATCGTCGGCGTCATCTCCATGCGCCTGAACCGCCCCGGCGCGGTCGAGCATGTGATCGCGGTGCTCGGAACGTTCGGTCTCGCGACCTTCATCGAATCCTTCATCCTGACGTTCTTCGGCACGAGCCCGATGATCAGGCAGCCCTTCGCCACCTTCTGGGACATCGGCGGTATTCGCATCAGCCCGCAAATGGGCATCAACCTGGTCGTGTGTCTCGCCATCCTCTCGATCCTGTTCGTCGTCCTCCAGAAGACGCCGTTCGGCCGATCGATGCGGGCAAGCGCGGTCAACCCCATCGGGGCGGCGCTCAACGGCATTCCCGTGAAGCAGATCTGGTTCTCGACCTATGTGCTGGGCGGCCTGCTTGCTGGCGTTGCGGGCGTGCTCATCCTCTTCACGACCGGGGCCGACTACAGCACGGCCTTCACATTGACCATCTGGGGCTTCGGCTCGGCGATCATCTTCGGCATGCGCAGCCCGCTGCGCGGCTTTGCCGGTGGCCTGATCATCGGCATCGTCCAGGCGCTCAGCTCCGGCTACCTGCCCGGCGGCCTCGCCACCGGCGCGCCACTGGTCTTCATCTTCATCATTCTGTCGCTCGGCCGGATGAACCAGATTTCCGCAACGGGAGGGCGCGTCTGATGCGCAAGACACTACTGTCCCGCATGATGCCGGCACTCGTGCTGCTTGCCATCATTGTCGCGCTGACGCCCATCATCGGCGGCAGCCCCTTCTGGCTTGACAACTCCGTCCTCGTGGCGATCTTCGCGCTGCTCGCGCTCTCGGTCGGTATGGCCTACGGGCAGGCCGGTATCCTGTCGATGGCACCGGCGGCGTTCGGGGCGATCGGCGCGTTCGCGACGTCGATCATCACGGTGCGCTACGGACTGTCGCCGCTGGTCGGGCTGGTGCTTGCGCTGATCCTGCCGATGCTGCTCGCTTATCCGATGGCCCGCGCGATCACGCGGCTTTCGCCGTTGCCGCTCTCCATCGCAACCCTGCTCCTGAGCCTCGTTCTGGAGCTTGCAATCCGCGAGGGCGGCGACTTCACCGGCGGCTATATCGGCATCTCGGGCATCCCGACGCTCTGGTTCGCGGAAAGCCTCTTTTCGATGCACGTCCTGAGCTGGTTGCTCGTGATCGGCGTCATCGTGCTCTACGCCAACCTGACGGATTCGGCGATCGGCCGCGCGGTCAAGACCGCCCAACACGACCCGCTCCGCGCCACGGCCGACGGTGTGAACGTTCCGGCACTGCTCGCCGTCTACTTCGCGCTCTCGGCGTCGGTCGCCGGCCTGGCAGGCTGGCTCTATGCGCATCATCTGACCTATATGGGGCCGGATTCCATGACCATGCACGTGTCCATCCGCATCGTGTTGATGGCGGTCATCGGCGGGGCGTCCACCTTCCTCGGGCCGGTGCTCGGCGCGGCATTCCTGACGCTCATCACGCTCTATCTGCCGGCTGCGGAAACGCAGGGCATGATCTTCGGCGCGGTCCTGATCTTCGTCCTGCTGGTCGCCCCGAACGGCGTTCTGGGCACCAACTGGAAGAAGCTCCTTACACCCGCAGCAAAGCGCACGGAGCGACCTGCCGAAGCGCGTGGAGGTGTCGCATGACCATCGAAGTCAACGACGTCACGGTTCGCTTCGGCGGCGTCACGGCCCTCAAGGACGCGTCGCTGACGCTCGAAAAAGGGCGCATTCTGTCGATCGTCGGGCCGAACGGCTCCGGCAAGAGTACGATGTTCAACGCGATCACCGGGATGGTGAAGCCGACCGCCGGAACCGTGAAGGTGGACGGCGAGCGCATCGACGGGCTTCCCGCCTATCGCCGCATTGCGCTGGGTCTCGCGCGAACATTCCAGACGCCGCGCTTCGACCCGAAAGTGACCGTCGAGGAGGCCATCATGTGCGGCTTCTATCCGGTGCACAAAGCGAGCATCTTCGGGTCCATGCTGCGCAGTCCCTATGCTGCCGGCGAGGAAGAGCGCTTCCGCAGCCGGTGTGACGAGATCCTCTCCGATTTGCGCCTCTCGGACTATCGGTCGCTTCAGATGAGCGAGCTTCCGATGGGCCGTGTCCGTCTCGTGGAAGTGGCGCGCGCGGTCGCCAACGAGCCCAAATACATCCTGCTGGACGAGCCGGCGGCGGGTCTGGCGCGTGATGAGCAGCGGATGCTCGCCTACGAAGTCCGGCGGCTGGCAGAACGCGGCGTGGGCGTGCTTCTCGTCGAGCACAATTTCAATCTCATTCGGGAACTCGCCGAGCATGTCGTCGTCCTCAAGGACGGCAGTGTCCTGCTTGAGGGAACGCCCGAGGAGATCGCCAAGGACCGTGCCTTCGTTGAAGTCTATCTGGGGAGCGCCGGTCGATGACAGCCATGAGCAAGGTGGTGGATTTCGAGACGGATACGCGGCCGGTCGTCATGTCCTGCAAGGGCATATCGGCGCGCTACAGCCGCATCACGGTGGTGTCGGGTGTCGATCTGACGCTGCGGGCCGGCGAGATGCTGGCGGTGCTCGGTCCCAACGGAGCCGGGAAGAGCAGCATGCTCGGCTCGATCGCGGGCATCGTCAATGGTGGCGGCGACGTGATCGTCCGGGAGCGGAGCATCGGCAAGATGAGCGCGCATGCCAAGGCGGCCAACGGCATCGCCTTCGTGCCGGAGCAGCGTGGCAACATCTTCCCGACCATGTCCGTCCGCGAGAACATCGATGTCGGCCTACGGCTCCTGCCGCAGCAGGCGCGCGAGGAACAGCGCGAGTTCATTCTCAGCCTGTTCCCGATCCTGAAGCAGCGCGACCAGGCCATGGCCGGGGTGCTGTCGGGCGGCGAGCAGCAGATGCTGGCCATCGGGCTTGCGCTCGGCCGCAATCCCGATGTGCTCATCCTCGACGAACCGAGCCAGGGGCTGGCGCCGGCGGTGTTCGACATCCTCGAACGCGCCTTCGACATCCTGAAGTCGCGCGGCCTGGCATTGCTGCTGGCCGAGCAGAACGTTCCCTTCGCCGGCCGCGTCGCCGATCGCTACGTGATCCTGTCATACGGCCAGATCGTGCGCAGCGGCGGCAAGGAGGAACTTGAGAATCCGGAGGAGCTCGCGGACGCCTTCATGGGCACAGCGAACGGATAACGCCGCCTCGTCGGCATTGAAACCAAGGGAGAGTTGAATGAAGCGTATCCTACTCAGCGCATTGGCGGGCACCATGTCCGTCGCGATGCTGGCCTCCGGCGCGTTCGCGCAGGACGTTATCAAGGTCGGTGGTATCTTTTCGGTGACGGGTCCGGCCGCACCGTTCGGCGTGCCGGAGCGCGACATCGTCGAGATTCTGGCCGACAATCTCAACGAGCAGGGCGGTGTCGACGGCAAGAAGATCGAGATCATCTTCTGCGACGACCAGACCAACCCGACCGAATCCGCCCGCTGCGCGACGAAGCTGATCAGGCAGGATGGCGTCGTGGCCATCATCGGCTCGACGATCGGAACCGGCACGCTCGCGCTGATGCCCGTGGCGCAGCGCTCGCAGGTACCTGTGCTGGCGCCAGTCGGCACGATCAGCGTCACCGACAAGTCTCATGCCTTCTGGCCTTGGGTTTTCCGCATCGCACCGACCGACAAGGTCATCCTGTCCGGCATCATGGAGCGCGGCGTCTTCGGCCCCGGCCACAAGCGCTTCGCCGTGATGTACCAGGAAGACGCCTATGGCGAGGCCGGCATGCAGTATGCCCGCCAGCTCTCTGAGGAGCATGACATTGAAGTCGTCGCTGCCGTCGCGGCACCGCTCAACGCGATCGACCTGACGGCGGCCGCGACGAACATCCGCAACGCCAATCCGGATGTGATCCTGCTCCAGACATCCGCGCCCGCGCTGGGCGCCGCCTTTGTCCGCGCAGCCAAGCAGGTCGGCATCGAAGCGCCCATCGTCGGCTCGGGCTCGCTCAACCAGAAGCCGTTCATCGATGCCGCGGGCGACGCGGGCGAAGGTGTCCAGGTCGTCTCGATGGGCAACTGGAACGATCCGTCCGACAAGCAGAAGCAGCTCGGCGAGGTTCTTGCCGCGGCAGGCAAGGAGCCGAAGGGCTATGGCGAGCTTCTGGCCTCCACGGGCTTCATGGCGCTTGCAGAAGCGGTCCGCCGCATCGACGGAGACGTGACGGGTGCCGCCATTCGGGACGCGCTCGAGACGATCTGCGACTTCGACGGCACCTATATCGACGGCAAGCTCTGCTATTCGGACGAGCAGCACGAAGGCATCTCCGAAGACTCGCTGATCACGGTCGAGATCCGCGACGGCGCGTTCGTCACCGTGAAATGACAACGCAGGACGGGGCCGGCAAAACCGGCCCCGTCCGCCTGGATACCCGATGCAGCAAAGTTCCGCGTTCCGGCCTCCATTCGATCCATCGCAGTGGTCGCTCGACAGGGTTCTCGAGTGGCGGGTCCGGCTCACGCCGGACGCGCCATTTCTGGTTTTCGGCGATGAAGCGCCGATTGGCTTCGCCGCACACGCGGCACGGGTGGCGGGGCTGGCGCGGACCCTGCGCCACGCAGGGTTGCAAAAGGGAGACCGGATCGCGCTTCTGGCCGGCAATTCGACCGATCACATAGCCGTCTGGTTTGCCGCAAACCTGCTCGGCGCGGCCGATGCGCCGATCAATCCATCCTTTTCCGGGCGGACGCTCGAACAGGCGCTCGCACTCGTCGATGCGCGGATGATCGTGGCGGACGGCTCGCTTCTGCCTGTACTTGCGCGGTGTTCGCTTCAGTCGCTGAACCTTCAGCGGGTGTTCTGGATCGGAGCTGACCCAGAGACGGTACCGGACTTCGGTCCGATCATCTGCGAACGCCTTGTCGAAACCGTAGGCGGCGAAGACGTTGCGGCGTCGCTGTCGCCCGGCGACATCGCCTCGATCCTCTCGACTTCCGGCACGACGGGGCCGTCGAAGGGCGTCATGGTCACCCATGCGCAAGCCTATCTGACGGCGTTGCAGACGGTCGAAGGGCTGTGGGTCGAAAGCAGCGACGTCTATTATTGCGCCCATCCTCTCTTTCACATGTCGCCGCGCTTCTGCGCGATCTATGCCGCACTCCTGACCGGCGCGACCGTCCATCTTGATGCGCGCTTCACCGCATCCACATGGATCGACCGGATCAGGCAGACGGGTGCGACCGTCACCATCGGCCACGGCCCCCTGCTGGAGATGATCCATGCCGAGCCGGAGCGTGCCGACGATGCCCATACCAGGCTGACGCGTGTCGGAACCTCGCCTTTCCCCAAACACATCGCGCATGATTTCGAGCGGCGTTTTGGCGTGAAGGGTATCGAGACGTGGGGCATGACGGAGATCAACATTCCCTGCTGGCATCCCCGGGACGAGCCGTTGCGTCCGGGCTCTTGCGGCAAGATCCGCGAGGAATGGTACGAGTTTCAGGTCGTGGATCCGCAGACGGATGCCGAAGTGCCGTTCGGGACCATTGGCGAATTCGTGGTCAGGCCGAAACTTCCCTGGATCGTCAGCCCCGGCTATCTCAGCAATGCGGAGGCAACGCTGCGCGCTTGGCGGAATCTCTGGTTCCACACCGGCGACAGCGGCTACAGGGACGCGGAGGGCTGGGTCTGGTTCGCGGACCGGCTGGGCGATCGCATCCGCAGGCGTGCTGAAAACATTTCCTCCTACGACATCGAGGCGGCGGCCAATGCCCATCCATCGGTGCAGGAGAGTGCCGCGATCGGCGTGCCGTCGGAGTTCGCATCGGACGACGACATCAAGCTTTGCGTGTTGTGCCGGACGGGCGCGAGCCAAGACCCGCTGGACTTGCTCGCCCATCTGGCCCGCGAACTTCCGCACCACATGGTGCCGCGCTACATCGAATATCTCGACGAGATGCCACGCACACCGACGCAGAAGATCAGGAAGTCCGCTTTGCGCGCGGCTGGGCTGACCGATGCGACGTGGGATCGCAAGGCGGCAGGCGTGGACCTGCGGGCGCTGGTCGAGCAGCAGGCGGAAGTCCGGTACGGGCGGTAAGCCGCCGCAGCGGTCCTATTTGGTTCCGTAGGCGCGTTCGATGGTCGACAATGTCGCCTCCCAAAGATCGGCCAGCCTGCCGAAATTGCCGTGGTCGCGCGTCACGGAGCCGGCATAGTGGATGATGTTGACGAGCTGGATGACGAGCTGCTCCTGCGGCGCATCGGCAACCAGTTCGCCGGACTGGACAGCGCCGCGCACGCCGACCCGCACCAGCGTCTCGAACTCCCGCGTCACGTCCTGAAGCTTGGCGCGCATCTTGGGCGTCAGCGCGTCGCTGTCTGAGCGCAGCCGGATCATTAGGCTCCACGGCTCGCCCTTGTCCGAATTCGGATTGTAGTGCTGGTAGCGCTCGCGCGACATGCGGACGATCGCGTCGACCTTCTCGCGAAGCGTCATCGTCGCGTCGGTCCAGATGTCGCGATACCGGTCGAGCGTGCGGTTCGCATAATCTTCCAGAACCTCTTCGATCAGCCCGTCCTTGCTGCCGAAATGGTAATGAAGGTTCGCGCGCGTGGTGTTCAATATCTCGGAAATCTGGCGAAAGCTCACGCCACGATAGCCGTGCTTGACCAGAAGTTCCTCGGCGACAAGCCTGATGCGATTACGCATGTCGGGACCGCGACGTGTTTTCCATAAGCATTTGAATCGCTTCCACTAAGTCACGGTCCCACTTTTTCAGCTTTTGCGCTTTCGCGCAATCGTCACCGCACTCACGCGGCCTGCGTCAGCGCGCCCTCGTTCTCGATCCGCGCCGCCTTGAGGGCCTGGCGAATCTTCTCGATTTCGGCCTCGCTCAGTTTTTGCAGAGGCGGGCGCACGGCGGCGCTCGGCAGCCTCCCCAGAATCACCTGAGCTTCCTTCATCCGGTTATGCATATCCACGCCTGGCGTGCTGTAGAAGGCGTGCGTCGTGGGATAGATGCGCGCCGCGATTTCCTTTGCCTTGGCGAGGTCGTCCGCCTTGACCGCCTCGAAGAGCGCGACCTGCAAGTCCGCAATGGTGCTGCCCGCGCCTGATAGGAGCCCGTTGCACCCGGTCACGAGCGAGGACAGAAGCCAGGCGCTGTGCGTCGACAGCACATGGAAGGGGCGGGTGTCGGATTGCAGTTCGCGCACCGTCAGCTCGTGGCGGGCGGGGTCTCCGCATCCGTCCTTCATCGCGCGAACCGTGGGAACTTCCTCGATCAGGCGCGACAACACGTCGTGCGAATAGGTGAGCGGCGTGTTGACCGGGAACTGGAAGATGATCAGCGGCAGCTCGGTGACGTCGGCGATGCGCTTGTAGTGGTCGATGATCATCTCCGGGCGCGAGCCCAGGATGAAGACGTTCGACGGAAAGACGAGCAAAGCGGACGCCTGTTTGGCATGGGCCATGCGGGCGATCCGGACCGCTTCCGCTGCGCTGTCGGCGTAGATGCCGTTGACCAAAGGCAAGCGGTCGCCGACCTCCTCGAGCGCGAGATCGAGCAGCATTTCCTGCTCCTCGAAGGTGCAGGACGACACCTCCGACGCATGGCCGTTGACGGTGATGGCCGAGATGCCCCGAACGGAGCCCACGTCGTTGATGTGCTTGCGATAGCTCTTCTTGTCGATCGACAGATCGTCGTGAAGCGGCAGGAGACAGGCGGGAATGACACCTGAGCAGTCATAGGTCTGGCGTGGCATTGGGGTGTCCTCTCAAACGCCTTCGAGGGCGGTGATCTGGGCGATGGCCGCGCCGTCGCGTGCTTCGCGGGCCTTCAGATAAAGCGGTGAATCATAGAAGCGGCGCACGGTATCGACGGAGTCGAATTCGACGACGACGTAGCGGTTTGGGTCGCCATCGCCCTCGATCGTGTTCGGCTCGGCGCCGCGCACGAGGTAACGGCCGCCAAAGGCCTCGATCGCCTCCTTGGCAAGCGGTTTGTAGGATTCGTACTTCGCCGGGTCGGTGACCTGGATCTTTGCGACGACGATTGCGGGCATGCGATTTCACTCCTCCTCGACAGGCGCAGGCACGGGTTCGCCGACAACCGGCACCGGAGATGCTGCGCACAAAAACTTATTGACGTGCAAGTCAGTCTAAGTCAAGTTCCGTGCTAGGAGGACCCTTCATGACCGACCAGAAAATCCGGGTAGAGATCCGCGATCGCGTGGCGACGCTGTTCCTGAGCAATCCGCCGATGAACGTGGTGACGCTCGGGCTGACACGACAGATGAATGCCGCGTTGGCGGAACTCGCGGACAATCCCGAAGTTGGCGCGCTCGTGCTGACGGGGGAGGGCGACCGGGCGTTCTGTGCCGGGTCGGACATCAAGGAGTTTCCGGGGCTGGTCGCCGAACGCGCGATCGTCTCGAAGAAGCTCGGATACGAAAACGAGACCTACGGAAAGGTCGCGAATTTCCCAAAGCCCACCGTTGCCGCTATCGAGCGCCTTGCGCTGGGCGGCGGCCTGGAGCTCGCGGCAGGGTGCGATCTGGTCGTCGTGTCGGAAGACGTCCGGCTGGGTCTGCCGGAAGTGCTCCTGGGCGGGTTTCCGGGAAGCGGCGGCACCATTCGCGTGACGCGCCGCATCGGTCTCGGGCGTGCGAACGAGATGATGCTTCTGGGGGACATGATCGATGCGCGCACCGCGCTCGACTGGGGGCTGGCCAACCGCATCGCACCGAAAGGCGAGACGCTGACGATGGCGCGGGAGCTGGGTGCACGCCTCGCAAAGGGGCCGGCACAAGCCGCCTACGCCTGTAAGCAGGCGCTTCGGCTGGCCTGCGATCTGCCCGAGGACGAGGCGATCCGCCAGACGCTCGCGCTCAGCGAGGGGTTGTCGCGGACCAACGACTTTGCCGAGGGCGTCGGCGCCTTCATCGGCAAGAGGCAGGCGGCGTTTTCGGACCGCCTCGACCCGTCGGCCTTCGAGCCCGCTGCCTGACGCGTACCGGTTTTCGCGACATCGAATGAAATTCGCCCTTCGCAAGGGCAAGGGAGGAATGCAGTGATCGATTTTTCAGTACCCGGCGAAACCCAGATGGTTCTGGATTCGGTTCGGCGCTTCATCAAGGAAGAACTGGCTCCGCACGAGGCCGAAGTCGAAGAGATCCAGCAGGTACGTCCGGAGCTGGCGCGCGCGCTGCGTGACAAAGCCAAGGCGCTCGGCCTGTTTGCGATGGGCATGCCCGAGGATGTCGGTGGCGGCGGGTTGAGCGCGGTCGACATGTGCCTGTGCGAAGAGGAGTTCGGTTTCACCAAGGACGCGCTGGTGCGGCGCGCCTTCGGCGCCATCCCCGGATCGCTGGTCAATTGCGTCGGAGAGCAGCGCGAGAAGTACCTGTTTCCGGCAGTGCAGGGCGACATCAACATCGCGCTCGGCATGACCGAGCCGAATGCGGGTTCGGATGCCGCCGGCATCAAGACGAGCGCGCGCCGCGACGGCGACGATTTCATCCTCAACGGGTCGAAACATTTCATCAGCGATGCCGACGTGGCCGACGCCTTCATCATCACGGCCGTCACCGACCCGTCCAAGGGCGCGAAGGGCATCAGCGCGTTCCTGATCGACAAAGGTACGCCGGGCTTCACGGTCGGTCGGGTGCAATACATGATGGGCCTGCGCGCCACCAACCATAGCGAACTCGTGTTCGAGGATGTCCGCTTGCCCAAAGCGCAGTTGCTCGGGGCGGAGGGGACGGGGCTGTTCCAGGCGCTCTCCACCATCAACAAGGTGCGGCTCGGCATGGTGGGCGGCCGCAGCGTCGGCATGGCGCGCAAGCTGATGCAGATGTCGATCGACTACGCCAACGAGCGCAAGCAGTTCGGGCAGAAGATCGGCGATTTCCAGATGGTACAGGCCATGCTCGCCGACATGGCGACGGAGATCTTCGCCGCGCGGATGATGGTTTTGAACGCCGCATGGGAGACGGATCAGGGCATGGACCCGCGCGAGAAGGTCTCGATGGTCAAATACTACGCTTCCGAGATGCTGGGGCGCGTGGCCGACAAGGCCGTCCAGATATTCGGAGGCATGGGCTACTGCCGCGAGATGCCGCTGGAGCAACTGTATCGGGACGCGCGCGTCTACCGCATCTTCGACGGTGCATCCGACATTCACCGCGTGGTGATCGCACGCAGCCTGCTCAAGAACGGCCGCCAGTCGCTTTAGATCAAGCTGCGCCAAGGGAGGGCATTTGATGCTCCGAAAAATGAAAGTGCTCGGCTTCACGCATTTCGTGCAGGGGCCTGCGGCTGCGCAGTATCTCGCGGACATGGGTGCCGACGTCGTCAAGATCGAGCCGCTGAACGGCGCATTCGAGCGGGGATACGGTGCGGATTCCGTCTTCGTCGACGGGTTGAGCGCCAGCTTCTTTTCCGTCAATCGCAACAAGAAATCGATCTCGGTCGATCTGAAGAGCGCGCGCGGCAAGGAAGTGATCCATTCGCTTCTGAAGGATGCCGATGTCGTGCTGGAGAATTATCGTGGCGGCGTGCTCGACCGGCTCGGTTTCGGCTATGAGGCGGTCAAGGCCATCAAGCCCGACATCATCTACGCATCCGCTTCGGGCTGGGGCTCGTCGGGCCCGATGGCCGAAGCGCCGGGGCAGGACCTTCTGGTGCAGGCGCGTTGCGGCCTCGCATCCATCACCGGCGATCTCGAGACGTCGCCGACCGTGCCCGGCGTGCCGATCGTCGATCAGCATGGCGCGTCGTTGATGGCGATGGCGATCTGCGCGGCCTACATCAAGAAGCTGACGACAGGCGAAGGCACGCGGATCGAATCCAACCTGCTGAATGCGGGGCTCGACCTGCAATGCGAATCCATGGCCGCGTATTATTCCGGCAAGCGGACGGCAGACCGGTTCCGCCGCGATCCGCGTCTTGCATCCTGGTTCCTGCCTGCACCGTACGGCATCTTCAAGCTCGCGGACTGCCATGCGGTCATCAGCCTGGGCGGCGATATCGACAAGTTCGCCGGAGCGATCGGCCATCGCGACCTGATCGCGCTGGCGGGCGACCGGATGGGCAACCGCGACGCCTTCATGAAGGTGCTCGGCGAAGAGTTGGCCGGCTGGTCCTTCGACCGCCTGCATGAGGCATTGGCACCGCACGGCCTCTGGTACGAGCGCGTGCAGGATTATGACACGATCCGGCAGGATCCGCAGGTGCTGCACAATCGCTGTTTCCAGGAATTCAAGGTGGGAAGCGAAACCGCCACCGTGCTCGCCCACCCGGTTCGCTACGATGGTGACGTCCCGCCCTTGCGCCGGATGCCGCAGGAACTCGGCGCCGACACGCGCGAGGTTCTGACGGATGCGGGCTGGAGCGCCGACGCCATCGAGGCGCTGGTTCGCGAGGGCGCAGTCAACCCCGGCACAAAACGCCAGGCGGCGTGAGCGAAGGACGGCCATGAACATCGCATTGCGCGACGTCTCCCTGAAGGACCGCTACACGCAGGTCACAGGCACCCTGTTCCTCAGTGGAACGCAGGCGCTGGTGCGCCTGCTCATCGTGCAGCGCGAGCGGGACAAGAAGGCCGGTCTCAACACGGCCGGGTTCGTTTCGGGCTATCGTGGCTCTCCGCTCGGCGGCTTCGACATGGAGTTGTGGAAGTCACGCGACATCCTCAAGGCGTCGTCGGTCGTCTTCCAGCCCGGCGTCAACGAGGACCTCGCCGCCACCTCCGTCTGGGGCACGCAGCAGATCGACAGCCTGCCGGGCAAGACCGTCGATGGCGTCTTTGCCATGTGGTACGGCAAGGGTCCGGGCGTCGACCGCTCCGGCGATCCCTTCAAACACGGCAACTATGCCGGAACGACCGAGCATGGAGGCGTGCTGGTCGTCTTCGGCGACGACCATCCCGGCAAATCGTCGACGGTGGCGCATCAGAGCGAGCAGGCGCTCGCGGCCAATCTCATACCGGTTCTGTACCCGGCCAATGTGCAGGAAATCCTCGAATACGGTCTCCATGGATGGGCGCTGTCGCGTCACACAGGTCTCTGGGTCGGCCTGAAAACCGTCAACGAAACGGTCGAGACGACGGCGACGGTCGATATCTCCGACGACGATCCCCGGATCATGCAGCCCAACGCGTCGGAGAGCGGCGTCGATATCAGGCCGCAGCCGGATTACGGCCCGCAGCGCGACGAGTCGGTCGTGATCCGCCATCGACTGCCGCGCGTGCACGAGTTCGCGCGCGCCAACCGCATCGATGAGCGGCGTCTCGGCGCAAGCGGCGCGCGGCTGGGCCTCGTCACCGCCGGCAAGGCCTATACGGACCTGACCGACGCGCTGGCGATGCTGGAGATCGATGAGCAGCGCGCGGCGGCGCTTGGCCTCTCCGTCTACAAGATCGGGCTTGTCTGGCCGATCGAGCCCACCGGCCTCAAGGCGTTCGCGGAGGGATGCGAAGAACTCTTCTTCGTCGAGGAGAAACGCGCCTTCATCGAGGATCAGGCGGCACGCGTGCTTTTCAATGAAGCGACGCGTCCGCGCATCACCGGCAAATACGATCCGGATGGCTCGATGCTGATGCCGCAGGACGTCCAACTCGATCCGGCGACCATCGCGCGCGCGCTGGTGGGGCGCCTTTCGGCGCTGGGGCTGGCCGACGACGCGTTGCATGCCGCGTTGGCGAAAGCGACGGGCACGGCACCCGCGCAGCCTTCGGCCGACCAGCCCAGACGCTTGCCGTATTTCTGCTCCGGCTGCCCGCACAACACGTCCACGAAAGTGCCGGAAGGCTCGGTCGCGATGTCGGGCATCGGGTGTCATTCCATGGCGATGTGGATGAACCGCGACACGCTGAAGCCGGTCCAGATGGGCGCGGAAGGCGCGAACTGGATTGGCCTGTCCCATTTCACGAAGACGGGCCATGTCTTCCAGAATCTGGGCGACGGCACCTATTCGCATTCGGGGCTTCTGGCCATTCGTGCGGCGGTCCTGTCCGGTGTCAACATCACCTACAAGATCCTCGCGAATGACGCCGTCGCCATGACGGGCGGGCAGCCTATCGAAGGCGCGTTGACGACCGAGCAGATCGTGCGGCAGGTGCTCGCCGAGGACGTGGAGCGCGTGGTCGTCGTGACCGACGATCTCGACCGCACGGCGATTGCGATCGGCGGCGTCGATGTCCTGGATCGCCGGCAGTTGCAGCGTGTCCAGAAGGACCTTGCTCAAACGAAGGGAACGACGGTTCTCGTCTATGAACAGGTCTGCGCCGCGGAAAAGCGGCGGCGCCGCAAACGCAACCTCATGCCCGACCCGGCCACCCGCGTCTTCATCAACGAAGACGTCTGCGAAGGCTGCGGCGATTGCTCCGTCCAGTCAAATTGCGTCAGCATCCTCCCAAAAGAGACCGAGTTCGGCCGCAAGCGCAGGATCGATCAGTCCTCGTGCAACAAGGACTATTCCTGCGTCGAGGGCTTCTGTCCCTCCTTCGTGACGGTGGAGGGCGGGCGCCCCCGGAAGAATGCCGGCGCGATCGACCGGCAGCGTCTCGCGTCCATCCCGGAAAACGACGCCCCGGATTTCGATCAGTGCAACGTACTGATCACCGGCGTTGGCGGCACGGGCGTCGTGACGATCGGCAGCGTGTTGGCCATGGCCGCCAACCTGATCGGAAAGGGCGCCAACAGCTACAACATGACCGGCCTCGCCCAGAAGGGCGGCGCGGTCTTCAGCCATCTGCGCATCGCATCCTCCCCCGATGCGCTCACCGGATCCGTGGTCGCGCCTGCGAGCGCGGATCTGGTGCTTGGCTGCGATCTTGTGACGGCGGCGAGCGCGGATGGGCTGAAGGCCTGTTCGCCGTCACGGACACGCGCGCTTCTCTCCTCGACGCCGGCCCCGACCGCCGCCTTCCAGGCCGATCGCGATTACCGCATCGATGACGAGAAGCTTGTCGCGAAGATCGGCTCGACGACTGCCGAAACCATCACCATAGAAGCCGACCAGATCGCCGAGCGTCTGCTGGGCGACAAGATCGGCGCGAACATGTTCATGGTCGGCTACGCCTATCAGAAGGGCTGGCTGCCGCTGCCCATGGCCGCGCTTCGCAAGGCGATCGAATTGAACGGCGCGTCCGTCCAGTTTAATCTCGATGCACTGGATCTCGGCCGGCTGGCGGCCATCGATCCGGAATCCGTCGCGGGTGCCGAGCGGATTGAGCCGCGTCTGGATACCGTCGATGCGATCGTCGCCCACCGCACGGCTCATCTTGCGCGCTACCAGAATGCGGCATGGGCCAAACGCTACCAGGCGCTCGTCGCGCGGGTCGGCGAGGCGGAGCAGAGCGTGGCGCACGGGTCCGACGCACTCACCAAGGCGGTTGCGACCAACCTCGCGAAGCTGATGTCCTACAAGGACGAATACGAGGTCGCCCGGCTCTATGCCGACACGGCCTGGAAGGCGCGTCTCGACGGCACGCTCGAAGGGTACGGCAAGGTCTCGCTCTGGCTCGCGCCGCCCTTGCTCGCGCGTGTGGACGAGACGACGGGCCGTCCGAAGAAGATCAAATTCGGTCCCTGGATTTTCCCGGCGATGCGCCTGATGTCACGGTTCAAGGGTCTTCGCGGAACGTGGCTCGACCCGTTCGGTCGTACTCTCGAACGCAAGCACGAGCGCGCGCTGATCGCCGAATATGAGCGCGATCTGGAAACAATCCTGTCCCGGTTGCGTCCGGACAATCTGGAGGCCGCGATCGACCGCGCGTCCGTTCCGGATGCGATCCGTGGGTTCGGTCCGGTCAAGGAAGCCGCTATCGGCGTTGCCAAAGTGCGACGGGAAAAGCTGATGGAGCAGTTCTTGTAAAAGGAGCTGATGGGAGTTGGCACCCGAAAATTGCCGGGCATTCATGGTGGCATCATTGGTTCGTAGGAGTCCACGACTGCATGCCTCTATGATGATTGGGCCCTGAGCAGCGAACGCCGCGTCGAGCACCCCATCGATCCCTTCCGGTCAGAAGACGCTGTAGCCGTTGCCGCCCATATGCCCAATGGAAACCGCTTCCTGGCCGAAGGTCCGGCAGTTTTCGCCCGCGAACATCTGAGCGGCCCGCCGCCTATCCGAATTTCCGCGCGGACCTGCATCATCTGGCCGCCGTCTGCTCGACTGTGGCGATCTCCTGGGCTTTCGTTCTCCTGTTCGAGATTCCGACCTGGGGCGAGGCGTCGGGAATGACCTTAATCGCGGTGGCGGGCATTCTCATCGTTCGAGACGGACATCGGCAGTCCGGATGAAGCTGATCGGCGGGAATGACGGCTTTCCTTCGTCCAACCGAAACCAGGCAGACTCTAGGCCCGGTGGCCTATCCGGGGATGCTGCAACTCCTCGATAATACGGATCAGTCGAGGCCTTCCTAAGAAAGCGCGACCTGAGGAACCGAAGCATTCAAACCCCAGTGCGCCGGGATGGATTGCTACTTTTCTCTCAGCCGTCACCAGGGAGGCTATGCTCCCAGATAGCTTCTGAGCATTTCGAGCTTTTCCGCCAGATCATTTTCCAGCACGGGTTTGGAAACCGTTCCCAACACAACTCCGGAGTTTTCGGCGGCAACGTCGGTCTGCCCGGTGACAAAGATGCTGGCAACACCGCGCTCCTTCAGCCAAGCGGCCGCATCGGGCCCGGTGCGGCCGTCGGCGAGATCTATATCGATCAGCGCGGCATCGATCTCGAATGTATCGAACTGCGCCGTCAACTCGGCAAAGCTACTTGCCGAGCCTGCAAAAACGTGGCCCAAATCCTCGATCATCGCTTCGATGTGGAAAACGATGAGAGGGTTATCCTCAAGGTAGAAGACGCGGAGCGGAGTAAGCGACGAAGTCATATCTGCATAGGCCTCGTGGATTTTCATCGGAATCGGGAAAGCGGGCCCGCCACGATGCAGCGCAGTCCATTTGGGTCGAAGATGATTTCGGGAGGAGATCCAAAAATGCCCCGCAGAGCCGATCGGATATATCGCGTCCCGTAGCCGGGCTTCGATGGTTCTGCCACCAGTGGGCCGCCGGTTTCGATCCACCTGATCGTCAGCGCGGGCTCGCTTTCCGAGTCAACATCCCATTTTAAATGCACTCTGCCGCCCGGAACCGACAGTGCGCCGTATTTTAGGGCGTTCGTGGCCAGTTCGTGGAGGCATAGCGCGATCGTGGTGCCAGGGTCCCGCCCAACCTGGATTGACGGTCCTTCGGCGATGATGCGATCCTCGCCATCGCCGCAATATGGCGAGCATGTCCGCTTGATGATGTCGGCGAGATCCGCCGTTTCGCCCCCAGCCTCGAAGACGGCGGAATGCACGGCCGACAAGGCGTCGAGTCTTCCCGAAAAGTCGTCAACAAGCTTTTCGGTCGTGGTCGATGTTCGTTGCGTCATCCTGAAAATGGCCGTCACGCTCGCAAGGATATTCTTGACACGGTGGTTGAGTTCCCGGCGCAGTTCGGTCTCGCGTTCAATGTGATCCCTCACGTCGCGCTGACGCAGCCGTGAAAGCAATGCCGACTGGATGCCGCTCAGCAATTCCAGTGTCCCGACTGGCCGCTGGTAAAAGATTTGACGCGTGCGCGGCCATACGGAGCTGAGTTCTGTTCGCATTCTCGCCTGCGGCGCTGCGCGATCGAGAAGGACGATGATAGGCATCTCCGACCAATCCGGTTGTTCGGCGAGATGTTTCGCGATGATGGCCAAAACTGCCTCATTGAGTGCTTCATGTGTGACAACGAGCACCCCCGGTGTCTCGTTAAGACGAGAAGCAAGCTCCTCGGATCCGGCGGCCAGCCTCACCGTCACCTCATGTTCATCAAGGAGCGTCCGCAGATACTCGGCGTCCCTGCGATAGGGTGCCAGGATCAATACCCAATCCAATGTGCCGTCGACACCAGGCACCGTTAGCTCACGCCTCCGGCAGGGGGTTGTAAGCGACAACCGAAACGCCGGAGCTTTGGATGAAGAGCTCGCGAACGTCGAGATCGTGCGGGCCATGCCTCTTCTTCACGACCGTAATGCTGCGCCGCAGGCGCTCTCCATGTTCGATGATGCGGAGCAGTAGCACCGTATCGCCCAGGAAACTCACATCGACGTCGATGCCCACGTCCTCGCCGAGAAGGCCATGCTGCGCCACAATCAGCATGGTCAACACGCCGGCGCGGGCGAGATATTTGAGCAGCGACTGAATATCGCGAACCGC
Source organism: Mesorhizobium sp. CAU 1732 (assembly GCF_039888675.1). Lineage (NCBI taxonomy): Bacteria > Pseudomonadati > Pseudomonadota > Alphaproteobacteria > Hyphomicrobiales > Phyllobacteriaceae > Mesorhizobium > Mesorhizobium sp. CAU 1732. The sequence continues at coordinate 163,598 of NZ_JBDQQR010000004.1, forward strand.
CTTCTCGCGATGCGGCAGCGAATTAAGATAGCCGGTAAAGCTGTCGATCACGACCACCCGGACCTTCTCGCTGCTGACGGCCTGCTGAACGATCTGACCGAACTCGCCCGGAGAGATTTCATTGGGATTGAAGTCGCGGATGATGAGCTGGCCGTCCTCATGGAACTGCCTCAAATCCATACCCAAGCCCTCGGATCGACGGAAGAAGGTTTCGATCCGTTCCTCGAACAGGAACAAGGCAACGCTTTCGCCGCGCTTCAGCGCCGCTGTCGCGTAGAGTGAGGCCATGGTCGATTTGCCCGTGCCGGCCTGGCCGATCACGAGCGTTGTCGTTCCTGACTCCTGTCCACCCCCGAACATTTTGTCGAGTTCGTCGACGCCTGATTTGATCAGCTGTGGCTTGACAGTTTCGGCAGCGGCACCCGGAATGAGCCGCGGGAAAACAACCACGCCTTCGCCCTCGTGGATCGCCATGTCGTGATAGCCGTCGGCGACGGGAACGCCGCGCATCTTGCTGACCTCGATGCGGCGGCGGATCGAGCCATATTCCTCGAGCGATTTGTCGAGGCAGATCACTCCGTGAGCGATACCTTCAACCTCCTCGCCTGCGTTCTGGGCGTTGCGAACCTTTGTGTCGAGGAGCAGAGCCACGACATTTCTCTTGGCAAGGAATGCCTTGAAGGCGATCAGTTCGCGACGAAAGCGCGGCGTGTCGCCGGTGATCAGTCGGATTTCGAGCAGTGAATCGTACACCAAGCGGCTTGGCTTGTGCTCCTCGATCGCGTCCTCGATCGCCTTGCGTGTTTCATCCAGCCGAAGCTCGGCCGTTTGAAAAATCGTCTGGTCTGCGGCGCCGTTAACCGCATCAGAAGCTGAAAGCTCCTCGACGCGGATGCCTTCCAGCGTCCAGCTGTGCGAGAAGGCAATCGCTTCGAGCTCGTCCCTCGTCTGGGAAAGGCTGACATAGATGCAACGCTCCCCGGCCTCCACACCGGCACGGAGGAACTGAAGCGCGGCAGTTGTCTTGCCGGACCCTGGCTCACCTTGGAGAATGTAAAGGTTGGAGGCTGGCAAACCGCCTCTGAGAATTTCGTCGAGTCCCCCGATTCCGGAACTCACGACTGCCTGCTTTTTGCCCCCAGCCACATGCGCCTCTTGGTTTAACCTGCATCAACTTGATCAATGAACGCATAGCTTCGCATTTCGTGCCATTGTCACCGCGCGAAATTGAAACTCGCAAGCGTCGCCATGGCGCGACAATGGCGATGATGATGATGGCAACGCCGATGACGAGATCAACGATCGGCCACGCTGTCCGCAAAAATGGGGTGGAGAGACAGGCCGGCATGCGACTCCTGCGAGACCTCTTTCGGCGCAAGCGACCAGTGTTGCCGGCGAGTGTTTCTTGGCTCGACGGGCCTGCCCCTGCTGAGGTGCTGTTTCTGGCTGACGGCACCAACCCCATCCACCGTCTGCTCGACGACTGGCGGCTGCCTCGGCATGAGACGCGGGCGGATGTGGCGGCGCGCGTCGGCGTATCGCCTGATCCGATCTATCATTGGGATGCGCTTGTGTTCCGGGAAGCTTTGCTCCTGCCCGGCGCGATGCAGCCCTGGACTGCCAGCGCCCACGATCGCATCCCGCCGCAATTTCCGATCAGCCGCTTCTCGGGCCTGGTCTGGTTCGAGGACGACGCTCATACAAACGTTCGTCGCGCCGCTGACTTCCTGACGGCCTCGCTCGGTCCCGCACCAATCGGGAAGCACTGGAATACGCTGGTTGCCACGTGGCGTTCCGGGCTGGCAGAGATTTCGCTAATTGCCTGGCCATCGCAATGGCAATCAAACAGACTTCCCAATCCGGCTGAGGACCGCGATCGCCGGCTGTGCTCGGCCTGCCATGTTCGAGTCGTTACCGGGTTCTGTCTTTCCTTGAGCGCGCAGGAGAAGACTTGGGTGCGTGGTTTTCGGCCGCTCAGGTTTGACGGTGAGGTGGGCGCCGCCCGCATGGCGAGGGCCGGAACCATGGCGCCGTCGGAGACGCAGCTCGAATACGCGCGCAATCCCGAACACCTTGTCGATGACCGGCAAGCCGAACTCGGCTTGTCCGCGGATGGACAGGCATTGATCGTGGTCTCGGACCAGCTCTTTGTTATCGCTTGTGACGCCGTTCTGCGTTTGGAGGTGGCGCGCCTGACGCCCGCCAAGGGCGGAGGCGGTTCGACGCTCTACGCGCGCTGCCGTTCGGAGGCTCCGGACATGGAGGGGCAATCCGTGTTTCTGGCACAATCTTCCAATCCCGACGGCCTGAATGCGTTCGCCCGCGATCTGGGTGTTCGACTTGGCTGCCCTGTCGAAGTCGGCCCCTACTATTCGGACTGCTGAAGCCTTGCGGAAGGCCCGCTTCCCAAGGCGTACACATTAGGCACTTTCACGTACACGTCAGCCATTCCCATCGCTCGTTCACGAAGCGCTGTGTGCGGGGCGATGCCCTTCGGGCGACGTGGCTCAGACATCCCTGTAACCGCGCCGCCGTTTCGTGCGCGCGAGACGTGTGAATGCTCCGTCCGCGTTCTCCGGCCGATCGAACGTCTCCATCATGGATTGGCCATTCGTCCCGATCCGGCCCCAGTTGCGTATCAGCGAAACGTCACCGAACAACGTCGGCTGGATCACGAGTGAATAGAACCGGCGCATGTTCTGCTCCGGGTCAATACGTTCCAGATGAACCGGATCGATTGTTTCGTTTTGCATGTTTGGAATCTCGCTTCCTGCGGAAGCAGCGTCCAACGACTTATTTGAATCGCTTGGCAGTGAAGGATTCATGCTGGTGATGGGTCATGCGCGCTAACTCTGTCGCGCGCTGCGAAAGCTTCCCTTGCCATGGCATGGCTTTGTCACGCTCCGCGCACGAAAGCCTCGCTTGCGGTTCTCAGATAATGGGGGCGTAAAAAAAGTTCAGCCGAGAAGCTCCCACTGACGATCTCAGCACAACCCATCTATTAGTAAAATAGATACCTACGGCATAAAAAATCATAGAAAATGGTAGTTTTGCTCGCTGAATGTGCTGGTACACTCTCATGCTTAGACGAGGGCGAACTAACAAGGCGGCCCCGTTATCCAGCCAAAAACCCAGCCCTTCCAGGAAGCCGGGGTGCAAAAACCAGGAGCCGTCAAGGGGGCGGCAACGAATGGGAAAACCTGACACCGACAGACTATCGGTGCTCGGCGACCATGCCGAGTATCGCGTCATTACAAGAGCGCTTGCGCTGTCACTGACTGCCTTGCGGCGGGTCGTTGATGCCGCCGCAATCTTCCTGCTAGGCGCGATGACGGTGCTGGTGCTTTCGCAGGTGCTTGGGCGCTATGTCTTCAATTACGCGATCTCCTGGTCTGAGGAGAGCGCGACCTTCGCGCAGGTGTGGTTGGTCATGCTGGGCGCCGGCATAGCGATGCGCAATCGTCAACATGTCGGCATCGACGTTGTTATTTCCAGATGTCCAGTGGCGCTACAGCGGATTGTCAAGGCTGGCGGTTTCGCTCTCGCAGCCTGGTTCCTGGTTGTCGTCATCATCGGCTCGATGAGCATGCTGACGATCGGCATGATGGTGAAGTCGCCGGCCCTGCAGCTTCCACTCGCCATTCCCTACATGGCGTTGCCGATCGGTATGGCCTACTTCCTGCTCGAGCTCGCGATCGCGACCCTGCCCGAAGTTTTCGATCCCAACCGCGCGCCCGGCGCAACGGCAGGAGATTTCCAGTGAGCTTCGCGTTCGGCGGCTTCGTACTGCTTATCTTCTCGGGGTTACCCATCGTTTTCGCGCTTGGCGTCGCGGGTCTGCTCGCCATCGTAATGCTGACGGACGTGCCCACGACCATTGTCGCCCAGCGCGTGTTCGGCGGCGTGAATTCCTTTTCCCTGATGGCAATCCCGTTCTTCGTGACAGCCGGGATTCTGATGGCCGAGGGTGGCATCGCGCGGCGCTTCGTGGATCTTGCGTCCGCGCTCGTTGGCTGGATCACAGGCAGCCTTTACATGATCGCGATTGTCACCAGCACGGGCCTGGCGGCGATTTCCGGCTCCGGTTCAGCGGACACCGCCGCGGTTGGTTCGATCTTGTCTCCAGAGATGCGCCGGCGCGGCTACGATCTCGATCTCGGGGCATCAATTATAGCGGCCGGTGGCGCGCTTGCGCCGATCCTGCCGCCCAGCATCATCATGGTGGTGATCGCCATCACGTCCAATCTGTCGATCGGCGCGATGTTTCTTGGTGGCATCGTCCCTGGCCTCATGATCGCTATCGGCCTGGCGATCGCCTGTTTCATCGTCGCAAAGCGCGGCGGACCGGTCTATCGCGACAGCGAGCCTTTTTCGCTTTCCCGTCTCGGCCGTGCATTTGTCGCTGCAATTCCAGGGCTGACTTTGCCTGTCGTCATCATCGGCGGCATCGTCGGCGGCGTCTTTACAGCGACCGAGGCGTCCAGTGTGGCTGTAATACTGACGCTAGTGATCTCACTCTTGGTCTACCGCGAATTGAAGCTGAAGGATCTGGCGCCACTCCTCATAAAGGCGATCAGTCTTTCAGCGGCGGTTCTCATTATCGTCGCCACCGCCAGCGTCTTCTCGTGGATCATCGCCACCCTTGGCGTTCCGCATCTGCTCGATACCTGGTTCCGCGGTGTGACTGAATCACCCGTAGTGTTCCTGTTGATCGTCAACCTGTTCCTGCTGGTCGTCGGCATGTTCATGGAGAGCATTTCCGCGATTCTGATCGTGCTGCCAGTGCTGATGCCGATCGCCCAGAGCTATGGCATCGATCCCGTCCAGTTTGGCGTCATGACAGGTCTGAACCTTGCGATCGGTCTGATCACGCCGCCTTACGGCATCTGCCTCTTCGTTGCGTCCATGGTTGCCGGGCGCAAGGTGGAGCAGGTGGTCACCAAGGTTTGGATACCGCTGATCCCGATGCTGTTCGTCCTGGCGCTGACGGCCTACGTCCCGGCCGTCGTGCTCACACTTCCAAGAGCCTTCTTCCCGTAAGGCCAAAGCATACCGACAAGTCTGCAATCACAAAAAAAGGGGAATACTGAAATGAAGAAATTCCTGTTTGCCGCGCTCGCTTCCATAGCGGCGGCAACCTGCCAGCCTGCCTTCGCGCAGGAGATCATCATCAAGGCCGGCCATACCAACGTCACCGACTCGATCCAGGACAAGGCCTTGCAGAAACTGCGCGAGCTCGTCGAGGACAAGACCGGCGGCAAGGCCACCATCGAGATTTTCCCGAACGGCCAGATCGGTGACGAGGGCCAACTCGTCGAAGGCACCTTGCTGGGCACGGTCCAGATGGCGATGACCTCCAACTCCTTGCTGTCCAACTTCGTGAGCGAACTGCGCGTTCTCGACATGCCATTCCTGTTCCCGGACGTGGAAACGCTGAGCGTGGCGCTGCAAGGCCCGGCTAAGGAGAAGTTGCGTGCGTCCGCCGCCGCGGCGGGCTTCCGCCTCATCGGCTCCTATTCCTCCGGTATCCGGCACCTGATGACCAAGAAGGACATCAATGAGATCGGCGATCTGGAGAATCTGAAGATCCGCACCATGCAGCAGCCGATGCATATCGAGGCGTTCCGCGCCTATGGCGCAAACCCCACCCCGATGGCCTATTCGGAACTCTACGGCGCTATGCAGTCGGGCATCGTCGACGGCGCGGAGGGCGCGACGTCCGACTACCGCGGGCAACGCTTCTACGAGGTCGCCAGCCACTTCTCGCTGGTGGGCTGGCTCAACCTGACGGCTCACATCTTCATGAGCGAGGCGACGTTCTCTGCGCTCCCGGCTGAGGTGCAGACTGCCCTTCTCGAAGCGGGTGAGGAATCCGCCGTCTGGCAGCACCAGTATGTGATCGAGCAGGAACAGCCGTTGCTGGCCGAATTGCGCGAAGAAGGGGTCTCCATAGTCGAGCCCGACACCACCGCCTTCCGCGATGCATCGCTGCCTCTCTACGATAAGTTCCTCGAGACCGAATCCCAGCGCGAACTGTTCGAACTGTTGCAGTAGGAGCGTCGGAGGCGGGGATCCTCCCGATCGCCGCCTCTCCCATTTTCCGGAGGAAACGTCGTGTTGCAGGAAGCCGTACCCGCGGCGGCCCGATCCGTGCCGGGCATGGGTCTGATCGTCGGAGCCGTCGACAGCCATGTCCACTGCTGTCCGCATATAAACCAGCGCACCGTCACCCTGTTCGACGCGGTCAGGCAGGCTTCCGCCGCGCGCATGACCGGACTTGGCCTGATGGATGTATTCGCCAACACCTCCGGTCTTGCCGCGCTCGCGAATCTCGAACTCGCCCATCTCGGCGTCGATGTTTTCGGCGGCGTTATTCTGGAGCCCTACGCCGGCGGTCTCTCACCGCGGGTGGTCCAGACCGCGCTCGGCATGGGATACGGTTCCGGTGGAGCGCGGTTCGTCTCGCTGCCCTGCCATCACACCGCTTTCGTGGCGCGCTCCGAGCGGCGCAGCCCCGCTTATGTTGAGACGTGTCTTTCCATTCCCGGAAGCGGCCCCCTGGGCGACCCTCTGCCCGAAATCATCGACTTATGCGTCGAGGCCGATGCGGTGTTCAATCTCGGGCATCTTTCCGGCCCGGAAATGGTTCGCGTTGCAGAACTGGCGGCCGCCCGAGGTTGCCGGAGCATGATAGCCCCCGCCGGTTATCTGACGCCGGATGAAGCGGAGGCGCTCGTGGCAACAGGCGCGGCGCTCGAATATTCGTTCTTCGTCTTCTCGCATGCGACGTCCATCGGACAGACGATGATCGATGCGGAACGGCATCGTTTCCCGCGCGCCGATTTCGATATGGCGACCGATATCGTCCGTCAGGTCGGCCCGCGCAATGTGATCATTTCCAGCGACAGCGGCGCGTTCGTCCTGCCGTCACCGGTCGAGGCGTTCCGCTGCTTTATCGCGATGTGGCAATCGAGCGGCTTCGACGCCGCAGCGCTCAAAACGATGAGTGCCGACAATCCCGCTCGCCTGTTCAAGGTTCGCCACGCATCCGACGGTGAGCGGCCATGACGGCTGAGATCGGCATCGCGGCCTGCGTGTTTCGCAGCGTCGAGATCCTCGCGGTCACCCGTCATGCGGGTTTCGATTTTTTGATCGCGGACATGGAACATGGAGCGATGTCTCTCGCCGAAGCCGCGTCGTTGTGCGTGGCCGGGCGCGAGGCGGGTTTCCCCGTCTATGTCCGCGTGCCCCGTTCTTCGTCCGATGACCTGACGCGGGCAGCCGACTGCGGTGCGCAGGCAATCATCGTGCCGCATGTCGACAGTGTCGAGGAGGCACGGCTGATTGTCGACAAATTGCGCTTTCCGCCGAGGGGCAACCGGTCCTTACCAAGCCCGGTGGCCTCGTCCGGGTTCAAGCCGGTGCCGGCACGCGATCTGATTGCCGGAGCGGAAGCCGGATTTCGCCTCTTTGCCATGGTCGAAAGCGCGCAGGCGCTTCACGATGTGGAGGCGATGGCCGCGCTCGACGGGCTCGACGGGCTGGTCATCGGTTCGCAGGACCTTGCGCAGGCGCTCGGCCATACAGGCGACCTTACTCACCCGGACGTGACCGCCGCGTTCGCTCGGGTGGCGAATGCGGCACGCGCGTCCGCAAAGGTGTTCGGCCTTATGGGCGTGCCCAAGGATCTGCTGGCTTCGCACGCCTTCGCGCTCGATGCCGGACTGATTGTCGTTACCAATGAAATCAATCTTCTGTTCGAGGCCGCCGAACAACGCGTCGCCGAGATCAGACATCTTATGGAAAGCGTAGACAGCCGATGACGAAGCTAAAGATCACCGTTGGCGGGGAGATGTTCGACGCGCGCCTGGAAGTGGAAAAAGCGCCGGCCACGTGCGCATCCTTTCTGTCGCAATTGCCCTTTATCGACCGCGCCATCCATGTGCGCTGGAGCGGGGAGGGGGTCTGGATTCCGCTCGGTGACCGCCAGTTTGATATCGGCTTCGAAAATGCGACCAGCTATCCGTCGCCGGGCGAGATCATCCTCTATCCTGGCGGCGTGAGCGAGACGGAAATTCTGCTCGCCTATGGCCGGGTCAATTTTGCCTCGATGGCCGGGCAGCTTGCCGGCAATCACTTTCTTACCATCACCGAGGGTCATGACCGGCTCCACGCCATGGGGCGGCGCGTGCTGTGGGAAGGCGCGCAGCCGATTTCCTTCGAGGTCGTCTAACCGGAATCGACAGGAGAAGCCAAAATGTCCGAACTCGATCTCGCCATCCGTGGCGGCACCATCGTTACGGCAAGCGACATGTACAAGGCCGATGTCGGCATCGCGGGCGGCCGGATCGTTGCGATTTCCGGCGAGCTGAAGGGCGCCCGTGAAGAGGTCGACGCCTCGGGCCTGTGGGTGCTTCCAGGCGGCATCGACAGCCATGTGCATGTTGCTCAGGATTCGGGGCCAGGCATCATGATGGCCGATGATTTCGCGTCCGCGACGGCGTCCGCCGCCGCCGGGGGCAATACGACCATCATGCCGTTCGCACTTCAAAAACGCGGCGAGTCGCTGCGCCAGTCGGTCGAGGACTACCGCAAGCTCGCCGAAGGCAATTGCGTCATCGACACGAGCTTCCATCTCATTATTTCCGATCCGACGCCTGCCGTGCTTGGGCAGGAACTGCCGGCGCTGGTCAAGGATGGATACACCTCGTTCAAGGTGTTCATGACCTATGACGACCTCGTTCTCGACGATGCGCAGCTCCTGTCGGTTTTCGCGGTCGCGCGGCGCGAGCGGGCGTTGGTGATGGTGCATTGCGAGGGCTACGACGCGATCCGCTTTCTTGCCGAAAAACTCGAACAGGCCGGCAATACGGCTCCGTACTACCATGCCGTATCACGTCCGCAGGTCGTCGAGCGCGAAGCGGCGCACCGCGCGATCAGCCATGCCGAACTGATCGACGTGCCGATCATGATCGTGCACGTTTCCGGTCGCGAGGCGATGGAGCAGGTTCGCTGGGCCCAGCAACGCGGCATGAAGGTTTATGCCGAAACCTGCCCGCAATACATCACGCTGACGGCGGAGGATTTGAACGGGTTGAACATGGAGGGCGCCAAATATGTGTGCTCCCCGCCGCCGCGTGACACGGACAGCCAGGCGGCGATCTGGGAAGGCATCACGCAAGGCGTCTTTCAAACGTTCTCTTCGGATCACTGCCCCTTTCGCTATGAATCGAGCGAAGGAAAGCTCAACGCGAAGGCCCGGACGTCGTTTCGCTGGGTGCCAAACGGCATTCCCGGCGTCGAGACGCGCCTGCCGATCCTGTTTTCCGAGGGCGTGTCGAAGGGGCGGATCACGCCGCAGAAGTTCGTCGAACTGTCTGCCACCAATCACGCAAAGATGTATGGGCTCTACCCACGCAAGGGATCGATCGGCATCGGTTTCGACGCCGACATCGCGCTGTGGGACCCAACGCGCGCGGAAATATTGCGGCAGGACATCCTCCACCACGGCGCGGACTACACCCCCTGGGAGGGATTCGAGGTGACGGGTTGGCCGGTCGCAACCTTCGTACGCGGCGTGCTGGTCTATGAAGATGGCAAGGTCGTCGGCAAGCCGGGACACGGACGGGTGCTTGAAAGAGGCATCAGCGCATTCACTGCACGATGAGGCGCCATAACTATTTTATCTATCGATAGATGAGCCGCTCAATATCATCAATCTCGATACTACTGCCGCGAAACCGAGCTTGTTAGGATCGCGGCGAATAGGGACATGCCGCCATGGACGCGCTTCGGGACATCAAAGTCCTCAGTTTCAACCACTTCCTCGCCGGTCCTGCCGCAGCGCAACTTCTCGGCGATCTGGGCGCGGATGTCGTCACCATCGAACCGTTGGAGGGCGCTTTTCAGCGCAACTGGGCCGTGGCTGGACATTTTGTTGACGGCCAGAGCGTCAATCATTTGTCGACAGGGCGCAACAAACGAAGCCTCTCGGTCAACCTGAAGAGCGAGCAGGGCCGCTCGATCGTTGAGCGACTGATCGCCGCGGCGGACGTGGTGATGGAGAATTTTCGGCCTGGTGCGATGGCGCGGCTCGGCTTCGATCCCGAGCGCCTTTTGCGGGACTATCCTAGGCTGATCTACGCTGCGGCAAGCGGCTTTGGTGCTGACGGGCCATTTGCGCAGCGGCCGGGGCAGGACTTGCTGCTTCAGGCGATGTCGGGTCTGGCAGCCCATACCGGTCGTGCCGATGGGCCGCCCGTTCCGGTCGGCTCCGTGGTCATCGACCAGCATGCGGCGGCTCTCTACGCCATGGGGATCGTGTCGACGCTGTTCCGCCGCGAGCGGACAGGCAAGGGCGGGCGGGTCGACGTCAGCTTGCTCCAGGCGGCTGTCGACCTGCAAGGCGAGTCGATCACGGCATGGCTGAACGGCGCGCCGAGGCAGGGACCGCGCGGGCCTGCCGGCGTTGCCTCGTGGTTCAGCGCCGGCGGCTATGGCGTGCATCAGGCGATCGACGGCTTTGTCGCCGTCTCGATGAGCACGCCCGCCAATCTCGGCAGGGCGCTCGGCGTCGCCGCGCTTGGGGAAATTTCGGAAAACGAGGCATTCGTGCGTCGTGAGGATATCACGGCGCACGTTGCGACCGCGATCGCTTCGCTGAGCGTGGCGGAAGCGGTCGCACGGCTCGATGCGTGCGACATCTGGAACGCGGTCGTCGAGGACTACGACACGCTGATGGAAAACCCGCAACTGAAGCATCTTGGAGCATTCCCCACCGTCGATGGCGCAACGGGTGCGCCGATTACGCTCGTCGCCCACCCGGTGCGCTATGACGGCGAGGCGCCACAGGTGCGCCATGTGCCGCAGCCGCTCGGCGCGCAGACGCGGGACATTCTTGGCGAGGCCGGCTTCTCGGCCGACGAGATCGATGGATTTCTCGCCGCCGGCACCATCCGTCAGGCGGAGCAAGGCGGATGAAGATCGGCATGCGCATCGTCAGCTTCTGCCATTATCTGCAGGGTCCGGCCGCAACGCAGTATCTCGCCGACATGGGCGCAGACGTCATCAAGATCGAGCCGCTCGGCGGCGCGTTCGAGCGCAAATGGTCGGGCGGAAAATCCAGCGTCGGCGGTGTCAGTGCCTTCCTTCTGTCGGCCAACCGAAACAAGCGCAGCCTCGCCATCGACCTCAAACACCCCGGCTCGCGGCCGGTGATGGATCGTCTGATCGGCGGAGCGGACGTCATCCTCGAAAATTTCCGGCCGGGCGTCCTCGACAGGCTGGGCTATGGCTACGAGGCCGTGAGGGCGAAGAAGCCCGACATCATCTATGCTTCCGCGACGGGGCTGGGGGCCAACGGCCCCGACGCGAACAGGCCGGGGCAGGACCTGCTCATGCAGGCGCGGTCAGGTCTTGTCGCGGCCACCGGCTCGAGCCAGGCTGGCCCGACCATCACGGGTGCGGCCGTCGTCGACCAGCACGGAGCCGCGCTTCTGGCGATGGGGGTTCTGTCGGCCTATGTGCGGAAGCTTCAGACGGGAGAGGGCACCCGCGTCGAGGCGAGCCTGTTCCAGGCGGGCATCGATCTCCAAAGCGAAGCGCTGACCATGTATTTCGCCCGCGCCGACAAGGGGTCCGACCCGATGCCGCGCGGCCGCAATGTCGGCAGTTGGTATCATGATGCGCCTTATGGCTCCTACAGGCTCGCCGATTGCCACATCGTCCTCTCGATGAACGATCCGGCGGCACTTGCCGAGGCTCTGGACAGCGACGTCCTGCGTGCGCTTGCCACCGTCGACCGCTACGCGGAGCGCGAGCGCTACGCGCAGGCAATGGCGACCGAACTTGCCCGCCACACCTTCGCCGATCTGCAAGACCGGTTCGACCGTGAGGGCATCTGGTTCGAGCGGGTCCAGTCCTATGACGAGCTCGCGGAAGACCGGCAGGCGCGGCACATCGGCGCTTTCACCGAGATCGACGTCAACGGCGAGACGGCGCGGCTGGTCGCCCATCCGCTTCGTTACGACGGTAAGGCGCCGAAGGTCCGCGCGATGCCGTTTGAACCTGGCTGCGACAGCAGAGCGGTTCTGGAGGAACTGGACTTTGCCGCGAGTGAGATCGATCGCTTCGTCACCGACGGCATCGTCGGGGTGCCGTCGGGTAACAACGATAACGAAAGCAAGCAGGATTAGGTCATGAATCTGGTTACGATCGATGACGAGACGCGCATGGTGGTCGAGACGATCCGCCGCTTCATCATCGAAAAGGTGCAGCCGCTGGAAGCGGAGGTCGAGGAACTCGCCTCTATTCCGGCCGACACGTTGGCGGCGCTGAAGCAAGAGGCGATCGCGCTCGGCCTTTACGCACTCAACATGCCCGAGGACGTCGGGGGCGGCGGTCTCAGCAACGTCGCGATGTGCCTTGTCGAGGAGCAACTTGGCCAGACGTCCGACGCGCTGATCCGCCGTATCTTCGGACAAGTCTATCCGATGCTCATGGCCTGCACCCCGCAGCAGCGCGAGAAATACCTGCTGCCGACCGTGAAGGGCGACAAGATCTGCGCGATGGCGATCACCGAGCCGGGCGCGGGCTCCGACGCCGCGTCGATCTCCACGACGGCGAAGCTCGAAAACGGCGAGTGGGTGCTCAACGGCACCAAGCACTTCATCAGCGACGGCGACATAGCCGACTACGTCATCGTCATGGCGCTCAACGACGCGGAGAAGCGTGCGCGCGGTGGCATCACCCTGTTCCTGCTCGACCGGGATACGCCGGGTTTTCACGTCGCCCGCAAGCAGGCGATGATGGGTCATCGCGGCTACGGTCATGCGGAACTCGTCTTCACCGACTGCCGCATCCCCGAAGACGCGGTGCTGGGGGAGGTCGGTAACGGCTTCAAGCTGATCATGCAGAGCGTGTCGGGCATCCGGCTCGGCCACATCGGCGCGCGCTGTACCGGCATGTCGCAGCGTGTCGTCGAGATGATGCGGCAGCACGCCGCCACCAGGAAGCAGTTCGGCAAGCCCATCGGCGACTACCAGATGATCCAGCAGATGATCGCGGATTCGGCAATCGACATCTATGCGTGCCGGTCCATGGTGCTCGACTGCGCGGCCGATATCGATCGCGGGCTCGATCCTCGAGACAAGGTGTCGATGATCAAGGTCTTCGCCTCCGAGATGCTCGGCAGGGTCGCCGACCGTGGCATTCAGGTGTTCGGTGGCTACGGCTTTACCAAGGAACTGCCGCTGGAGCGGATCTATCGCGATGCGCGCGTCACCCGCATCTACGACGGCACGTCGGAAATCCATCGCATGCTGATTGCGCGAAACGTCATCCGCAACGGCCTGACGCTTTAGCACGGAGACACCGATCATGACTGTGAAGAACGCATTCGTCCCTGCAAACGTCGGCGACAAGGTGACGTTCAAGAAGACGCTGACTGTTGCCGAACAGGCGATGTTCACGGGTATCAGCGGCAATCTCGGCGGCGTTTATGTCGACCGTTCGAAGGCGAAGGAAGCCGGGCTTGCCGACATGGCGATCTTCGAACTCGTCGCCGCGTCGCTGCTGTCCACCTGCCTGTCGCGTCTCGCCGGCCCAACCTATCGCATCGCTTCGTTTTCGATCGATTTCGCCGCATCCATGACGGTGGGTACGACGGTCGCAGCAACGGCGCAGCTTTCCGAAACTGGAGCGGGCGGTCAAAGCTACGACCTGTTGCTCGAAGCCGACGGTACGACTCTGTCGACGGGTAAGGCCGTGCTCGTGCCGATCGTCGCGAGGTAGGCCATGTACGACGTTATCCTATTCGCCGACCTTTCCGTCGGAGATCGGGTCTCCGTATCCAAGACCGTCACCGAGGCGGACGGGTCGCTTTACATTGCCGCGACTGGCGATTTCGGTCCTGTCCACATCGACGAAGATTATGCGGGATCGACCCGGTTCGGCCAGCGGCTTGCGCCCGGAATCATGGTTGCGGGCTTATGCACCAGCGTGCTGACCGCGGAACTGGCCGGCGTGCTCGGCGTGTCAATCGAGGACAGCTTCTGGTTTACCGGCCCGGTCTTTTACGGCGATACCATCACGATCGACGTGTGGATCTCGGAAAAGCACGAGGACACACGGACGCTGGTCTGGGAGGCGTCCGCTACCAACGAGGAAGGCCGCGAGGTGCTCAAGGCGCGCGCGACCCTGAAATATCCACGTCCAAAACCACAATGAGTTCAATGAAGAAATCTGATTTAGCCGGCGTAACCGTCGCCACCGTACTGCCGTTCGACGAGACGGGAGCGATCGACTGGGCAAGTTACGAGCGCCTGATCGACTATTGTGGGCGCTCGCCCGCCATCGCCGCGATCTTCGTCAACGGTCATGCCGGCGAGGCGACGTCGCTTTCGGTTGAGGAACGCTCCGAAGTCATTCGCCGCACGCGTGCGCTGATCGGTAAGGACAAGCCGCTCATGGCGGGCGTGATACCGCATGGCGTCGAGGACGCCGTGGCGCAGGCAAGGTCCGCGCAGGCGGACGGCGCCGACTGCTATGTCGTGTTCCCCCCGGCTGCATTGGGCGGTGGGGCTGCCGCTACCGACGCCCCGCTTGCCTATTTCGAAGCGGTGACGTCCCGCGTCGATATTCCGGCATCGGTGTTCCAGTTTTCGTTGGCGTCCGGTTTTGGCTACTCCACAAGCGTTCTGGCGCAACTCGCCGCTCTGCCGAAGATCGTCGCAGTCAAGGAGGGCAGCAACACCATGCTGGCCTATGAGGAAAACCTGAGGGCGCTGCGCAATGGCGCTCCCGATGTTGCGATGCTTCCGTCCAACTACGACTGGTTCCTGGCGCAGCTTGCGGTGGGCGCGGACGGCCTGCTTTCCGGGCTCGCAAGCCTAACTCCGGACTGGCTCGGCGATCTCTGGAACGCGTCGCAGTCGCTTGATCTTACCGCAATGCGTGCCGCCAACGACCGTCTCCATCCGATCGTTCGGACCATCTACGGGGCACAGCCGGTCGTTGACATGCACAGTCGCATCAAGGTCGCGCTTCAGGAAATCGGAATCATTGCCAACGCGAGGCCGCGCCTGCCGCTCGTTCCCGTCAGGCCGGAGGTTGACAAAGCGGTGCGCGACGCCGTGCGGGCGAGCGGCCTGAAAGCCTGATACTGAGCCAGAGGGAAATATGATCGTGAAAGAGATTCCGGCGCACCCGTTTGGCGGCGTCTATGCTGCAACGATATGTCCGATGACCGACAAAGGTCAGATACAAGACGACAATTTGGCGTCACACCTGTCAAAGGTAGTGAACACCGAAGGCATCGCGGGTCTTCTCGTCAACGGCCATGCAGGCGAGAATTATGCTCTCGATCGCGCCGAGCTCGCCAGCGTCGTGCGGGCCGCGCGAACCGTGTCGGGGGATCGGAAGGTCGTGGCCGGCATCAATGCCGAGCGCGCGGATGTCGCCGCGGCGATGGCGGAAGATGCCGCAAAGGCCGGTGCGCACGCGGTGATGGTGTTTCCGCCGTTCTCATGGGCGCTTGGTGCCGACGACCGTGTGGTCCTCGCCCATCATCGCGTCGTTGCCGAAGCGAGCGGCCTGCCGCTTTTTCTGTTCCAGGGGTCGGTAAATTCCGGAAAGACTGCGTACCAACCGGACGTGCTGGCGCGACTTCTCGAAATTGACAGTGTCGTCGGCATCAAGGAGGGCAGTTGGGAAACCTCCGCCTATGAGGCGACGCGGCGCCTCACCAAACGCCTGCGTCCCGATGTCGGTGTCATGGCTTCCGGCGACGAGCATCTCTTTCCGTGCTTCGCGATCGGCAGCGAGGGGAGCCTGGTGAGCCTCGCCGCAATCGTTCCGGAAATGATCGTTGCACTGGAGAGGGCCGTTGCCGCCGGCGATATGGCTGCAGGACGCGACATGCACGAGCGGCTCTACCAACTTGCCAGGATCGTCTACGGCTCGCCGGGCCATCTCGCGACGCTGCGTCTCAAAACCTGCCTCGTGCTGCTTGGCCACCAGCCCAACGCCGTGTCGCGTTCGAGCATCAGTCAGTTGTCGGGCGAGGAGGTTAGCCTTTTGCGGCAGGCGCTCGAAGTTGCCGGCGTGCTGGAGAGGAAAGCCGCCTGATGGCAATGACCCATATTGTCATGGTCGACATAGACCCGGAGGACGAAGTCGCGTTCAACGAATGGTATGACACGGTCCATCTGCCCGACATTCTCGCCTGCCCTGGTTGGTTGTCCGCCAGTCGGCACCGCTGTCTGGAGGGCGGGCCGAGTTATGTCGCCGTCTATCAAATAAGTGGTGCGGAGGCCTACGACACGCCAGCGTTCCACGCAATTAAAGGGTTCGGTCCGTTCGAAGGCAAGGTGAAGAATTTCTGGCGCCTGCGGCTTGCGCCGATCGACCACGACGCTGCGGCCGGCTGAGCGGCGCATCAGGTCTTCGCACTCGGTATTTTTAATCCGCGCGGTATAGACTGGCTCGGACGAATCCGGAGCGACCGACTTGAACCTTCGCCAACTCGAAATTTTCAGCGCGGTCATGCGCTATCACACGACGATTGCCGCCGCTGAGGCCCTGTCGATGTCGCAGTCGGCAGTGTCGAATGCCATCAAGCATGTCGAATCCCAACTCGGCTTCCAGCTCTTTGAGCGGGTCAGCAACAGGCTCGTCCCTACCGAGGAAGCCAAGATACTGCTGGAGGAAGCTGAGCCTCTATTCTTACATCAGCAGGCGGTGAACCAGCGTGCGGCCGACTTGCGCGCTGGGAGGATCGGACGCATCCGTATCGCTGCTACCGCCGAGTTGTCGGAATCGATCCTGCCAGCGGTGATGGCGCAGTTCATGAACCAGCATCCCAATGTTTATCTCTCGCTGGATACGCGGCCCCTGAACAGCGTGCTGGACGCGGTCGAGAGCGGACTGGCCGATGTCGGCTTCGGCATGGAGGCTCATGAACGCCACGGCCTGACGCTAAGGCCGATCGCAGACCTGACAACAGTGTGCGTCTGTCAACGGACGAGCGATCTGGCGTCGCTGCCGTTCATCACGCCGAATGACTTGCGCGGCCACAAGCTGATTGCACCGCAGATGAGCAACGGCATCGGCGTTATCATCGCCGAAGCGTTCTCGAAGGCGGCGGCCCCGTACATGCCCGCCGTCGAGGTTCGCTTTCTCAATGTCGCCGCGCGGCTGGTACAGGAGAACTGGGGCGTGGCCATCCTTGATGAGATGACGGTATCATCCGGGCGATACGACGATCTCGCTATCCGCCACATGCAGCCCAAGATGCGCCTGTCCCTGTCGGCAATGCTGCCGCGCCAGCGTATCCCCTCGCGCCTATCTTCGGCTTTCATCGCCATGTTTCAGAATCAAACGCATCGCGTCTTGAGCGAGTTGCAGACCCGGATTGGGGTTTCGTCTGGGAGTTGAATATGATCGCGCTTTGGACGACCGTGACCTCCGCGCCCAGATAGGCAAGTGTCATGGCCGTGAAAGGGCAGTGCCGATTCCCTGGATTTCGATGACCCTTGACGCCTTCGAGCACATCCTGCCTCACTGGAAACGAGGCGGGCGTCTTCTTTGGATTCGCCGGGCAGTTAAGGCAGATTTATCATGGTGATCGAATGGGGAAGATCGAGTTCCCTGCAAATCGAGCGCGCGGTTCCTTGCGAACAAGCGATCTTCGCCCTGCATGATCACGGGCTGCCTCCATTCACGAAGATCCTGGTCAAGCGCGGGGAGAGACATCCGGCACCTGATAGCATGTGGTGGCACAACGCGATGTCCCTGCCGCGTGTCCTGTAGCCGCGGTGGTGCGTTCCGAACGGCTGTACAGCCGGCGGTCTGCTATGACATCGGCGCCAAGAGAATTTGACCGTCTCTCCGCGTCTCTGCGTCTCCCTCAAGCGCTGGGTCGCGGCGGAACTCCTCGGCGGATACCTTCAGCCATTGCACGACGTGGTCCCAAACGCTGACGTCGAAGTAGATTCGATAGCCGGAGCCGGAAATGCGGTGCAGAAGCACGTGGATTTGGCTGAGCAATGATCGCTTTGCCTGGCCTACGCGAAAGACCGTTGGATGTAGATCGAGGCTGCATCCCTTGGCAATCAGATCGGCTGACCGCCTACCGTCGATTTCGACTGCGCGCCACGCGTCAGTGACGTCGGCGACATGAAACAACATGCCTCGACAGGCGTCGTCGATCCTTGCCGCAATGTCGAGTTCGGTATCGGCGGCGCGGATGAGCCATTGGTTGGGTGCCAGCCACAAAATCTCACGGTCCCCGCTGGTGGAGGCATTCGGTACCTCCGGCAGAGGAGCGCCGAGTACACTTTCCAACCGCTGACGCTGCTGCTGGTCGATCCGCCTCGCTCTCAGCAAAGAGAGCTGGTGGCGTGAAGGTTCATCAATCGCCAACTGGGGGTAGCGCAGAACTGACCTGTCAGTCATGGATACGCTCTCCTTGAGGATCGTAAGCTGCCAGCGGAGCGATGCGGGCGTGGAACTGGCCTTGCGGGGTAATGGCGATCACGTCTTTTTCGGTCGTCTCCCGGCCTCCTCGAACCATGCCCAGCGAAACACCGCGCATGAGCGTGGGGCTGAAGCCGGACGACGTGACGAAACCGACGGATTCACGGGGGCCTGAGCCTCGCAGCGACAGTTGCGCGCCCAGCGGAAGCGGTCGGCCGTCGACGGGCTCCAGGCCCACCAGTTGCAACCGGTCCAATCGTTGGTTTTGCGGCAGAAGCAGAGAGCGCCGTCCGACGAAATCCGACTTCCGCTTCAACACGTGATCCCATCCGACATCGATCGGGTTGGTTGTGCCATCCGTGTCGCTTCCGACGTGGAGGTATCCCTTCTCCAGCCGAAGCCGAAGGTAGGTCTCGATTCCGACCGGCGCGATGCCGTGGGGCTGCCCCGCGCCGATCAGTCTTTCCCACAGTTTCGGCGCGAGCGACCATGGAACGTTCACTTCGTAGGTCACTTCGCCCGTAAAGCTGACCCTCGATACGCGCGCGTGAATGCCGCCGACGGTCCCCTCCCGGAAGCTCATATGCGGGAAATCCTGCGGCCCCAGCGGGATGTCGGTGCCGGTTTCGCGCAGAACGGTGCGCGCCATTGGCCCGCTCAGCGAAAGTACCGCCCAGGCAGTCGTCACCGGCGCGATCAGAACGTCCAGTTCGGGCCATTCGCATTGCAGCCATTCTTCGAGCCAGGCGGCAATGCGCTCCGCGCCGCCACTGGTCGTGCCCACGATGAAATGATCGTCGGCGAGACGTGCAGCCACGCCGTCGTCGATGATCACTCCGAGTTCGTTGAGCATCAGGCCGTAGCGGATGGAGCCGATGCGCAGGGTCGACATCGTGTTGGCGTAGATGCGGTCGAGGAACGTTGCCGCGTCGGGACCTTTGACCTCTATCTTGCCCAGCGGCGAAGCATCGAAGAGGCTGACGCCCTCGCGCACGATCAACGCTTCCCGATGCACGGCCGTTTCAAGCGTTTCTCCAGGGCGCGGATAGCAGGCGGGGCGCTGCCATCCGCCATAATCCTCCATCATCGCTCCGGCGGCGACGTTCCAGTCATGAAGGGACGTGCGGCGTATCGGCCGAAACAGCTCGGCACGGGTGCTGCCGGCAAGCGCGCCGAAGCTGACCGGCGTGAACGGGAAGCGGTATCTCGTCGTGCCGACCTCCGGGACATCGCGGCCGGTCAGCGCCGCCATGATCGCCAGACCGTTGACGTTCGACGTCTTTCCCTGGTCCGTGCCCATTCCAAGCGTGGTGTAGCGCTTGAGGTGTTCGACGGATATGAAGTTCTCGCGTGCAGCCAGCTCGATATCATCGACCGTCACGTCGTTCTGGAAATCTACGAATGCCTTTCCGCGCCCGTTGGCGACCTGCCAGAACGCTTCGATGCCTGGTGCGTCTCCCGTCGACTGCGGCGGCTGCACCCGTGTCGTGTCTGGCGTGAAGCCGATATCCGCCGCTGCTCGTAGACCGGCATCGTGCGCTTCCGCCAGGGACGCTGCGATGCCCATCCTGCCCGCTGCGGCGCCGACGGAACAAACGTGTCGAGGAGACTCCAGCGGCTTCAACAATGCCTGGTCGGCATCGTAGGCCAGCTTTCCGCCCGCCTGGCAAAAAAGATGCACCGTTGGATTGTACCCGCCGGAGACAGCCAGGAGATCGCATGAGAGGGTGTGCGACCGGCCGTCGTTTTGGCGAACGCGCACCGAGCGGAGGCAGCGCCCGCCTTTCGTCTCGACGATTTCGGCGCCCCGAAAGACCGGGATGCCGTTTTCTCGCGCGGCTTCGATGAGGTGGTGCGGCGGCGCAGTGCGCGTATCGACGATGGCGGCAACCACCCCGCCGGCACGGGCCAATGCAGCGCCCGTCGCGTAAGCGTCGTCATTGTTGGTGAAGATCACCGCGCGCTCGCCGGGGCGAACGGCATAGCGTTCGATATATTGCCTCACCGCAGAGGCAAGCATCACGCCCGGCCGGTCGTTTCCGGCGAACACGAGGGGCCGCTCGAGGGCTCCGGTCGCCAGGATCACCGTCTTGGCGCGCACGCTCCAAAGCCGCTGGCGAGGCGTTCCGGGGAGAGGCCCACCGGCAGGCTCCGTCGGATTCTCGACGAGGACGACGGCGTTGTGATCGAAATATCCGACCGCCGCGGTTCGCGTCAGAATGCGTGCCTCGGGCCGGATTTCGAGATAGCGCCGGCAATCGGCGATCCAGGACCTTGCATCGACGCCGTCGATCGGCACCGGATCCCACAGCAGCCTTCCTCCGAGATGGCTGTCCTGCTCGACCAGGAGCATACGGCAGCCCGTAGCGGCCGCCGCTCGTGCAGCGGCCAGGCCTCCAGCACCGCCCCCCACGACGAGCACGTCGCAATGGTCGTACCGCGTTTCGTAGCGATCGGGATCGGCCTGCCGCGGCGCTTGACCCAAGCCGGCCGCCCGGCGGATCGCCCATTCGAAGACGTGCCAGCCCGGCCACATGAACGTCTTGTAGTAGAAGCCTGCGGGAAGGAAACGAGAGAAGAGGCTGTTGATCGCTCCGACGTCGAAGGACGCGTTCGGCCATGAGTTGACCGACCGCGCGCAGAGCCCTTCATGGAGGTCGATCTCGGTCGCCCGCAGATTGGGAGTGCTTTCGCTACCCTCGCCAAGCTGCACGAGCGCGTTTGGTTCCTCGCAGCCGACCCCGATGATCCCCCGCGGCCGATGATACTTGAAGGAGCGGCCGACCAGAGCAACGCCATTGGCAAGAAGCGCCGAGGCGAGCGTGTCGCCGACGAAACCCTGATGGCGCTTTCCGTTGAAACTGAAACTGACCGGCCGGTCACGCAGGATCATTCCGCCGTCGGGAAGTCGTCGGCTGGCGCCTCGATGCGATTTTGTCATGGCTGCTTTCCCGACGGGGAATGACCGGAGGCTTCTCCCATCCGGTAGATCTCGACGATTTCGTGCGAGACCGTATCGCGGGCGACATTGAACCATTGCCCGCAGCCCGCTTCGTGGACCCATCTTTCACGATGAAGCCCCTTGGGGTTTCGGCGATTGAAGAGGTAGTCCGCCCAGTCTTCGTCGCTGGGGGACTCATCCAGCGTGGGTCGCCGGATGTGGCTTTCGCCGCCCCACCGGAACTCGATCTCGTCGCGGGGGCCGCACCACGGGCAGGCAATCAGCAGCATCGGGTCGATCCCTCAGTGTGCAATTCCCGAGGCGGCTGCCTCGTCGATCAGAGCGCCAGTCTTGAAGCGCCCCAGATTGAATGGTGCCGCGACAGGATGCGGCTTCCCGGTGGCGATGTGGTGCGCGAGCGTCCAGCCGCCGACGGGGATCGCCTTGAAGCCGCCCGTGCCCCACCCGCAGTTGATATAAAGGCCGGGCACCGGAGTCTCGCCGATCACCGGGCTTGAATCGGGCATCACGTCCACGATCCCGGCCCAGTGGCGCAGGAGCCGCACGCGGCGAAAGCGCGGATATTGCTCGGCGACGGCTCCGATGACGTCGCGAATGACCGGCGCGTTTCCGCGCTGTGCATAGGAGGAATAGCGATCAAGGCCCCCGCCTATGACGAGACCGCCTTTGTCGGATTGGCTGATATACATGCCGGTCGCCAGCGAAAGCACGACCGTGTCGAGCGCGGGTTTGAGCGGTTCGGAAACGAACGCCTGCAGGGCGTAGCTCGTCACGGGAAGCCGAAATCCGGCCATATCGGCGAGCACGCTGGAATGCCCGGCGACGGCCATGCCGAGCTTGTCCGCCATGATCGGGCCCGCAGAGGTTTCGACCCCGACCACGGATGATCCATCGGCTGCGTGAATGAAGCCGGTCACCTCGCATCCTTCTATGATGTCGACGCCCAGGGAACTCGCCGCACGCGCATATCCCCAGACGACAGCGTCGTGTCTGGCGGTGCCGGCTCTCGGCTGCACAAAACCCCCATGCACGGGAAAGCGCGCGGCAGGTGAGACATCGAGCGCGGGAACGCGGCTTGCAATCTCGGAAACGCCGATCAGGTCGGTGTCGACCCCGTTCCGCCGCATGGCTCCGACCCAGCGAGCAGCGAGTTCCATGTCGTGACGGCTATGCGCCGTCACGACCATTCCTCGCTGGCTGAACATGATGTTGTAGTTGATCTCGCGGGCGAGCTGCTCGTACAGCCGAAGAGAAAAGTCGTAGAGCTCGGCGCTTTCGCGGTAGTAGTAATTCGAGCGGATCACCGTGGTGTTTCGCCCCGAATTACCCCCGCCTATCCAGCCTTTTTCGATCACTGCGACGTTGGTGATGCCGTGGTTCTTGGCGAGATAATATGCGGTGGCCAGGCCGTGGCCCCCGCCTCCGATCAAGATGACATCATACCTGGACTTGGGTGCGGCCGAGCGCCAGACCGGCGCCCACCCGCGGTGCCCTCGAAGCCCCTGCAGAACCAAGTTCAGGCCAGAATAACGGATCATACCCGTGCGCTTCGTCCGCGAATGAAACTACGATAGTCCCTAACATACAGTACAGAACTGTATTGGCAATGCGAAAAACATCGTGGTCGCTACGACTGCCAAGATGTCCGGATGAGCGCAAAGGCGGCCGCGGGCGACGCAGCGAACCCTGACGGTGCCGTAGCTAATTTGACCTCTGCCCTGAAGCTCCGTGGCGACGTCGAATGTGCGCCGCTCGCCAATGTGGGCGCATCTCACAGAAGCTGTAGAGCTTTTTGCAGATCACCGCGGCTGCCCATCAGAATCTCAAGGTAATAGGGCAAAAGTTCACGGCGCCGCGCTTTGGATTCGTGAACATCAAGCGCGTAATATCCGATCTGATGGTAATAGGTGACCCTTGCTCGTACCATGGCTTCCGTTCCCTCGTAGCCCATGTCTTGGAAGACCTTTTCCAACTGGCTCATTCGGAACGCGTCGATCGACATTATCCTCTTGGTAACCGACGGGGAACTCCGAGCCCAGTCGCGGACCGCGGCGTCAAAGGCTGGATCGAAATCGTTTTCGTCCAGCCAGATACGAACCATATCAGCGAACTTCTGGACGGCGTCTACATCGGTGCGCTGCGCCACTTCCTCGAATGGCTTGGTGTTCTGCGACTCCCAAAGTTCGAGAAGCGCGCCAAGCAACTCGGCACGACTTTTGAAGTGCCAATAGAAGCTGCCCCGCGTGATCTTCAGCCGATTTGAAATGAGGTCGACTTTCACTGCGTGCACGCCGCCGCTGATGAGTGCGTCTCGAGCCGCCATGATCCAATCGGTTCGCGAGAGACGCTCGGGTGTACGATGCTCCCCACCGGACATTCGCTTTGCAGCGACTTTATTCAACGCCGTTCTCCATCTGGCCGGTCCACCGCCAAATCACCCGCCTGAACGATCGAGCAAAATTATCTGAAGGCAATTACGATTCACGCGAAATACGTGCTTTTACAATTATGCCGCCTCTTGTCGACAAAGGGCACGGCGCCTGGATTGTCATCGCAGACTTGTATTATCTTGCCGGTCTCGGCCCTTGTCGGCTTCATGTCTCGCTCTGCGGGATTCGAAGATCAATCAATCGATTTCGATGAAGCAGCAAAATACCGAAGTGCAGGAAGCCATATTCTGCGCATCTTTTTTCGCGGCGTAAACCCCATCGCCGACATTGACGCTGTGGCGCCAGAAGCAAAGGCAGCCGGTGTTATGCGGAGGCGTGCCCGCACCACTCTGACATCTCAAGCTACGCCGCGCTCGTAGCCGGCGCCGATTGAACGATCCCTATCTGTTGCCCAAATGGGTGCCTGCGTCGGGCGGCGTTTCCAGGGGCTGGACGTCCGGGTTGGATGACGCAATGGACCGTATCGTTGCCGCAGTCGCCCATCGTCTTCCTGTCAAAGCGTGCGTTGACACACCCAAACAATACAGTAATGTATGGTAGATGCCGGCTTGCATCCTCTAAGGGGAAAGATACGGAAATGAAAACCTTATCCATTCTCGCCGCCGCCGTTTTGCTGGCTGGCGCAGCATCCGCTCAATCTCAGGAACTCGTTGTCGGCAGCCAGGGCGATCCGTCGCTCGACCCGCATTACATGTATATCGGCACCAACGTGGCCTTCTGGAGGCACACCTACGGCAGCCTGACGATGCATGACGAGGAGGGGCACGCAGGACCAAGTCTGGCTGAATCCTATGAATTGATTGACGATCATACTTGGGAGTTCCGGCTTCGGGACGATGTGAAGCTCGAAGACGGCTCGATGCTGTCCGCCGCCGACGTCGTCTACTCGCTCAATCGCGTGAAGTCGCTCCCCGGCAACCCGAGCCCCTACACGGTTCGCCTCGAGTCCATCACGGATTTCGAGGCGGTAGATCCCTTGACCGTGCGCATAACGACCGACACCCCGAACCCGTACGTTCCCGACAATCTCAGTCAGGTTGCCATTTTGCCGCAGAAGGCAACCGAAGGTAAATCGACCGGCGACTTCACGTCGGAAGGTGGAATTGGCGAGTATGGCCCCTATCGGGTCAGCAGCTTTTCCCCCGGCGACCGCCTCGTGCTCGAGCGCAACGAAGATTATTGGGGTGAGCAGCCCTATTGGGAGCGCGTCACGTTTCGCATCATGCCGAATGATGCCTCGCGCGTCGCTGCATTGCTTGCCGGTGACGTCGACCTGATCGATTTTGTGCCGCCGAGCGACGTCAAAAGATTGCGCGAGAATACCGACATTACCGTGCATGACGGCCCCAGCACCCGCATGATGGTCCTGCTGTTGAACTTCCTCGATGGGCAGGTCGGAGGCATCACCGGCGCGGATGGAAGGCCGATTGATCAGAATCCTCTGAGGGACCTGCGTGTTCGGCAGGCTCTGTCGAAGGCGATCGACAGGAACGCGCTCGTCGAACGCATCATGGACGGCGCGGCTGACGCCGCGACCCAGATCGCGATGCCTGGCATGGAGGGCTACGATCCCGACCGGGAGGCAGAGGTCGCAGATACGCAGGGCGCCAGGGCGTTGCTTGCCGAGGCCGGCTATCCGGACGGCTTTGGTATCAGCGTTGCATGCTCCAACAATCGCTATCCAAACGATGCCCGTGTCTGTCAGGCCGTGGGGCAGATGCTGGCTCGTGCCGGACTCCAGCCTAAGGTCGAGACGCAGCCCATGAGCGTTATGATGACGGCAATGCAAGGTGACGACTTCGCCATAGGCATGCTCGGTCTCGGCGCCCAGGGAACGCGTCCCCAGACCCTGGGGCACATCGTGCATTCGGTCGACCGTGAGGCCGGTCGCGGCGGCTACAATTTCGGCGACTACTCGAACCCTGAACTGGATAAGATCATCGACGATGCCGTCGTGACCCTCGACCGGGATTCGCGGGACGAACTCATGCGCGACGCCGTCAATCGCACTGCGGAAGAGGTTGTGGTTATCCCGCTGTACTTCCAGAGGGTGCTGACGGCGAGCCGATCGAAGCTGACATATACGACGGATCCGATGGAAGAGACCCTCACCTGGCGCGCGAAACCCGCATCTGAATGAGGTGCCGGAAGCTCGCACCGCCGCGCGGCGATCTCGCGGCGGTGCAGCCATACGGCACTTGAGTGCTACGGTGGTCGCTACCGCCACGTCTCATCCCAGCGAGGGTAAGGATGGTCTCCTATCTTCTACGAAGACTCCTACAGGCCGCCTTGGTCATGCTGGTGATGTCGGCGCTCGTGTTTGTCGGCGTATTCGCGATCGGGAATCCTGTCGATATCCTGATCAGCCCGCAAGCGACTGCGATCGAACGCGAGAACGCGATCCGGGCTCTGGGCCTCGATCTGCCGATCTGGCAGCAGTATTTGAGTTTCCTGGGCAATCTGCTGCAAGGCGACGTCGGGCGCTCTTTCGTATTCAATGTATCGGCCTTGAAGCTCATCCTGGAGCGCGTGCCCGCTACGCTGGAACTTGCGCTCGCTTCCACCCTTCTCGCTCTCGCAGCCGGCATTCCGCTCGGGCTCTATGCCGGCCTTGCACCGAAATCGCGGGTCTCGACCTCAATAATGGCAGGTTCCATCCTCGGCTTCTCGCTGCCCAGCTTCTGGGTCGGCATCGTCCTGATCATGCTGTTTTCCGTTCATTTCGGCTGGCTGCCCTCGGGTGGCCGCGGTGAAACGGCATACTGGCTGGGCGCGCGCTGGTCGTTCCTGACCGTCGATGGTCTCGCCCATATGGCCATGCCGGTGCTGAACCTCGCCCTGTTCCAGATCAGCATGGTGATCCGGCTAACGCGGGCCGGGGTGCGCGAGGTGATCCTGTCGGATTACGTGAAGTTCGCTCGGGCAAAAGGGTTGACGGAATCGCGTATCATATTCGTCCACGTCCTGAAGAATATCATGATCCCTGTCATCACGGTTGTGGGGCTTAATCTGGGAACCGTGATAGCTTTCGCTGTCGTGACGGAGACTATTTTCTCCTGGCCGGGGATGGGTAAACTCATCATCGATAGTATAAACGTCCTGGATCGCCCGGTGATCGTGGCATATCTCATGCTCATGGTGCTGATGTTCGTCGTTATAAACCTGCTCGTCGACCTGGCTTACATGGTGCTCGATCCTCGTGTGCGTCTGGAAAGCAGGTGATGGCCGCAACTTTGGACAGTCCGACGCCTGAAATTCACAAGCGCAGGGAGCAGACGCCTTTTCGTCGCTTCGCGTCCGAATTCCTCGCCAGCAGATTGGCGGTATTGGGGCTTTTCGTTTTGAGCGTGGTGGGGCTGATCGCCATATTTGCCCCGTGGCTGGCGCCGCAGAACCCGTACGATCTGGCGCAACTCGATATCCTGGATGGGATGCTGGAGCCCACTACAGTGGGTGGCGGCGGTTACACCTACTGGCTCGGGACCGACGAGCAGGGCCGCGATATGCTGTCGGCAATCATCTATGGTCTGCGGATCAGCCTGTTCGTCGGTGTGGGCTCCGCGATCCTGGCCTTTGCCATTGGAGCCACCCTCGGCCTCGTGGCCGCATATTTCGGCGGCAAGGTCGACGCGGCCATCATGAGATGGGTCGATCTCCAGCTCTCATTTCCCGCGATACTCGTGGCGCTGCTGATATTGTCCCTCCTCGGGCGTGGCGTGCTGAACGTCATGTTGGCGCTGGTGATCGTGGAATGGGCGTATTATGCGCGCACCGCACGGGCCGCAGCCCTCGTCGAACGCGGCCGCGAGTATATCGAGGCGGCCCAGTGTCTGGCTCTGCCGACAAACAGGATCGTATTTCGACATCTGCTGCCGAACTGTCTTCCTCCGCTGATCGTCATCGGAACCATGCAGGTAGCCAGCGCGATTGCGCTCGAGGCGACGCTTTCCTTCCTGGGCCTCGGCGTTCCCGTCACGGAGCCATCGCTCGGGCTGCTTATTTCAAACGGGTATCAGTACATGCTCTCCGGCAACTATTGGATCAGCTTCTATCCGGGCGTCGCGCTGCTCGTCACCATCGTCGCAATCAATCTGGTGGGCGATCACTTGCGTGATATCCTCAACCCTCGTCTCAAGAGCTAGATTCGTGACGGCGCCCATAACTCTCGAGGTGCGGGACCTGAGCACGCATTTCCGTATGTCGGCCGGGACGATCAAGGCCGTCGACGGCGTGTCTCTTTCCGTGCCGCGCGGCAAGGTCCTCGGCCTGGTGGGCGAAAGCGGGTCCGGAAAGACCGTAACGGGCTTTTCCATCATGAGGCTGATAGAAGCGCCGGGTTTCATCGCCGGCGGCAGCATCCTGTTCCAGGGGACCGACCTTGCCCGTATTTCGGACGAGGAGATGCGTCACCTGCGGGGCAATCGCATCGCGATGATCTTCCAAGATCCGATGATGACGCTCAATCCGGTCCTGCGCATCGACACGCAGATGGTGGAGACGATTCGCGCACACGAAAAGACCAGCCGTGAGGAAGCGCTTCGGCGCGCTCGCGACGCCCTGGGGATGGTGGGCATACCCAGCCCCGAAGAACGGCTGAGAGCGTATCCGCATCAGTTTTCCGGGGGTATGCGCCAGCGTGTCGCCATAGCCATAGCCATGCTGCACCGACCGGACCTGATCATCGCGGACGAGCCTACCACTGCTCTCGACGTGACGATCCAGGGGCAGATTCTCGCCGAGGTGCAGAAGTTGACGCGTCAGTTCGGCACCAGCCTGATCTGGATCAGCCATGACCTTTCCGTGGTCGCGGCTCTCGCGGACGAGATCGCCGTGATGTATGCGGGCAGGCTGGTGGAACAGGGAGACGTGAGCGAGGTGCTCGACCGCCCGCTGCACCCGTACGCGAAAGGCCTGATCGACAGCGTGCCGAGCCGCAACAAGCGTGGCGCGCCGCTAAGCCAGATTCAGGGTATGACGCCGTCACTCGCTAGTCTGCCAGTCGGTTGCTCATTTCGTACCCGCTGCCCGCGAGCGGCCGAAATCTGTACGCAGGTTCCACTGACGCGCGAATGGCTGCCTGGCCATACGGCGCGCTGCCATCGCCCTCACCACCCGACGGAGGATCTGGCATGAGCGCGGCTCCCATGGTCGAAATCATAGGCGTTTCCAAACGCTTCTCGAAGGCGCCGAGCCTCGGCAACCGCATCGTCCGACGTTTCGGCGGATCCGAGCCGCGCACGACGGTCCATGCCATCGACGGCGTCGACCTCAAGATCGCCAGAGGGCAGGTTCTCGGGCTGGTGGGAGAGTCCGGTTGCGGAAAATCGACGCTCGGACGGATCGTTGCCGGTATCATGCCCCCTTCCGAGGGAGAAGTGCGCTGGCAGGGCGGCGGCGAGCGCCCTGCCCATGCGGAGGCCCGCAGGGCGAAGCTCGCCATCCAGATGATTTTTCAGGATCCGATGTCGTCGCTCAATCCCCGCATGCGCGTGGCCGACATCGTCGGCGAAGCGCCCCTGGTCCACGGCCTTGTCGCCAGGCGGAACATCGATGCCTATGTCGATGAGCAGCTTGTCCGCGCAGGGCTCGATCCGGCATACAAGAAGCGCTATCCGCATCAGTTCTCGGGCGGACAGCGCCAGAGAATCAGCATTGCCCGGGCGCTGGCCGTGCAGCCGGAATTTCTGGTGTGCGATGAATCGGTTGCGGCGCTCGACGTGTCGATCCAGGCTCAGGTGATCAACCTGTTCATGCAATTGCGTGAAGAGCTCAACCTCACCTATCTATTCATCAGCCACGATCTGGGCGTGGTCGAGCATCTCAGCGATCGCGTCGCGGTCATGTATCTGGGACGGATCATCGAGGAAGCGCCTGTCGAAGAGATTTTCGCGAAGGCCAACCATCCCTATACGCAGTCCCTGCTGGCCGCCGTGCCGAGGGTCGAGAATCGAAAGTCTTCCTTCGCGACCGTGAAGGGGGAAATACCGTCGCCCCTCAACCCGCCGGCCGGCTGCCATTTCCACCCCCGCTGCCCGCATGCCTTCGCACGATGCAGAAGCGAACGCCCGGCCATCAGGCAGATCGCTCCCGATCACTTCAGTGCATGTCATCTCAATGACGGGTCGGTCTGAATTGGTTCGGCTTCAGCGGCCACAACCGTTCGAGTCCGGCTTTGGCAGATCATATCCAATGCCGTCCTAAATGGAGACGGCACGCGCTCAATACAGAACTGTATTGTACAGCGGTTTTCCGCGTGTTATTTCGCTGGAAGGTTCCGGGAGAGAGAAATGATCATTTTCGAGAATGCGCGTGTTTTCAATGGCATTGCGGCTGAACCGATGGAGGGTGCGACCGTCGTCGTCGAGAGCGGCACGATCAAAGAGGTATCGGACCGCCGGTTCGGTGGTTCCGGAGAGCGCATTGATCTCGTCGGCCGCACGCTGATGCCCGGTCTCATCGACCTGCACACGCACCCTTGGATTACCGAACTGAATTTGGGCCGCGTCAGCCGGCAACGAACGGAGTATCTCGCGCTGCATCTGGCCGGGACGCTCCGCGGCAGCCTCGATCGCGGCTTCACGACGCTTCGCGACGCCGGCGGCACCGATCCGAGCTACTGCGCCGCGATAGACAAGGGGTTCATTCCCGCGCCGCGCCTGTTTCCGTCCGGTCGGATGATGTCGCAGACCGGCGGACATACGGACTGGCGGGACGCGAACGAAGCCGACCGGGCCAATGTGAGCGATGATGGCATGTCCCGCTTCACCGCTCTTGTCGACGGGCCCGATGCGATGCGCCGGGCGGTGCGGGAAGAGCTGCGGCGCGGCGCGACCCAGATCAAGCTGATGCTGTCCGGAGGCGTGGCGTCGCCAACCGATCCGCTGGAGCGCGTGCAGTTCTCGGACGAGGAGATCAGGGTCGCGGTGGAGGAGGTGACGAGGCGCGGTACCTATTGCTTCGCGCATTGCCATCCCCTGAACTCGATCCGCAAGGCCCTCGAAATGGGTATCCGAACAATCGAGCATGCGACGTTCATCGATGATGAAACGGCGCGTGACGTGGCCGCTTCACCCGACACCTACGTCGTTCCGACGCTTGCGGTCGTCAGTGTCTTGACCACGGAAGGGCGTGCGCTCGGTCTCCCCGATGCCAGTCTGAAGAAGCTCGAGGGCTTGTACGACGTATCGATGGGCAGCCTCGAGATCATGAAGCGTGCGGGCGTCAAGATGGGCTACGGAACCGATTTGCTCGGCTCCAGCCAGGACCAGCAGCTCCTGGAGTTCGAACTCAGGGCGGACGTTCTCTCCGCGCATGAAATTCTGGTCTCGGCCACGAGCCTGGCGGCTGAAATTCTCGGTCAGGAGGGTCGGCTGGGCGTCGTAGCTCCAGACGCGGTCGCCGACTTGATCGTGGTCGATGGCGATCCGCTCGCAAATGTCAGGATCATGAACCAGGGCGGCCGGAACATTCCGATGGTGATGAAAGCCGGCGAATTCCACCGGCGTCAGAACTGACGCGTTCGCGCGTGCTGCGGATTACGCGACGTCGCTGCTTCGTCGCGGCGGACTTGGAGTGAAACCGAATTTCTTGGAGGCGTCCGATGTTGGCTTTCACCAATGCAAGGATTTTCGACGGCATCAACAACAAGCTCGTCAACGCGAACGTCATCGTTGACGGCGACCGGATCAAGTCGGTCAGCGAAGCGCCGGTAGCGGAAAATGTTGAGGTCATCGATTGCGGTGGCAGGGTGTTGATGCCCGGGCTGATCGATGCCCACATCCACGCCTACTTCTACGACCTCAACGTCAACCGGATGCAGCATCTCCCCGTGACGATGTACGCTCATCATGCCGCAAACATGCTGGGCGACATGCTCGACCGCGGATTCACGAGCGTGCGGGACACGGGCGGCGCCGACTACGGTCTCTGGCTTGCGATCAGGGACGGGCTGATCAAAGCGCCACGGCTCTTTTATTGCGAGAAGGCGCTGAGTCAGACCGGCGGCCATGCCGACATACGGCACCAGCACCATCATCACCCGCATGATGACCATGTCGTCATGTGCGGGTGCTGCTTCGTCAATCCGCTGGGCGTGGTCGTGGACGGCGTCGACGCGGTTCGCAGGGTGGTGCGCGAACAACTCCGCCGCGGCGCGTCCTTCATCAAGTTCTGCGGGTCCGGCGGGGTATCGACGACGTCGGATCCGCTCGACAGCATCCAGTTTTCGGACAGCGAGGTACGTGCCATCGTCGAGGAGGTCGAGAACCACCTCGTCTACTGCACCGCTCACATTCATCCCGACCGCGCCCTGAAGCGGGCGATCAATCTTGGGGTCCACTGCATCGAGCACGGTACGCTGATCGAGCCGGACACGGCGCGCATGGCTGCCGACAAAGGCACCTTCATCGTGCCGACTCTCGCCGTCATCGCGGGACTTTCCGAACACGGGGAGGAGTTCGGCTATCCGCGCGAATCCCTCGACAAGCTCGCACGCGTCAAGGACGAGGCCATCGACCGCCTGCGCCATATGAAGAGCGCCGGCGTGCAACTGGGCTTCGGAACCGACCTGATCGGCGCCATCCAGCCGATGCAGTGCATCGAGTTCGGCCTGCGCTCGTCGGTGTTCTCGAATTTCGAGATCCTGCACCAGGCGACGGGAATGAATGCCAGGATTATCGGCGCGCAAGGTGAAATCGGCCAGATCGTGGAAGGCGCATACGCCGACATTCTGGTCGTGGA
The DNA here is from genome assembly GCF_039888675.1 of Mesorhizobium sp. CAU 1732. Classification (NCBI taxonomy): domain Bacteria; kingdom Pseudomonadati; phylum Pseudomonadota; class Alphaproteobacteria; order Hyphomicrobiales; family Phyllobacteriaceae; genus Mesorhizobium; species Mesorhizobium sp. CAU 1732. Next base: position 196,223 of record NZ_JBDQQR010000004.1, read on the forward strand.
TGGCAACCCCCTCGAGGACCTGAAACTCATGGAAGACGACGGCGCGCGCATTCCGATCGTGATGAAGGGCGGGAATTTTCACCGCAACAGGCTGGTAGCCGCGTGACAGAAGAAGCGCGTAATAGGCTCTGACCTTCAGGCATCGGAAATCTATCTGTTCAGCGAGCGACGCGATCGAGTTCGAGTTTTCCGGGCCAACTTTCCACCTGCCGCCCATCGCACTGTGCGATTCCACCCCGCATCTCTCCAGGACGGGTCAGATAGTCTGATACCCGCCAACTGAGATCGATCCGTAAGGGAGCATCAAGGGCCGGCTCGCTATCGGCCCTTCGCTTTGATCGCCTCTGTGTCTTTTGACGTTGACGACCGAAGTTCCGCAGGCGACGTTGACCGTTTTCGCTTGGAGGGATGCGAGATGCAGCTTCACAATCGAGGAGTCGAATTGGTGGTTGAGTTGCTGGATGCGGCTGACCACGTTGAGGTGGTGGACCACGCCGAGCTTCGAAAGCTATTGCGCGAGGCCGCCCAGGTGATGGGCGACTTGCTCGCCAGGGATCATCCCGATGAGGTAGCCACTGCGGCGCCCCCGGAATGACAACTGGTAGTCCGGCGTCATCTCCGGAACCCCTGGTGCTGGCCCGCGGTTTTTCTCGAAAGCGGTTCGGACCGCATTCGCGTGAGAAATCCGACACATCCCGGAACATTCTGCCCAGTCGGCGGTTGAGCCGACGGGTCGTCTTGTTCTTCCCACGCCCCAATGCCCGTGAACGGGCGGCCCCCAAATATTATCCCTGCTATGGCCAGTCGTGTTCCCCTCGATGCTGGCCACCTTTTTATCCGGGTCAATCCACCTCCGGCAGCTCCGCGTAAAGTCCTCGACAGTGGAGGCTTCGCGATCACCTTCCATCATCGTGTCGAGTTCGGCATAGGCGTAGACGTCGACCGACTAGTCTTGATTGGGCGCTCTGGTTTCGTCGTAGAGGTCTTCGACAGCCTTCCTTTGCTCAACCCGTTCGGGTGGGGTCAAACGACGCCGTTTCATCAAGGCATAAGCGAGTGCCGCTCCGATGAGCAGGGGGCCGCCGACCAATATGAAAAGCCAAAGGTTGTTCTCGGTCATGGTTCTTCGTCCCTGATGGACAAGGTGAACGCGATCACCGCCAATTTGCTCCACTCCCGCCCTGCTGCCGAAAGGTCGCGAGCCGCCTTTTGCGTTGACACGTGCGGATCGGGAACTAAAGCGCTTAAGCATGTATGACTGGGGGGGGCCGAAATGCCTATACGCTCCAGAGCCACAGGCCTCTTGGATGACGCCGACATGACGGCGCTTGAAAAGGTGCTTGCTGAATTGTCATCCGACAGCGACACGCGAGATGAAGTGGACAACCGGGCCGCTCGGCTGATTGCGCTTTTCCAGTCTGGCAATAGGGAGCCTAGTGAGTTGCTCCGGAGGATGACGTCACAGAAGTGATTCCGACGAGTTCGGAACCTTTCCACGCGCGACACGCCTCCTTGCGACGACCAAGGAGTCGATTATGCCGAGATATCATCGCGACGAACTGGCCAAGCTGGACGATATCGAGGTTCTGCTTTTGACCGCGCGCGACCGTGTGCTTCGCTTCAGAGAGCAGAACGTGCATGAGGAGCCAGCGCCATGCTCAGTGCAAGCCTGCGGCGGGCATCGGCCATGAGCGAGTAAGCGCCTTGCCGGCATGGGCTTCCAAAACGATCGCCCCGAGCGAGGCGTGATCGGGAAATTTCGTGATCAAGGGGCTGGTGTGAAAAGTCATGTCGGTGTATCCAATAACTCAACAATTCTTGAGAAGTTGAGATTTCCATGGACGAGAAACAAGCCCTTTCCGCGTTCGCGGCCCTCTCTCAGGAAACTCGGCTGCGCATCGTGCGCCTGCTGGTGACGGCTGGCCCTGAAGGGATGCCGGCAGGTGCGATCGGGGAAGCGATGGACGGTGCGTCGTCGTCGCGCATGTCCTTCCATCTGAGTCACCTTGAACAATCCGGCTTGGTCGCGTCGCGCCGCGATGGCCGCTCGATCATCTACAGTGCCGCCTATCCGGCGCTGTCCGGCCTGATTGAGTTTCTCATGCGCGACTGCTGCCAGGGGCATCCCGAAGTCTGCACCCCGGCTGTCGCCGCTCTCGCCGCCTGTTGTGTTCCCACCAAGGATAACGCTCATGCCTGACACCACCACGCCCGAACGCATCTTCAATGTCCTGTTCCTCTGCACCGGGAATTCGGCCCGCTCTATCCTGGCCGAAAGCATCCTGAACAAGGATGGCGTGGGCCGCTTCCGCGCCTACTCGGCCGGAAGCCAGCCCAAGGGAGCAATCAATCCGCTCGCCATCACGACTCTGGCGAGCTTCGACTATCTCGCCGACGGTCTGCGTTCGAAGGCATGGGACGAATTTGCGGCCCCTGATGCCCCGGTCATGGATTTCGTGTTCACCGTCTGCGACAACGCCGCCGGCGAAGCCTGTCCCGTCTGGCCGGGCCAGCCGATGACGGCACATTGGGGGATCGAAGACCCCGCCGCCGTCGAGGGCAGCGAAATCGAGCGCAAGGCGGCCTTCGTCACCGCGTTTCGCTATCTGAAGAACCGCATCGCGATCTTTACCGCGCTTCCCTTCGCCAGCCTCGACAAGTCCAGCCTTCGGACCAAGCTGGTCGAAATCGGTCAGAGCGAAGGGGCGACGTCGTCCCGCGACAGCGCGGCGTGAGGCAGCAATGGACGTCATCATCTACCACAACCCCGATTGCGGCACCTCGCGCAACACGCTCGGCCTGATCCGCAATGCTGGCCTTGAGCCGCATGTCATCGAATATCTCAAGACGCCGCCGTCCCGCACGCTGCTCGTCCAACTCATCGCGCGCATGGGCATCTCCGTGCGCGACCTCATCCGAGAGAAGGGTACCCCCTACGCAGAGCTCGGCCTGAACGATCCGAGCCTGAGCGATGAACGCTTGCTCGACGCGATGCTGGAGCATCCCATACTCATCAATCGTCCGATCGTCGTCAGCCCCGAGGGCGTGCGCCTCTGCCGCCCTTCGGAAGCCGTGCTCGACCTGCTGCCCCCGCAACGGGGCGCATTCGTGAAGGAAGATGGCGAGCGCCTCATTGACGAACACGGGCGGCGCGTCGCTTCCGCCTGACTTTCAGCCTCAGCAAGCCTGCGATCGGAGATTACTCATGGCTTCCCTCAAGCCAGCGTCCCGCCTTGGTTTCCTCGACCGCTATCTGACGGTGTGGATTTTCGCCGCGATGGCGCTTGGCGTCCTGCTTGGCACGATATTCACCGGCCTGCCGGACGCTCTCAACGCCATGTCGGTCGGCACAACCAACATACCGATCGCCATCGGCCTGATCCTGATGATGTATCCGCCGCTCGCCAAGGTTCGCTACGAAGAGCTTCACCAGGTCTTTTCCGACAAGCGGGTGCTGATCCTCTCGCTGGTGCAGAACTGGATCATCGGCCCGACGCTGATGTTTGCCCTCGCCGTGATCTTTCTGCGCGACCACCCGGAATATATGACAGGGCTGATCCTGATCGGACTCGCCCGCTGCATCGCCATGGTGCTGGTCTGGAACCAGCTCGCGCGTGGCGACAATCAGTATGTCGCCGGTCTGGTCGCCTTCAACTCGATCTTCCAGATACTGTTCTTCTCGACCTATGCGTGGTTCTTCCTCAACGTCCTGCCGCCTCTCTTCGGCCTTGAGGGCAGCGTGATCGACGTGGGCTTCTGGACCATCACGGAGGCCGTGTTGATCTATCTCGGCATTCCATTTCTCGCCGGATACCTGACGCGCCGCATCCTCGTCGCCCGCAAGGGAAATGATTGGTATGAGCACGAATTTCTGCCGCGCATCAGCCCGATAACGCTGGCCGCACTGCTTTTCACCATCGTTGCCATGTTCAGCCTCAAGGGGGCGGATGTGGTGGCGCTGCCGCTCGATGCCCTGCGCATCGCCGTTCCGCTGGCGCTTTACTTCGTCATCCAGTTCCTCATCAGCTTCGCCATGGGACGGCTGATCGAGGCGGACTATCCGCGCACCACCGCCATCGCCTTTACAGCGGCGGGCAACAATTTCGAGCTGGCCATCGCGGTCGCCATCGCGGCTTTTGGTCTCGCGTCGCCGGTCGCCTTCGCAGCCGTGATCGGCCCGCTCGTGGAAGTGCCCGCGCTGATCCTGCTCGTCCATGTCGCGCTAAGGCTGGGCGCGAGGTGGTTTCCCGAAACGAAAGCACCTGTTGCCATAGAGGCGGAGGCAAAGCCGTGACGATTGCGAACCTTCCCAATGTGGTCCGCGCTGCGCTCGACAAGCCGTCGGTCGAGCGCCTGCGAGCGACGCCTTCCAATCATCCACCGCGCATTCTGCTGCTCTACGGCTCACTGCGCGAACGCTCTTACAGCAGGCTGCTCACCCTCGAAGCCGAACGGCTGCTCAACCATTTCGGGGCGGAAACCCGCGTGTTCGACCCGCACGGGCTGCCGCTACCCGATGGTGCACCCGTCGATCATCCGAAGGTGCAGGAACTTCGGGAACTGTCGCAATGGTCAGAAGGGCAGGTTTGGACCAGCCCCGAACGCCATGGCGCCATGAGCGGAATCATCAAGGCGCAAATCGATTGGATACCGCTGGCGATCGGCGCAGTTCGCCCAACGCAAGGCCGCACCTTGGCCGTGATGCAGGTCTCCGGCGGCTCGCAAAGTTTCAACGCCGTCAATCAACTCCGCGTCCTTGGCCGCTGGATGCGGATGATCACCATCCCCAACCAGTCCTCGGTCGCCAAGGCATATCAGGAGTTCGACGAAGCGGGCCGAATGAAGCCCTCATCCTATTATGACCGGGTTGTCGATGTGATGGAGGAGATGGTGAAGTTCACGCTCCTGACCCGCGACATCGCACCTTACCTCACGGATCGCTACAGCGAGCGCAAGGAAACGGCCGATAAGCTGGAAGAGCGGATGGCGCTCAAGCGCGTCCGTTGATGACAAACCTGCCGGCGCATACGGGTTTGTCATCGGGGCCCAGAAAGTGGCCCATCATCTCCGCGCTCGGCGTCGTGCAGATATTCGCATGGGGCAGCTCCTATTACCTGTTGGCTGTTCTTGCCGCTCCGATCGCGAGCGATACGGGCTGGCCACTTTCGTGGATCGTCGGCGCGCTCTCCATCGGCCTGCTGGCAGCCGGCATCGTTTCCCCACGCGTGGGCGACGCCATCGGCCAGCATGGCGGGCGGCCCGTCCTGGCAACGGGTTGCCTGCTGCTCGCTGCCGGTCTCGTCATCCTTGCGGCCGCGACAACCCTATGGGTGTTCGTTGTCGGATGGATCGTGCTCGGTATCGGAATGGGCGCCGGCCTCTACGACGCGGCTTTCGCCACGCTCGGCGGCTATTATGGCCGTTCCGCCCGATCCGCCATCACGACCCTGACCCTGTGGGGCGGCTTCGCAAGCACGGTCTGCTGGCCGCTATCGGCCTTGTTTCTGGAGTGTTTGGGATGGCGTGGGGCCTGCCTGGCCTATGCCGGCATCCATCTCACGATCTGTCTGCCGCTCGTGCTGCTGGTCCTTCCGCGCAACGGCAAGCCCAGGCCCATCAGCGGGAAAGGCGAGACACCGCGCATCGAACTGGGCGGTCCTGAGCGCCGGGCCTATCTGATCATGATGGCAATCGTGGTGGTGGCTGGACTGGGCATGACCATCATATCTGTGCATCTGTTGACCCTGTTGCAGCAACACGGGCTGTCGCTGGCCGAAGCCGTGGCACTCGGCGCGCTGATCGGCCCCGCGCAGGTCGCCGGCCGGATTGGTGAAATGGCGAGTGGAGGGAGGCATCATCCGTTCTGGACGCTCGCGGCCGCTTCCGTTCTGAGCGCGGCGGGGATGATAATGCTCGCGGCGGGCTTTCCCATCATCGGCCTGTCGCTCATCCTCTACGGAGCCGGCAACGGCATCTTCTCGATCGCCAAGGGCGCTCTTCCGCTCGCCCTGTTCGGCCCCTCCCGCTATGCGCCGATCTTGGGACGGCTCGCCCGGCCCAGTCTCGTCGCCCAGGCTATCGGCCCGACAGTGGGCGCGATCCTGCTTTCGGTTGCGGGCACCGATCAGACCCTTGTGGCGTTGGCTGCTCTCACAGTCGCCAACCTGGCACTCGTCATACTGCTTTGGGGGGCGGTCAAAGGAAACTCAATTGCGCAGGAATGAAGGCCATCTCGCTCCATGGGGACGAGGACAGTCGCTTCAAGCCATGAACGCCAATGAGGACGGCTAATAGCGACGATGGCAATAGGGGGCAGACCAGATTGAAACCACCTTCTCGCCAATACGCCGTGCTTTACGATACAGCCAAACGGATCGTATCGCTTCCTGTAGGCCCAGCTTGAAGAATGGTTATGATCGGAGACCATGAGTTTTAAGGAGCATCGTCATTCCGATCTTTTCACGTTTTGCGCGGTACGTGGACGCAGTGGCCAAGCGCGGGTCCATACGCAGTGCTGCCGAATGGCTGCGGATTGCGCCTTCGGCTGTAGATCGTCAGATACTTCTTGCGGAAAAAGAATTGGGCGTTGCGCTGTTCGACCGCGTTCCCCAAGGGCTGAGGTTGACTTCCGCCGGCGAGCATCTCGTATACAGCCTGCGTCGATGGCAGCGTGAGTTCGACACCCTTCGTGTCGAGATCGATAACATTCAGGGCCTCCAGAGCGGCAAGATCACCCTGGCGGTTGCGGAAGCGATGGGCAACGACCTGATGGCCGCGTTGCTGCAGGAATTCCACCAGCTCTATCCCAAGGTGACGATAACGATCCACGTCGTCGGAGCTGGAGGGGTGCGCGAGATGGTGCTGAGCGGACATGCCGACCTTGGCCTTACCTACATGCCTACCGCCTACCGGGTTATGCGCGTCGAACATTCAATCGCGCTCACGCCCGGCCTTGTGGTGTTGGCCACCCACGAACTCGCGTCGCGGAGCGAGATACGGTTGAGGGATTGTCGGGAACTGCCGCTTATACTTCCGGATGAGACCTTGCGTATCAGGGGCAGCCTCGATGCCGCACTGGCCGCGAACGGCGTCACGCTTCAGGCTATAGCTACCTCCAACAACTTCGGACTCATGAAGGCGATGGTTGCCAGCGGACTTGGTGCAGCCGTTCTGACCCGTGCGGAGGTGCTGTCGGAAATTCGGTCCGGGGTGATGCGATTTATCCCGTTTTCCGACTCTGAACTCGTGAAGCTCTCCCTATCCCTGGTGACACCGTCGCACCCGTCGTCCGCAACGCTGAAGCTCTCCAGAGCCATTGTGGTGGCGATGGACGAGATGGCTGGGTAGGACGTTCTAAAAAAAAGCACGGGCTTAGCGAAATTTGGATATGGAAATGCCGGTTTAGCGCGTCTTATCGTGCACCCATAAGAACCGGGAACCAAAAAACAGGCCGATACCAATGAGCGCTCCATAGAAGGGCGTGTGGATATCGGAGACCAATGGCAGGAAATCCCATCGAAGCTGATTTAACGCAACGCCATTAGTGGCGCGGCGAACGGAGAAGTATGTCTCGTGCCAGAAACGACGCTCGACCTATCAGAATTCATGACATACGTCGGCAGGGACGTGCCCCAGCCCGAACAGTTCAATTATGACGTCACGCGCGACGCTATCCGTCATTTTGCCTATGCAGTTCCCGACACCAATGCTGTCTACCTTGACGAGGAATTTGGACGAACAACCCGCTGGGGAACCATCATCGCTCCGCCGGGCTACCTTTATGCCCACGGCTCACCAGCCTGGCTGGGTAAGTATCCCGGTATTCGAGACAAGAATGGCAAGGAGCTCTCCAACGCAGACAATGCCACGGAGGAATGGGAATTCTATAAGCCGGTTCGTCCCGGGGACGTGATTTTGTCTCATGGCACGATCGAAAACGCCGTGGTGAAGCACTCGCGCAAGCTTGGAGAGTGTGTGCTCATCAAGGAGGGCATGCGTTTCACCAACCAACGCGGAGAGCTCGTTGCCAAGCTGTCATCCTACAGCTTTCGCTTCGATGGGGCGGCAACTTCGGCGAAGGGAGGAGTCGGCCAATCCTACCCTCCATTGGAGAAAGACCAGTTTACCCGCAACGTCGCCACGCCTCCGCTTTTGCCGGGGACCCAGCCCACTCCCGAGCGTCGCTACGACACGCCGCGCTTCTTCGAAGACGTCAGTGTGGGTGATGAACTGGACACCTGGGAATACGGTCCGATCATGGCGTTCGACATCGGGCGCTTCAATGCGACGACCATCGGAACCGGTTATGACCGGATCGGTCGAACCGGTCACATTCCTGATGGGTTTGCTCCCGGGGTTCTGCGGATCCAGTGGTTTGGCGCGCTTCTGTCGCGCTGGGGCGGTCCAGGCAGCTGGGTGACAAGGATTTCACAGCGCAATGAAGAATGGGTGCTCGTCGGCTTCAAGATCATCTGCGGCGGGACGGTAACGGCAAAGCGCGAAGTCGAAGGCCGGCGGCTTGTCGATGTTGATATCTGGTGCCGAAGCGAACTCGGCTTTCAGACCAACAGCGGCACGGCACAGATCGAGCTTGAAAGCCGCGAGAGCGTGACAAGGAGCCGGTAGGTATGACGGGTCAGTCTCTCATTCAAAAGCTGCCGAAGACCGAGCTTCACCTTCACGTCGAAGGGTCGATCGAACCGCAACAGGTGATCGAGTTCGCGCGCCGCAATCAGGTGGATTTTCCATATGCCACGGTGGAAGAGCTGATTGCGATCTATGAGTTCGAAAATCTTGCCGGGTTCGGGCAGGTCTACAGGACCAATTCGACTGTCCTGCTGACGCGACAGGATTTCTATGAACTGACGGTCGCCTACATGCGCCGGGTGCGCCTGGACAATGTGCGTCACGTCGAGATCGCGTTTGCGCCGCAAGGTGCTTCGTCGCGTGGTGTGTCGCCCGAGATGGCGCTGGAGGCGGTGTTGGATGGTTTCGAAGCCACCGCTGCCGAGCTCGGGATGACCGGCGGGATAATCGTCGGCTGCCAGCGCAATCGCGGCCTCGACGACGGTCTGAAAATGTTGGAGCAGGTTCGCCCGTACCGAGACCGGATCATGGCCTTGGGGCTCGCGAGCATGGAAGTCGGGTATCCGCCGCGGCTGTTCGAGCGCCTGTTCAACGAAGCGCGGGAATGGGGCTGGAAGACAGTGGCTCACGCCGGCGAGGAGGGACCGCCGGAATACATCTGGGAAGCGCTGGACATCCTCAAAGTAGACCGCATCGATCATGGCGTTCGCTGCGACGAAGATCCACGACTGATGGCCCGCTTGGCGGAAGAACAGGTCCCGCTGACCGTCTGTCCACTGTCGAACGTCTACCTCAAGGTGTTTCCGTCGATCGATAAACACAACATTGCGCGGCTGTTACGCGCAGGCCTCCTGGTGACGATCAATTCCGATGATCCTCCCTACTTTGGCGGCTATGTGAACGAGAACTTCGCGCAGTGTCAGACGGCTCTCGGTCTGACCGACGAAGAGATCGTCCAACTGGCACGAAACAGCTTCATCGGCTCGTTCCTCGATGAGGATGCCAGGCAAGGGTATCTCGCGGAAATCGAGGCCGTTGTGGCCGCTGAACTCAACCCGATTGCTGAAATGAACGCCTGAACGCTCGTGAGCGTTGGCAGGAGAAATACATTGAACGCACCTATCAGACACGACGGGGCAATAGCTGCTCACCTCTCCGACGCGGGTTGGAAGGCTTTATCGAAGCCGAATTCGATAGCGCTTGTCGGCGCCAGCGGACGGGCCAGCAGCGTAAGCTTCACCTCGCGCTTTTTGCAGACCAACCAGGACCTTGGATATGAAGGGGAGATCTATCTGATCAATCCCAACAGGCAGGAAATCCTGGGCCGCAAATGCTGGCCTGACCTCGCTTCGCTGCCGACTGTTCCTGACGTCGTCATCATCAATCTGCCGGACGAAAAGGTTCTCCCCGCCGTACATGAAGCGATCGCGAAAGGGTCCAAGGCCCTCATGATCCACTCCGGTGGATTTGGTGAACGCGGTGAAGCCGGGCTTATGCGCGAGGCGGAACTCAAGGACGCTTGCGCACGTGCGCAGGTGGCGGCTTTGGGGCCGAATTGCCTTGGCATGATGAACCTCAACACGAGAGTATCGCTGTCGAGCTTCAGGGCGTCTGCAGACCACAAGGCCGGGCCGATTGCGCTTATCAGCCAGAGCGGGTCCGTTGCGAGCATTCTCATGCACGTCGCTGCACGTCACGGAATTTCATTCGTGGCCAGCACCGGAAACGAGGCTGTCACCTCGACAGAGGATTTGATCGAGCGGGCCGTGGATGATCCCGAGACGCGGTTGATCGTGTGTTTCGTGGAGGCACTGCGCCAACCACGCCGCTTATTCGGATTGGCGGAACGTGCGCGCATCGCAGGCAAGGCAATCGTGGTGCTCAAAGCAGGCCTCACCGAAAAGGGCGGGGAAGTATCCCGCGGCCACACAGGCGCTTTGGCGGGGTCGGGCGCTGTCTACCGACAGGCATTCGAGCAGGCCGGTGTCGTGTTGGTCGAAGATTTTGACGAGCTTGCCCAGACGGTGGAACTGCTTATGGCATTTCAGGATTTGCCGAGCGGTGCACGCGTGGGCATGCTTGGAACGTCCGGCGGCGAACTCGGAAACATCACCGACATGTGCGAGACGTTGGAAATCGAGCTTCCAGAGCTCGCCCCGGACACAATCGTCGCCCTGCAGAAATGGCTTGTTCTGCCCGAAGATGTCGAGCCGAGAAATCCGGTCGATGCAGGCACGGGATTCAATTTTTCCGGGACCTATGAAGATCGCATGCGCGGCGCAATCCGCGCCGTTGCATCCGATCCGTCCATTGACATCGTGGTGGTGGTCCAGGGCTTCCACAAGGAAGGTGAGGACCTGCGTCTTTCGCTCAACCGCGAGATCATGGGTGCTGCTGCCAAGGAAGCGTTGTCTGGAACGAAACCAGTGGTGGCAATCGCGTGTCAGTCGGGACGGTTCGATGACGGGGTCATGGCCGAAATTCGGGCGGCTGGCGTGCCGGCTCTTCAGGGCGCACGTGAAGGATTGAGAGCACTGTCGCATCTGTCAAAGCTGCGGGTCGCTCGCGCTCGTCCCGTTCTGGAACCGCGTGCTGCTGAGTTGTCAGTCACTGTCCCAGCCCATTGGGACAACGGGCTCGTTTCGCAAGGAGCTTTGTTTTCATTGCTCTCCGATGCAGGGCTCCGTGTTACCAGGAACGCGACCGCGAGATCGCCCGAAGAGGCTGCCGGGATTGCCGCGAAGCTTGGCGGTTCGGTCGTGATGAAGATCGACACGCCGCGCGTGATTCACAAGAGCGATATCGGCGGTGTTGCGCTGGATGTTACGGCACAGACCGCAAGCGAAGTCTTTCAAAGGCTGGAAACATCGGTCAGTCCCAAGATCGGGTCGGTTGAAGGTGAGGGCGTTTTCGTTGCCGATCAGCTGAAAGCCGGGATCGAATTCTACGTGGGTGCAAAACAGGACGCGACATTTGGTGCTGTCGTCGTTGTCGGTATCGGTGGACGGTTGCTTGAAATCATGGGGCAGACCGCGTTGCTCGTGGCGCCGTTTGACCGTGCCGCGGCAAGAGATGCGATCCGCAGGAGCGGGGCGGAGAAATTTCTCCGCGGGTATCGTGGCGGGCCGGTGGCAGACCTGGATGCGTTGAGCGATCTGATCTGCAAGGTGGGTCAGATAGCCATCGCCCTGGGCGACACGTTTGAAGTGCTCGACCTCAACCCGGTGATCATTACCCATGAGATCCCTGGCGGATGCATCGCGGATGCTCGCCTGATCCTTCAGAAAGGAAGCAAGACATGACCGACTATTCGCTCATCTCCTTTGAGGTGGAGGCGGAGGTGGCGCATCTCACCCTGCGCCGGCCCAAGAAACTGAATGCAATAACCGATCAGATGAATATCGAGTTGTTCGATGCGTTGAACCGGATCTCCGAGACGCCGGCGATAAAGATCGTGGTCATAACCGGTGAAGGCCGGGCGTTTTCGGCCGGGTACGATGTCGGCGAAGGCGAAGACATGCCGGCGCGCACGCCGGCATACTGGCGACACCACTTTCATCTCGCGTTCCGCACATTGCGCCGCATCTGGTCGCTTCCGCAGCCGGTAATCGCGAAAGTGAATGGAGCATGCCTTGGCGGAGGTATGGCGTTGGCGATGGCGAGCGACCTCGTTTACGCTTCCGAGGGCGCGTTCTTCGGTGATCCCGAGATCAAGTTCGGCGGCGGCGGCAACATGTTTCCGGTGCTGCAGTGGATCATCGGCATGAAGAAGCTCAACGAGCTCGTCCTGACCGGCCGTAACGTCCAAGCTCCCGAGGCCCTATCGCTCGGGATGATCAATGAAATGCTTTCAGCAGACCAGCTTGACGCGCGTGTGGCCCAGATCACACGCCATATGTGCCTGCTTCCAGATGGCACACTGGTGAAGAACAAGGCCAGTGCACACCGTTGGTATGAAGAGATGGGCATCGGCCCGACGATACGCTCCAACGAGGATGCATCGGTGCTGGGCCTGAGCACCGGTGGCGAAACGGAATTCACCCGCATCTCAAAGGCGGATGGCGTATCCGCTGCGCTTCGTTGGCAAAAATCACGCTTCCAGGACGTCGGAGCATTCTGATGAGCGAGGCACAAACGGATACACGCCCTCCTGGTCAGATCTCGGTCACCCGAAGTGAGAACCTGTTTTCGTCGAAGTACGCACGCGAAATCGGACGCTTCCTCGCCTGGTTTGCCAGCGCAGTCATGTTGGTATGGTTCTGGCAGTGGTACGTCACGCGGTTCAACGTTTCGTCGGCTGTTTTCCCCGCGCCCTTCGCTGTGTGGGATTCGCTTTATGTGAACCTGGCCGACGGGACGTTTCTGCGTGACCTCAAGGTTACGATGACGGAGGTTTTGATCGGCTTTTTCGGCGGCAGTTCCGTAGGCTTTTTGCTGGCGTTGCTGATTTCGGAGTTCCGCCACGTCAGAACCATTCTGTATCCGTACGTGATTGCCTTTCAGGGCGTGCCGAAGACGGCGCTGGCTCCCATGTTTCTGATCTGGTTCGGCTTCGGCATCGAGTCGAAAGTGGCGCTGGTGATTTCCACCGTCTTCTTTCCCGTTCTGATCAACACTCTTTCGGGACTGGAGCGCACCGATCCGGATCAGCTGGACATGCTGCGCGCCTATTGCGGACGGCGCTGGCGGGTGTTCCTGCGCGTAAAGTTGCCAAGCGCAATGCCGCCGCTGTTCGCCGGGCTGGAACTGGCGATCGTCCTGGCGATCGTCGTCGCGGTTGTCTCCGAATTCCTCGGGTCTGTCGGAGGGCTTGGCTATCGGATTCTGACCTTCAACACGAACCTGGATATGGCCGGGCAATTTGCTGCGCTGATCCTGCTTTCGCTTACCGGTTTCCTTTTGCATGCCATCGTGAAGGGCATCGGGGATCGCGTTGTTTTCTGGGGGCGGGCCAAAGAAGGCAGCACCATCTGATCCACCGTCAAAATTCAAAAAAAGGGGAATTTCATGAAACGCGTATGGACGAAGTTTGTTGGCGGCACCGTCGCCACGGCACTCCTCTTCGCATTTGGCACAGTTGCGAGCGCCCAGGAGCTCAAAAAAGTCACCTACGCGGTAGCGACCGCGGACCTTAACGTCGGATACCCGTTTGCCACGCTGGCCAAACATCTCGGGTACTTCGAGGAAGAAGGGTTGGATGTCGAGATCGTGCCCGGCCAGTCTTCAGCGGCTACCGCACAGTTGCTGCTGACGGGGCGCGCTAATGTCGGAGTGGCGCAGCCGGATCCGATCATGATCCAGCGAGCCAACGCGAACATCCCTCTCGTCTCATTTTATCCGGTGAGCCGTCGTGGGACGAACGTATTCATCGTGAAGCCGGATTCGCCGATTCAGGAATTGGCCGACATCAAAGGCAAGACGGTCGGTGTGGGCGATCTCGGCAGTGGCTCCGTGAACTACTTGCGTGCTCGGCTCGCGAGGATCGGGCTTTCTGTGAACGACGTCAATCTTCTAGCGACGGGCTACGGTACCCCTGGTTATGAGGCTCTCAAGAATGACGTCGTCGACATGGCGATGAGCTTTACCGGCGGCGTCGCCCGCATGACAGTCGCAGGATATCCGGTTCGGGTCCTGCCGCGGCCGGAAGCGGAAGAGGATCAGTATAGCTATAACCTCTTCGCAACTGAGGAATACATTGCCGCCAATCCGGACGTCATCAAGGGTATCGGGCGCGCGACGGCCAAGGCTGGCATCTTTCTGAAGCACAATCCCGAGGCTGCGGTCCGGGCATTTTGGGCCTATTCGCCGGATCGTGCTCCGAAAGATCTGAATGATGCGGCGGCGATGGAGCGTGACCTCGCGATCCTCGAAGCACAAAGGCGCGACATGGCCGTCGACAAGTTGCCTGACGACTTTGCGTGGGGAAGCCATGACGTTGCCGTCCTCGACAAGATCCAGAAATACCTGATCGAGGTCGAGCAGATCAAGGAAGCCAAGGATCCGTCGGTCTATTTCACGAATGAATTTGCAGCCGACTACGTGGACTTCGATATCGAGGCGATCGCCTCACAGGCAAAAGCCGCCAAGTGATGATCGATGCGGAGGAGCGGCTCGACAACAGCCGCTCCATCCTGCAATCGTTGGAGAAGAGCGATGAAAATTCAGTCTGACGCCGTTTCCTTCCAGAGCACCGGACGTACGTTTCGCACACGCGAGGGCGCGCTTCTGACTGCGCTTGAAACAGTCAATTTCGAGGTGGGCGCGGGTGAATTCGTGTCGTTGCTCGGCCCCAGCGGATGCGGCAAAACCACACTTTTGCGAATGGCGGCCGGGTTGCTCGAGCCGAGTTGGGGCAAAGTGGTCGTCGGCGGTCGTCCAGTCACCGCGCCCAGACCAGACTTTGGCGTGGTCTTTCAGCAGCCATTGCTTCTGCCCTGGCTCACCGTGTTCAAGAATGTGCTTTTGCCTGTTGATGTGCAGGGACGGAAAGTCAGCGACTATCACCAGCGCGCACTCGAACTTGTCGAGATGGTAGGCCTCAAAGGGTTTGAAAAACGGCTTCCTTCAGAATTGTCTGGCGGTATGCAGCAGCGCGTCGCGCTTGCTCGTGGCCTGATTCACGATCCTAAACTTTTGCTGATGGATGAGCCGTTCGCCGCGCTCGATGCGATGACGCGCGAAAACATGAACATTGAGCTGCAACGCATCTGGGCAGCCAATCGCAAGACCGTTCTGTTCGTGACGCACGGCATTCCTGAAGCCGTCTTCCTGAGCGATCGCGTCGTCGTCATGAGCGCAAGGCCGGGGAGGATCGTCAAGATCGTCGACATCCCGTTCCCGCGATTGCGTGAGCCCAGCCTGCTTGGAACGGCGGAGTTTGCCGAAGTCGTGGCCGAGATACGCGCGGTGTTTGACGAGGCTCATGCCCCTAATGCCCCTCATGCCTCACAGGCCGCTGCATAGCGTTTTCGGCGAGGTTTGCGTTGCGGAGAAAAATGGAAGGGCAGCGGATATCAGCGTGCGCTGCCCTTTTTCCTATGTTGCGTGAACACAGCACTTCACTCTCGTCTGGTTGATCCGAGAATTCTTGTTGTGACCAATGGCGGAAGCCTGCGGCATCATAGGTCAGAATGCCTCCACGAAGTAGACGAGGCTGAAGCGATGATATAGATGAAAACACCACTTACCGCAGAGGACACGATACGGGCATGGGGGGTGCTATCGCCACGCGCGACATTTAAGCCGTCATGGCCTGTTACCAGGGCTCATTCGTCGCCTGCGAGACCGTCGAATGCCTCAATCAGCGCATCGACGATCGCTTGGCCAAGCGCCCGTGCCGCCTCACCGATTTGGACTTCGTTTCCGTTGCGGGCCGCAGTGGCAAGTTGGGAACCCTGATCCGTCAGGATCGCATTCGACCTGTCGATTGCCCATTGCGCAAAATCGTTCCGGCTGTCGATAATTCTGGTTTCCATGGCTGCGCTCCCCGCGTTTAGGATTTGTTTGGCGAGTTCGGGCCAGGGTCAAGGGGGCGCGATGGATATTGTGTTCGCGCCGCAAACACCCCCTACATCCTTGGAGCATCGAGCCTCGCTGGGCAAGCAGCCGTCCACTTCGTGTAGACGGGAATCCTCCGTCAAGCAAACTCCCACTGCTACGCACTGAACAAAGGCAGGGGGGAGGGCTTTGGGCGCCGCAACAACCTCGTCCGCCTTGGCGGGTCATCTCGGCCGAGGCGTGGCCGAGCTGCTTTTGCACGTAGCGCTCGTCGACTTCCGCCGAGGATGCAAGGCCGGCCCGCAGCGATTGTCCGGCAAACCTGCCGCCGCGCTCGCCCTCGGCCAGATCGCCGCGAACGCCGGCCGCGAGCGCCGTGCGCTTGACGAGGCGGGCGACTCCCGGTCGTTCAGCCGCTCCGCGCCCGGTTTTTTGTCCTGTCCGGTCACCCTGCGGAACAGCAGTCCATGTCCGATGCGGCCAAGGGTCATCCAGGCCTCGACCGCGACGACCGGGCAGGTCGCGTCGGAGGAGCCGCGCCCGATCTCGACCTCGCGCCACCCGGTCTTGCCGCGACCGCGTCTCCGCTGGCGATCAGCGTATCCCGCGCGGCGCGATAAGCATCTTGCAGCGGGCCGTGGCCTTTGAGGCTTTCAACGGCATAGGTGTTAAGAAATTGGCGTCCGGCAAACAGCTTTCGGTCGACAGCGCTAAGCTCTGCTACACCGCACACGGCCTGCCAATTTTTCGCGATTGTCGCGATCTGGTTTTCGATCAGCGCAACTGCTTCGGCCTCTTTGAGGTGGTAATCTGGCGCTGCCGCGAGGCACGCTGCGATCGTGCTGGCACGAGTGTCACCCTTGATCAGCATTGCCTGTGTGGCTTCACCGCCGGTGCGGCCGCCTGATCCACCTTTTCCGGTCGGTCGCCGCAACAAATAGCTGAGCTTTGAGGGGCGGCGGCTGATTTGGAATAATGCCGGCAAAATGCGGCGGACTGCCGCAGGCTATGGCAAACAGGGGCCTCATCTTGGAATAATCGATCGTTTCCCTTTGGTAACATGCACGGCGCATCTGCAGCCAAAAGGGGAATCATCATGAATCGTGAGGATAAGGATCTGGGGATGGCCACGACCATCACCCGGCGAAATTTCATTCAGGGCGTCGCCGTTGCCGCGGCGTCGTCGTCGATGCTGGCGTCCGGTGGATCCGCCCACGCGTCGGCTTCGTCTCCCGCGACCGGTGAGACCTATCCGCCGATGCGGACCGGGATGCGTGGCATGCATCCCGGCTCGTTCGAGGCGGCGCACGACCTTCGCGACGGCGCGACGTTCGGTGCGCCCGAGAACACGGATGAACTTTACGATCTGGTCGTTGTCGGTGGCGGGCTCAGCGGCCTGGCGTCCGCCCACTTCTTTCGCAAGCGGTTCGGGAACGACGCCAAGATCCTCATCATCGATAATCATGACGATTTCGGCGGGCACGCGAAGCGAAACGAATTCGAACATGAGGGCAAGATTCTCATGGCGAACGGAGGGTCGTCCTACCTCGTCGGCCCGTCCTATTGGACCAACGAGGCGAAAACCGTCCTGTCGGATCTCGGGATCGCCAAGGGTCACGAGGCTGACCGGGTCGACCGCGACCTCTATAAAGGCCTGGGGATGGCCCCCTCGACGTTCTTCCGTGGCGACGTTTATGGCGAGGACCGCCTTGTAGCAGGCGGGACGCCGCAGAATCCGACAGAGGAATTTCTCGCCAGAACCCCGTTCCCGGATCAGGTCGGGCAGGATTTGATGCGCCTGATCCACGGTTCGGTCGACTACCTTCCGGGCATGTCGACGGATGAGAAGATCGCCAAGCTGCGGTCGATCAGCTACCGGGATTACCTTCTGGACGTCGCGAAGGTTCATCCCGATGTCGTGCCGATCATCGGCGGTGTCTGGTGCCTGGGGCCGGATATGGGGAGCGCCTGGTTCGCATTCTTCCGCCGCCGTCCGGGATTTGACGGGCTCGGGCTGGAACGTCCGTGGGGCTCGCCGGAGGCTGAAGAGATCACGTCGGACGATTACAGCCTTCCGGCAGGAAACAGCGACGTTGCCAGACTGCTGGTGCGGGCTCTCATTCCTGAGGCTTTGCCGGAGGGCGGTCCAACCGACGTGCAGACGCAGCGCGTCGATTACCGGACGCTGGATCGCGATGGTGCGAAGGTAAGGATCAGGCTCAGCAGCATCGTCGTGAAGGTCGAGCCGTCAGGGAAGGACCGCGCCATTTTCCGTCCCGACGACGGCGAGATAGGGGTCACCTACATCAATGACGGGAAGCTGAAGCGCGTGCGCGGCAACAATGTCGTTCTCGCATGTATGAACAACGTCATCCCCCACATCCTTCCCGAGCTCCCGCAGCCACAGAAGGACGCGCTCCACCAGGCGGTCCGCGCCGCCAACCAGATGACGAACGTGTTGTTCCGCAACTGGGAGCCGTTCGAGCAACTGAAAACCAACAGCGTCACCTTCCCAAGCACTTTCTACGGACGCATGGCGTTGACGAGTCCACGCTATTTTGGCGACCTGACGCCTTCCACAGACCCGTCGCAGCCCATCGTCGTCTCGTTTAACACGGGCATCAATTCAGGCATCGCCTCCAACCCGTTCATGGTCGAGGGATTGCTCGGCGAGGGCGTCCCTCCGCCAGGCACCCATATGGACGACCAGTTCAGAATGATCCGTTTCGGTCTTCTCGACGCACCGTTCGAAACGTTCGAGCGTCACGTTCGCGAGCAATCCGTCGCTGCATTGTCCGGCACGTCGTTCGACCCGGCTCGCGACATCCTCGCAATCACCGTCAATAGATGGCCGCACGGTTTCACTACCGGCCGGAATACGCTGTTCGCCCAGGACCGGGAAGCGGAGGAATCGCCGACCATCCTGGCGCGACGGCCCTTCGGACGTATCACCATCGCCAATGCGGATGCGGGGGGTGTCAGCACCGCCGGAACCGCGATTGACCAGGCTTTTCGGGCCATACGCGAGCTCGAACAGAGCAGCTTCGGATTCTACGAGCAAATCTGAGGCATCCGCTATCAGCGAAAGAGGGAAATCGACATGTTGAAGACTTCAATTGCCATCGTCGCCATTGCGGCGGCCCACCTGTTGCCGGCAGGCTTCGCGCATGCCAGCGACGAAGGGTACCGCGACGCGCGCGAATTGATCGCCAAGGAGTTTCTTGGTGTTTGGGAGGCCGATCTCGATCAATCGAGCTTCGAGGGCAACGCTCCGCTGCGGGCGCTCAGGACGTTCCAGTTCACCGAGGAAGGCAAAGTGCTCGTCACGTTCATGACGTGGCCGTCCAACGGCAATTTCTCGATGGGGCACTGGGCCGCGCAGACCGACGGAACACCGGGGATCGAGTACCACATACGGGCCGGGTCGATACCGTACAACACAATAGAACTCACGGCGACCGACGAGCGTTCGCTTGACCTTCGCGTATTGCGGCATGGCGAGGAATCTCTCGCCGCCACGTATGAGCTCTCGGAAGATGGCGAGACATTGAACTATTCGTACGGTCAGACCACGATTGTCTACAACAAGCTGTAATCGATCGCCTCGAAACGAAGACGCCGACCTGCAAACCGGTCGGCGTCTTTTCGTGGACGTCAGGTCCGCCCGGCAGCTATCGCATCGCTAGCGCGACAATGAGCACCGCCCCAAAAACAGCGATGCAATAGATCACCGCCAGCAACGTGTCGGTCGGTCCCGGCTTCCGGAGTGATCGGGTGGGTTCGATCCGACGCTCCATTGCGCGCTCCCGTGTGGACCTTTGGCGGGACACTAACCCGTCAGCCGACATTCGCGAAATGAAGCGTCTTCATTTCAAGGAACTCGTTGATGCCGTGACGCGATCCCTCACGGCCCAGTCCGGATTCCTTGACGCCGCCGAATGGGGCGACTTCGGTTGAGACCGAACCCGAATTAATGCCGACCATGCCGAATTCCAGCTCGTCTGAAACCTTGAAACAGCGGCCCATGTCGCGCGTGTAGATATAGGCAGCGAGACCGAAGGGGGTGTCGTTCGCCATGGCGACCGCTTCGTCGTCGGAGGCGAACCGGAAGATCGGGGCGACGGGCCCGAACGTCTCTTCGCGCGCAACGGCCATGTCGGGTGTAGCGCCCATCAGTACGGTCGGGTCGAAGTAGAGGCCGCCGCGCGCTTTGCCACCCGTCAGCACCTTTGCCCCTTTGGCCAGCGCGTCCTCGATGTGCCGCTGGATCTTGGCGATGGCCGCTTCGTTGATCATGGGCCCGATCTCCGTATCCGCTTCGCGCCCGTCGCCGACGACCAAGGCGGCCGCACGTTGCGTGAGTTTGACGGCAAAATCGTCCGCGACGTCTTCATGGACGAGGATCCTGTTGGCGCAGACGCATGTCTGTCCGCCATTGCGGAACTTGCTGGTCATGACCCCTTCGATCGCCTGATCGAGGTCGGCGTCGGCGAAGATGATAAACGGCGCGTTTCCGCCCAGTTCGAGACCCACTTTTTTCACTGTCCCGGCGCATTGCTGCATCAAGAGCTTGCCGACCGCGGTCGACCCGGTGAATGTGAGCTTCCTCACCGCGTCGCTCCGGGTCATCGCTTCGCCGATCGCCGCCGGCTTGCCGGTGACGACGTTGACGACGCCTTTCGGGATTCCGGCCCGCTCCGCGAGCAGAGCCAGGGCCAGCGCGGAGTATGGCGTGAGTTCGGACGGCTTGATGACGATGGTGCAGCCAGCGGCGAGGGCGGGCGCGGCTTTGCGGGTGATCATCGCGGTGGGGAAGTTCCACGGCGTTATTGCTGCGACGACACCTATCGGTTGCTTCTGCACCAAAATCCGCTTGTCGGCTGTCGCAGCCGGGATGGTCTCGCCGTAGACGCGTTTGGCCTCCTCGGCGAACCATTTGATAAAGGAAGCGCCGTAGGCGATCTCGCCGCGCGACTCGTGCAATGGCTTGCCTTGTTCAGCGGTCATGATCGCGGCGAGGTCGTCCTGATGTTGCAGCAGGAGGTCGTGCCATGCGTGCAGGAGCGTGGCACGCTGCGCCGCCGGCACTGTCCGCCACGTCTTGAACGCCTCGGCGGCGGCCGCGATCGCTCGCTCCGTTTCGACCGCGCCGCTGTTCGGCACCGTACCGATAACGTCGCCGCTTGCCGGGTTGACGACCTCGATCGTCGAGCCGTCGTCTGCGGGAACCCATCCCCCGGCAATGGTATTCGTTTCGATGAATAAGGTCTGATCCCGCAACGTCAAAGCCATGTCGCTTCAAATCTCCATGTTCGCTCCGAAGGATCGCGCTTTGATCGCCGCAGATTATGCCGAACATCGGAGGTCCGCGTTGCAACGATCCGTTTCAAGCCACCGAAACGGTGTCGTATGCCGCGCGTGCGACATATTTTGCGCGGACCTCGAACATCAGGGAGCAGAGCTTTGTCCGAAAACACGATTGCCTATGGCGAAGTTTCGAAGGTGGCGATACATGTCGGCCGCGTCGTCAACCTGGCGCCGCGGAACATCGCTGGCTTCCAGTCGGAAGTGCTGATCCTAGGGCAGCGAGCGCCCCGGACGAGGTCATGATCCTGTCGCCGCTCGGCGAGACCGTCGTCGGCAACCGGGTGTTTTAGACCAAGTCTGCTTGCGACAGACCGGCCGCCGGTCGTTCACTCCGAGCCGAGCAGAAACTTCAACGGAACGTGTTCCCGCTGGATTATCGTCTTGATGACGACATAACTGAAGTACTTCTCCACGCCGATGTTCCGTTCGAGAATTCCTTCCATCATTTCCTGATAGGCGCTGATGGAGGGGATGAGAAACTTCAGCAGGTAATCATAACCACCACTCACCAGGTGGCACTCCTGCAGAGCCTCGTACCGTCGGATTTCCGCTTCGAACTTGATGAAGTCGTTGCGCTTGTGATCGTCGAGCGTGACCTCGGTGAACACTGTCATGTGGTCGACGAGTTTGGCCATGTTCAACGTCGCGTTGAAGCTCGATATGTATCCCGATCTCTCGAGCCTCTTGACGCGCGCCAGGCACGGGCTGGGGGACAGCCCGACCGCGTCGGCGAGTTCGACGTTGCTGATTCTGGAGTTGCCCTGAAGCTGAGCCAAAATGTTGATGTCGATCCTGTCCAGCTTAGGCATCCCAACCATTTTGACTTGTTCCTCTTGAATTCGCTTATGCGCGAAGCGTCTCCTGATGAGCTTTCACCAGTTCGGCCATGCTGTTAAAGCGAAAATCGTAACGAGGCATTTCACCGGGGTCCATCGTCGCGCCGAAGCCTGTCTGCTCATGGCGGCGATAAATCCAGCAGGATTTCAGTCCGTGCCTGTTGGCGGGCGCATGGTCGTGGAACATGCTCTCGGCGGTGTGCAGGATTTCCTGGCGCTCTACGCCGATCGTGCGCAGTTTCTGAAGCATGTACTCGAAGTTGCGGTCCGACGGCTTGTACGAGCCGCAGTCCTCGGCGGTATAGACCGCGTCGAATTCGACGCCGAGCTTTTGCTTACTCGCCTCGAAGCTGCGGTTGTCGACGTTCGAAAGGATCACCAGCTTGAAATGCTTCTTGAGATACTGCAGCGCGCCCGCCGAGTCGCTGAACGCGGGCCAGTCCTTGATGGACCTGCCATATGCAGCACACTCATCCTCGGTGGCGCTTACCCCCCATTCCTCCGCCAGCCGCTTGTATACGATCGACAGCAGTTCGCTGTAGTTCTTGGCAGGCGTCTGCGCTTGCTGGCTTGATTCGTGGCGGGCGTGCGCCTCGAGCACGGTATCGCGATCGAGTTGCCGGTCGACCCGCGACGTCAAAGGCTTCAATCCCTCGAACATCCCCGATTCCCAGTCGATCAGGGTGCCGTAACAATCGAAGGTAAGCGCCTTGAAGTCTGTGAGTTTCATTGCCGTATCCTTTTGTCCGGGCGAGGGCCCGTTTTGCCCATAGGAACCGCTCCGTTTCCGGCAGCCCGCCAAAGTTGAGCGGAGCGAATTCCAATTTCGATGGCAGCGATCATATCGATTGTGACGATAAAGTCGCATCGATTGGACGTCGATCAGGCATATCCCGTGCCGTTCAGCGGGCCACCGCGGCATTTTATGCCGGATGGCGGATGCGGTGTCTGAGGCCTCCGGTTGCAGTCTCTACGTGGCAGTGGGTGCCAATTCGCGCACAGAATACAGCCCGATCTGCTGATGAGGGGAGCGATACGAGCGATACTTCCGTGAGGGCGGACGTAGCTTGATGGCATACCAACCCGACATCTGAGGTGCTGAAATGACTGCGAATCCAAGCGGCGGCGAACACCTGCTGGCAATGAGGGAAAGGAACGTTCCGCGCGGGATTTTGACCGCGCATCCGGTGGTGGTCGACAGGGGCGCCGCCGGCGTCGTCTGGGACGTGACAGGAAAGCGCTATCTCGATTTCGTCGGCGGCATTGGTGTCCTGAACGTCGGCCACAACCATCCGAAAGTCGTCGCTGCCGTTCGCGCCCAGCTCGAATCGATCTCGCACATGGCCTTCCAGGTCGCAGCCTATGGCGTCTACATTTCGCTGGCCGAACGGCTGAACCGTCTCATCGGGGGCACCGAAGCCTATAAGACGGTGTTTTTGACCACCGGTGCGGAGGCGGTGGAGAACGCGATCAAGATCGCAAGGAGCCACACGGGGCGGCCGGGCGTCATAGCGTTCCGGGGCGGCTTCCACGGGCGCACCCTACTCGGTGTCACCCTGACCGGCTTCGCGCAGCCTTACAAACAGAATTTCGGCCCGTTTCCGGGCGAAATTTATCACGCGGATTATCCGGACGAATTCCGTGGCGTGTCGGTGCAGGCCGCACTCGATTCCGTCAACACCCTGCTGGCGACTGAAATCGCGCCCGACCGCGTCGCCGCGATCATCGTCGAGCCCGTCCAGGGAGACGGAGGGTTTCTGCCGGCACCCGACGCCTTCATGCAGGGGCTGCGTGAACTCGCGGATCGCCATGGCATTGTGTTGATTATGGACGAAATCCAGACCGGCTTCGGCCGGACCGGCAAGATGTTCGGCTTCGAGCACTCCGGAGTCCGGCCGGATCTGGTCACGGTTGCGAAAAGCCTGGCTGGTGGATTCCCCTTGTCAGGCGTCGTCGGGCGGTCGGATATCATGGACGCGCCGACGCCGGGCGGACTTGGCGGTACGTACGGCGGCAACGCCGTTGCATGCGCGGCCGCGCATGCCGTTCTGGATGTCTTCCAGCAAGACGATCTGTGCGACCGGGCCGAACGGCTGGGTCGCGAATTGCGACGGGCGCTGCTCGACATGCAGGCGAAGCACGACGGGATCGGCGATGTTCGCGGCCGCGGCTTCATGCAGGCGATCGAGTTCGTCGTTTCGGGGGGCAAAGAACCCGACCCGGACCGCGCGCAACGCGTCGTCGACCGGGCACGCGAGGGCGGTCTGTTGATCATCAAATGCGGCGTCCACCGCAATGTGGTGCGATTCCTCGCACCACTCGTCATATCCGACGAAGAATTAAGCGAAGCGATTAAAATCCTCGATCTCGCGCTCGTTGATTGATGCGTGAGTGAGCCCGAATAGGCCTCGGTATAAGAGCGGCCCGGCTTTGTCGTGGATCAAGTTGGCCGATGCCAATCGGGGCTGGATCGCCTGGAGAATGGACTGCGTAGGCTTGTGCATATCGGCATGGCTACGCGCTTCAGCTATGTCCGGCGTCGATGCGGCGAGGCGGTTTTTAGTGTCGCCACTCTTCGTGAATGCTGGGCTTTTGGTACCCGCGATCGAGACGATCGAACGGATCGACTGTGCCGCTCGCGCCATTGCGGGTGACGGCACAGAAGAGCGCTGATGAAGGAGGTTTACTCGTCCATCTCGCCAAGTCGCACAATTTACTGGATAATTTTTTTTGCAGTGCAGCGTGAATGCAACAAATCAAATGTGTGGGTGGCGATCACCGGCAATTGAGGAGTCCAGCTTGCTTAACTCTAGCAATGTGGCTTTGCCCGTCCTGGCTGCCGATCTGCCGCCATTCATGTCCGTAGAGCCCAATTAGCCACCGGAAGCGTATACCGTCTACCCGGCGCTTTCCGTGCCGTTTCCAGTCGCTCAACTTCCCCCATGGTTGCACCGCAGACTGTTGTGATCTTGCCGGTGACTGGACTTGAAATGCTCACCGATTTTCAGAACGAAACCCAGTTTCCCCGAGATCCCGATGTGATCGTGGTCGGTGCCGGCGCGGTCGACCTTGCATTGGCGGTTGATTTGGCCCGGGCCGGCAAACGGGCTCTGCTGTTCGAAGCAGGCAATCACGACCTGACGGATGATAGCCAGGCGTTCTTTGCAAGCCGTCTCCACGGGTAACGACATGAAGGGGGCTGCATCAGGGCCGGTTCCGAACCCTCGGCGGCACGACGACGGCATGGGGAGGGCAACTCGTGCCCCTCGATCCCATCGTTCTCGAAAGTTGCGACTGGGGGTGTCCGACTGTGGCTGGCCGATCAACCGTAGGGAACTCGACGCTGCCTACGAACTCGCCTTCGACGTCGTCGGCATGCACAAACGTATCCATGATGGCTCCGTCTGGAAGCGGCTGAGGGTGCTGAAGGTGAACCCGCTGGTCGGCAACACATCCAGGAGTGAATCTTGGTTGACGTCATTTGGCGGCGACACAACCGTTTGCTAGGCATTCTTAGACACCCCGGTTGCGGAAGTAGGCAGGCATTTTGTCTTGAAGATCCTGTGCAATGGCTATGGACTGGGACAGGTGCCCGGTGAGGGCGTCGGCTGCGCCTTCGGGGTCTGCGGCCTTGAGGCGGTCGACGATCCGGCGATGGTCGGACAGGATTTGTATCACCTTGTCGCCAACCGGAAGGTGAAGTGCCCGGATCCGATCGATGTGCATGCTTTCGCGGCGTATCACGGCGTGGAGGCGCATCATGCCCGCGGAGACGAACAGCTCCCGGTGGAATTTCTGGTCAAGCGTGGCGAAGGCCGTCAAATTCGACCCTGCGTGCTGTTCCTGTAGAGCCACGATGTTCTCCAGCGCGGCTATGAGGAGCGGATCGGGACGCTTCGCCAATTGCACCACGATCGCGCGCTCGACGGAATTGCGCAGGAAATGCGCTTCGCGGGCCTGATCCAGATCGATCAGGCTGACGATGGTTCGTGATTGCGGGACCATTTCGACAAGCCCGTCTTCCTGGAGCTTGAGCAGCATGTCGCGAACCGGCGTGGAACTGACCCCGTAATAGTCCTGCAACGCCTTGCGGGAAAGGATGCTGCCGGGCGCCAATTCGAGTGACACGATACGCTGCCGCATCTGCACGCTGAGTTCGAGCGCGGCGTGATGCGGCGAAGCAGTCCCGAATGGCATCAAAACACTCCGCGTCCACATGGCCGACTTCCGTGCTAGCGGAATAGCCGGCGAAACGCACCTGTCATTTCGGGCTATTCCGGATTGACACACGACCGCGCCCGTCGGGAATCCTGAAGAGCTCGGGACGCAGCTCTTCCAACTGGCTCATATAGGCGATCGCTCCCGAAATATGGGTGCGCAGCATCGCTTCGGCGGCCTCGGCATCGCGCCGCTCCAGGGCATCCAGTATAGCTTCATGCTGCTCGATAAGCAGAGGAATCTTTCCTTTCTGCGGGGCTTGCAGATGCCGCACGCGGTCGAGATGGGCTTTCTTGGTGTGGATGATCGACCAGACACCGCTCAACCCGGCGAGTTCGAAAATCAATCGGTGGAACTGGTCATCGAGCGGCAGGAATGCGGAGAATTCCTCTCGCGCGAGCAGAAGACGCTGTTCGAGCACCACGGCGCGCAGGCTGGACAGGTCGATGAAGGGACCACTGCACAAAAGGCGCAGGGCCGCCGGTTCGAGATTGTTGCGCAGGAAATGCGCCTCTCGAACCGCCGCCGGATCGAGCGGCGCTACAAACGTGGCGAATTGCGGGGCCACCACCACCAGCCCGCTTTGCACAAGCAGCAGGATCGCCTCGCGCAGCGGCGTACGACTGACGCCGAACTGTTCGCAGATGGATTTTTCGGGGAGAACGGTACCCGGCAAAAGCTCGACATCGACGATCTGCCGGCGCAGTTCGTCATAAATCTCGTCCGTCAAGGTGCGGCGTCTGGCCATTTGCTATCCGTCGTTCGTCATCCGGCAATATCTCGACTTCGCACGATTTGACAGATCGGCGTAGCGGGGAGGTTGTCAAGGATGCACAAATATATTAGTGCATCTCTGGCGTGCTCAGCAAGCGCGCGCTTCAGGGAGGAGAGATTTATGAAGGCAATCACACTGGCTATGTCCGCCTCGCTTGTGGCGATGCTGTCCGGTTCGGCAATGGCGCAGGCCGAATGGCCGGCGCGTACGATCAATGTCATCATCGGGGCGAGCCCCGGCGGCGACACCGACTTCAATGCCCGTGCTTTCGCCCGCTATTTCGAGCAGGTGACGGGCTCGCCGATGGTCATCACGAACATGCCGGGCGGTGGCGCTACAATCGCGACCTCGGCGGTGCGCGACGCGGAAACGGACGGCTATACGATGCTGTTCGGGCACACCGGCCACATGATCGTCACAGAGGTTTCGGGCCTGGCCGACTATGGCATCGGGGATTTCGAAATCTGCTGCATTCCGGCTGTTGATCAGGGCGCCGTCTTCGTGACCAGCGAGCAATCCGGCATCGCCAGCGTTGCCGACCTTCTCGCAAAGACCCAGGAAGATCCGGACGCCGTGATCTACGGCACCGAGCTGGGCGGCTACTCGCATCTCCAGGGCCTGCTGTTCACGCAGGAAACCGGGGCGCAGATGCGCATCGTCGATACGGGTTCGGCAGCCGAGAAGATCGCCTCCCTGCTGGGCGGCCGCATCCATGTCGGCGGCATCGCCTACGGTGCGGTGCAGGATTATCACACGTCGGGCGCCATGAACGTGCTCGGCCAGCCCAATGAGGAGCGCAACCCGCTTCTCGGCGATATTCCGACCTTCGTCGAGCAGGACATCAAGTTCGTGATGAACAACCCCTACATCATCGCGTTTCCGAAAGGCACTGATCAGGCCATCGTCGACCGCATGGACGAGATTGCGGCCGAGATCGCGGAGATCCCTGAATACGCCAGGGATCTCGAGCAGGGCTTCCGCCAGCCGGTAGCCTACTACAGCCGCGCCGAAGCCCAGGAGCGTCTGGGGGAACTCCGCGAGAACTACATGCAGTATCGCGAAGCGTTGCAGTCCGCGCGCTGATTCTCGCTGGAAGACAATGGACGCGCATGGTCATGCGCGTCCTCACCTAGACCAATCGGAGCGACCAATGTCCGAGACCCGCACCAAGGGAATCGTCGTCGGCGCATGCATGCTGGCGGCAGGCATTGCCTATTTCTACGTGACGACCGGGCTTCCGCGCCGCGGCGCGATTGACGCAGCCTTCTTTCCCTACGCGCTGGCGATCCTCATGATCGTGCTGGGGTTGCTGCAGGTCATGGCCTCCTGGAGGCGGTCGCCCGAGCCGGCCGACGCAGCCTCGCAAGACGAGATAGCGAAAGCGACGCTCGCGGCCGACTCGGAAGACCCGGACATTCCCGAGGGCGCAAAGCCCGACTATCTCAGCGTTGTGGTCAGTCTTTGCCTGATCGCCGGGTTCACCGCCCTGATGCGCCCGCTCAGCTTCCCGGTTGCGGCGGCGCTGTACCTGTTCCTGCAATTCTCGATCCTGAGTCCCGCCGGCAAGCCTGTTCCGCATGTTCTGCATGCAGTGCTCGCGGTGTTGATCGCGACGTTCGTCTTCCTGCTGTTCCGGTACGGTTTCGGCCTCATGCTGCCGGCCGGTCCGCTAACGCCTTACCTCCGCTGAGGGAGTTGAAACACGATGGATCTCTTTCTCATCGGTCTGAGCAACGTCTTTGCTCCGCACGTCTTCCTTCTCATCACGCTGGGTGTGGTCGTCGGGATCATCTTCGGCGCAATTCCGGGGTTGACCGCCGTCATGGCGATCGCGCTGTGCCTGCCGATGACCTACGGTCTAGGCCCCGCGGAAGGCATGGCGCTTCTGGTGGCGCTTTTTGTCGGCGCGACGTCGGGCGGCCTCATCTCCGCCATCCTGTTGAAAATCCCAGGTACGCCGTCCTCCATCGCGACCACCTTCGATGGCGGCCCGATGATGGAGAAGGGCGAGGGCGCGAAGGCGCTTGGAATCGGCATAGTCTTTTCCTTCATCGGCACCGTGCTTTCCATTGGTGCGTTGATGTTCATTGCCCCATCGCTGGCACGTGTCGCCCTTTCCTTCGGTCCTCATGAATATTTCGCGATTGCGATCTTCTCCCTGACATTGATTGCGACCTTGTCGACGGGATCGATGGTGAAGGGGATATTTTCCGGCGTCGTCGGCTTTGCGGTCTCGACCGTGGGCATTGCGCCGGTCGATGCGACCAGGCGGTTTACGTTTGACGTCGTGGAACTGAATGCGGGCTTTTCCATCCTGACCGTTCTGGTCGGCATGTTTGCCATTGCCGAGGTGATCAAGGTCGCGGAGGCCGGCCGCGCAGGACACAATATGACTGTGACGGCCCCGGTGATGAAGGGTATCCGCGGCTTTGGCTTCTCCATGAAGGAGTTCGTCGGCCAGTTGCCGAATGCGTTTCGCTCTTCCTTTATTGGTATTGGTATCGGCATCCTGCCGGGGATCGGTGCGGGCACGTCCAATATCCTCGCCTATATCGTTGCCCGAAACCGTTCCAAGACGCCCGAGCAATTCGGCAAGGGGTCGATCGAGGGTGTCGTTGCGCCGGAGACGGCGAACAATGCCGGAATCGGCGGTGCGATGATCCCGCTGCTGACTCTGGGAATTCCCGGAGATGCTGTAACTGCCATCCTTCTGGGTGGGCTGATGATTCACGGCATTCAGCCGGGACCGATGCTGTTCATCACTCAGGGGCCGCTGGTCTACACGATCTTTGCCGCGCTCTTGGTATCGGCGTTCCTGATGCTGATTATCGAGTTCTATGGCCTGAGAGTCTTCGTGAAGCTTCTGGCTATCCCCAGGCACATCCTCCTGCCGGTTATTCTGGTCCTGTGCGCGGTCGGCGCTTTCGGGTTGTCCAATCGCGTCTTCGATGTCTGGACGGTTCTGGGCTTTGGGGTCGTCGGCTATGCCTTTGTCAAAGGCGGCATTCCCACGGCGCCGTTTATCATCGGCTTCATTCTGGGTCCGATGGCCGAAACCAATTTCCGCCGGGCTCTACAGCTTTCGCAGGGCGACTTCACCGGTTTCATGACGAACCCGATATCGGGCGCATTTCTCGGTTTGGCATTGCTGTCGATCGGTTGGCAGATTTGGTCCGGCGTGCGTTCCGCGCGCGCCTCGCCGCGCCTTTGAAGCAAGCCGCTTTTTCTTTGTAATCATACGCATGCCAGCCCATGGAGGCACAATGGCGAACCTGAAAAGAAAAACACCTGAAACCCTGCGCTCGGCGCGCTGGTTCGCACCCGACGATCTGCGCAGCTTCGGCCATCGCTCGCGCATGATGCAACTGGGGTATTCGGAAGAAGAGTTCATGGGAAAGCCGGTCATCGGCATTCTCAACACCTGGTCCGAACTCAACAGTTGCCACTCCCATTTCCGCGAGCGGGCCAAGGATGTGCGGCGCGGGGTCCAGATGGCGGGGGGCTTTCCCGTCGAAATACCGTCCCTGTCCGTGGACGAGAGTTTCACCAAACCGACCTCGATGCTCTATCGCAATTTGCTGGCGATGGAGACAGAAGAGACTATCCGGTCTCACCCGCTTGACGGTGTCGTCCTCATGGGCGGTTGCGACAAGACCACTCCCGGCCTCGTCATGGGCGCGATTACCGTCGGCGTTCCGATGATCTATCTCCCTGCCGGTCCGATGCTGCGCGGCAACTATGCCGGGCAGCATCTTGGGTCGGGGTCGGATGCCTGGAAATACTGGGATGAGCGACGCGCTGGTAACATTTCCGATGCGGAATGGACCGGCGTCCAGGGCGGTATCGCGCGTTCGGCAGGCGTATGCATGACCATGGGCACGGCCAGCACCATGACGGCGATTGCCGATGCGATGGGGCTGACGCTGCCGGGCGCCTCATCCATACCCGCAGTGGATTCCGGCCATCAGCGCATGGCGTCCCATTGTGGCCGCCGGATCGTCGACATGGTGTGGGAGGATCTGACGCCGGATTTGATTGTCACCGAGGCTTCGGTGCGCAATGCCGCGATCGTCGCGATGGCGACCGGCTGCTCCACCAACGCGGTCGTGCACCTGATCGCGATGGCCCGGCGCGCAGGCGTCAACCTGACGCTGGACGATCTGGACGCGCTTGGCCGCGTGACGCCGCTGATCGCCAATGTGCGCCCCTCCGGCAAGGACTATCTGATGGAGGACTTTCACTATGCGGGAGGCCTGCGGGCGCTGATGGCGCAGATCAGCGACCGGCTTTCGCTGGATGCCATGACGGTCACCGGCAGGACGATGGGCGAGAATTTGGAAGGGGCGAAGGTCTGGAACGACGACGTCATCCGCCCCCTTTCCAACCCGGTCTACAATGAAGGTTCGCTGGCGGTGCTGCGCGGGAACCTGTGCCCCTCCGGCGCCGTGATCAAGCCAGCCGCGTGCGATGGGAAATATCATGTCCACGAGGGGCCGGCGATGGTCTTCGACAGTTACCCGGACATGAAGAAAGCCATTGACGACGAAAATCTCGACGTCTCGCCCGACCACGTTCTGGTGCTGCGCAATGCGGGTCCGCAGGGGGGGCCGGGGTTCCCCGAATGGGGCATGCTTCCGATCCCCAAGGCTCTGATCAAACAGGGGCACCGCGACATGCTGCGCATTTCCGATGCGCGCATGTCCGGCACGTCCTACGGCGCCTGCGTTCTTCACGTCGCGCCGGAGGCTTATGTAGGCGGTCCGCTCGCGCTTCTGCAAAACGGTGACATCATTCGTCTGGACCTTCCGGCACGGCGGCTCGACATGCTCGTGGAGGATGCCGAACTGGAGCGCCGCCGCAGCGAATGGCAGGCGCCGGAGCCGAGGTTCCAGCGTGGTTGGGGCTGGATGTTTTCCAAGCATGTCACGCAGGCCGACAAAGGCTGCGACTTCGATTTCCTCGAGCGTGACTTTGGCCGCACTGCCGGCGAACCGGACATTTTCTGAGGCTCCATATCATGACATTCACCCTTTCCCGCGCGCTGACCGGAATCTCCGGAATTCTTGTCACTCCCTATGACGAGGCTGGCGATATCGCGCCGCAGAAATTGCAGCCGATCATCGACAGGGCGCTCGCGGCTGGCGTGCACCTGACTGTCGTCAACGGCAACACCGGCGAGTTCTATGCGCTGACCACCGACGAGGCCTGCCGGATGGTGCAGGATGTGGTGACGATGGTCGATGGACGCGCGCCCGTCATCGCCGGTGTGGGACGTGGCATTCGTGACGCCGAACGGCTGGCGCGGGTGTCGGCCGAGGCGGGCGCTGCCGCGTTGATGGTCCACCAGCCGCCTGACCCTTTCGTCGCACCGCGCGGCATCGTCGATTATTTGCGCGCGCTGAGCGACGCGTCCGGCGGGCTGCCGATGATGCTCTACCTGCGAAACGATGCCATCGGCACGGGCGCTATTGTCGATTTGTGCGCGCTGCCCGGCGTGGCAGGCGTCAAATGGGCGACGCCCAACCCGCAAAGTCTAGCGGAGGCTCGCGCAGCTTGCGATCCGTCGATCGTATGGGTCGGCGGTCTTGCCGAAGTGTGGGCGCCCGCCTTCTATGCGGTAGGAGCCAGAGGCTTCACGTCAGGCCTGATCAATGTGTGGCCCGAGCGTTCCGTCGCGATCCATTCAGCTCTGGAGGCGGGGGATTATGCGCAGGCCAATGCATTGATCGCCGGAATGAAGGTTTTCGAAGAAATCCGCGCTGAGGAAATGGCAGGCACAAACGTCACCGGCGTCAAGTCCGCCCTGATCGCCCAGGGGCTGGACTGCGGCCCGACACGGCCACCTTCGGCATGGCCACTCACAGACAATCAGGGGGAGCGCCTGAACCGCTTTCTGTCCGACAACACGCTGATTTGAGGGACACTTGATGACCGACTACATCCTCTCCGACGAAACCCGCGCCAAATTGTCAAAAGTCTCGACTGCTTCGGTGGCCACGGCGCTCTACAAGCGTGGTCTCCGCAACCAGTTCATTCAGGGAGCGAGGCAGGTGTCGCCCAAACCCTCCAGCATGGTCGGGCAAGCGTTCACCCTACGCTATATTCCGGCCCGCGAAGACCGCAATCCGCTCACCGTCTTTCGCAATGCCGATCATCCGCAGCGTGTCGCGATGGAAACGTGCCCTCCCGGCTGGGTGCTGGTGATGGATGCGCGCAAGGATGCGCGTGCGGCAACCGCCGGTTCAATCCTGATCACGAGGCTGGCGTTGCGCGGCGCGGCCGGCGTTGTGTCCGATGGCGGGTTTCGTGACGTCGCGGGCATAGGCGCGCTGGATATGCCGGCCTATTGCGCAGGGCCTTCAGCGCCGACGAACCTGACGCTTCATGAAGCGCTCGACGTCAACGTGCCGATCGCCTGCGGTGATGTGGCCGTATTTCCCGGCGACGTGCTGGTCGGCGACGGCGACGGCGTGATGGTGATCCCGGCTCATCTGGTGGAAGAAATCGCGGAGGAATGCAGCGGCATGGAGAGCTTCGAGGATTTCGTCCTTGGAGAGGTCAATGCGGGCGCATCGATCATCGGCCTCTATCCGCCGACGAAGGAAGAGAACCAGAAGAAATATGCGGAATGGCGCGAAAAAACCGGACGCTGAAACAGAGTGACCGATGATTCCCTTTAAAGGAGCAGGTCTTTGTCTTAGGCTGGGGATCTGTAATTTGCGGAGCTTGGCGGTGTTTCCCTTGAGGGTTTCAAGGATCTGTCCGCACTGATGGCTGCAAGCAGCGATCGTGCTGTATCGGGTTTCACAAGGTCGAACGTTGCATTGACTCGAAGCGGGCTCATTGGCCCATCCGATAACCTTCGCAGATCGCTCGTCCCTGCGTTCCCTCTCGGGACACCGCCCTCGGATCAGTGGCATCTGCCTGATAGCGCCTGGCCGTGGCCCAGCGAGCGTAGAAACGCTCCCGTCCATGCGCGTCTTGTGAGCCGCTGCGCCGCTGTCATGGTCAGGCGTTTCCGCTGGCGTTCAGCACGGCGGTCTCCCCTGGGGCATTGGCGAGAAGGCCAGCGCGGCTTTTCACGGCAGCTCTGACTGACGTAACGAGCTGATCTGGAAAGTCCTTCGGCAGACTCGCAATGACAGCGTCGGTTTGTTTTTCGGCGCGCGCGGCGAGGTCTTCGAAGATCGTGCGCATCAACGGCAAACCGACGCCCGCGATCTCGGCAGCCTGAAGGAAGTGGCGCGGCGTCAATATACGGGTTTGCGTATGAGGACGACATATACGCATTCGCGTATAAAATTATGATATACGCGAGCGCGTATAGCTAGTCGGACTTCGGGACGGCTCTGCCGGGGACTTGGCGCATAAACGTATTCATAGGAGCGCGTCCCTATCGGGTCAGGCTCTAGGCAAGCCCCGAGCCGCCGGTCGTCTCGGCCCGTTACGGGTAACGATCCTTCGCCCAAAGAGAGGCTCGGGAACGCACCACCAAGCAGGCAGCCTGCTCGCTGGATGGCGATAGACACAAGGAACTGCGGATGGCCGTGAATCAAGCCTACGTTTTCCGCAACAAGATTATTCACGGTCAGCAGACGGGCATAAACTTGACGGGAGCCTGTTGGCTGCCAGCCAGGGTGACCCTACGGGAGTGGTGCGAAACTGTTGCCAAGGAAGGGATGGAGCGCTTCGGTTACGATGGCTTCGGCCGCGCTTCACTCCGCAAGACCAATCGTGCGGACATCACAGCTTCCGTTGACAAGGCTATCAAGGACGACGGGTGGGAAGTTTTCGTGAAGTCGCTTTGATTGGTCGTTATCAATTATATATTGAAAACAATTACATAAGAATGCCCAGTTTCATCTCGTCCGGCGCGCTCAACCGGGACTCGGCTTCCCCGCCTTAGAGCCTCGATATTCGCCGCTTCGGCTTCGGGAGTGTAGATATCCAGCACGATCTCGCCCGTGCGTTCGTCGGCATAAGTCCCCCTGCAAACCGGGGAACTGGCCACGGAACCAGTCGAGATTGTTCGAATGGAGCGTCTCCAGCTCTTCTCTCGTATGCATCTGGCCTGAATTGAACACCACGTTCAGCGGTTCACCGCAAACCGTGAGCTGGCGTGCCGCGACAGGTCATCACCGGTCAGGCGAAGGGCCAGCCTGCTTTCGGCGCCTACCTGCTGGTCCCCGCGACGCGTAGGTCTCGCGCAACTCCCGGACAAGTGCGTCGGCCCCTTACTGGACGAGCAGCAGCTTGGCTTTC
The DNA here is from genome assembly GCF_039888675.1 of Mesorhizobium sp. CAU 1732. Lineage (NCBI taxonomy): Bacteria > Pseudomonadati > Pseudomonadota > Alphaproteobacteria > Hyphomicrobiales > Phyllobacteriaceae > Mesorhizobium > Mesorhizobium sp. CAU 1732. The sequence goes on from NZ_JBDQQR010000004.1 coordinate 231,764, forward strand.
TCGGGCATGTGCGCCTCGAGAAGGGGCGTCGAACAATCGAAGAGCGGATCGACTCTGTCAGGGGACTCCGCGGCCATGGCGAAGCTCTGGCCCACGCCAAGGACGACGGATTGGCCATCGTCCACGCCCCCTCCATCGTCGTGAGGTGCGCGAAAGGGCGAAGCTGACACAGGCGCAGATGGCCCCGCTGATGGGCATGAGCGTGTCCGGTTATCGGAAGTGGGAACAGGGCCAGCGGCGCATCAGCGGCCCCCTGCGGCGCTTCTCAAGGTGCTCGAGCGGGAGCCGGATGCGGTGCGCCGGGCGCTGCTGGAAGATGCTAAATAGAGCGACTTCACGGCCCCGAACCCGCCCTCGCGAGGGGGGGTATTGACTAGCCCGATGAGCTGTCCCGGCTCAATCTTTACACGCTTCGTCATCAGCCTTTGCAGAGGCGGTCTTGTCCCCTTGCTGCTGGGCTTCAACATCCTGCTGAGACGTGGCCAGGTTCTTGTCGCCACCGCCCTCTTCGCTCGCGAGCGGCATAGTGTTACCGTCTTTCTTGACGGCGTTACTCGCATCATTCTCCGCTTTCGGTGTCTCGAGCGGTGCGTGAGTGCCGTCTTTGGAAATACCGGTGGTTTGTTCAGTGCCACTGCTTGATGCCGACTGGTCAGGACAGGCAGCAAACGAGGATCCAACGCTCATCGAAATCGCGGCTACTGCTATCAACAGGCGGTTTTTCATCTAACACGTCCTTCCATTCAAGTGCCCAACGAACAAAACAGAAGCTCCCATCCTTTTGTTCCGAGCCCAGCATCTTTTCAGCAGGTTAGAACAGTCCGGTAGCTCGCATGGCTCATAACCATGAGGTCGCGCGTTCGAATCCTGTCCCCGCAACAGCGAAGCCGTTCTGGAATTGCAGCGATCTGCTAGACCGAGGGGCCGGCGCGATCTTTGCGACCGCGCAGGTGATAGAGCCTGGAGGATCCCTCCTTGAACCAATGCTCCTGTTCCGCCATCGAGCGGAAGTTTGGCGAAAGGTACCGACCCCGATGGCTTTGATGGATCGAGGCGGATGGCCCTCGCAGTCTTTTCAAGCTGGGATCCAGAAGAGACCGACGAACTCGTACGCTTCTGATCGATCGAATCCGCTAACGAGCCTGGTGTTGACACTGGTTAATAGAGATAGTATTGGATACAATAGTGACTTCGGATACAGAGGAGACTCGGGCAGAATCGGCTGCCATCCAAATCAGGACGCTGATCCTGAACGGCATATTTCAGCCGGGCCAGCCATTGCGCCAGGAGGCATTGTCGGAGCAACTGAGCATCAGTCGAACACCACTGCGGCACGCTCTCCAATCGCTTGCCGACGACGGATTGGTCGAGACGATCGGCTACAAGGGAGCAAGGGTTGCGAAGCTCGATCAAAGAATGGTCGACGACCTGTTTGACATGCGGTTTTTGCTGGAGCCGCTGGCGCTCCAATCCGCCTTTGGACACCACACCAAGCTTGATTTCGCCAGAGCGGAGATGGCGCTCGACGCCGCCGAGGCGGAACGAGAACCGTCGAAGCTTTCGGAACTGAACTGGGAATTTCACCATGCCCTCTATCGTCCGTCAAACCGGCAGACACTTTTGCGGACCATCGAGCAATTGAACAAGGCGTCGGCTCTCGCCGAGGTGATCGCGAGTTCTATCGTCGTCCGACCCGAAAAGTCGGCGACCGAACATCGGAAATTGCTTCAGGCCTGCCGGGATGGCCACGAGGCCGGTGCGCTTGCAACGCTAGGCGAGCATTTGCGGCTTGCCTATCACGACATACAAAAGCGGAAAGAATGAAGATGCCCGTCAAGAACAGGATCGCCGAATTTCACGACGAAATGACCCGGTGGCGGCATCATCTTCATGCCCATCCCGAGCTTTCCTACCAAGAACACGAAACTGCCAGCTTTGTCGCGGAAAAGCTTCGCTCCTACGGAATCGACGTGACTGAAGGCGTGGGCGGAACAGGCGTTGTCGGCGTGCTTCACGGCAACCGCGAAAGTGAACGCTCCATCGGACTCAGGGCTGACATGGATGCGCTTGCGATTGAAGAGCGCAATGATTTCGCGCATCAATCGAAGAACACGGGCGTTATGCACGCCTGCGGTCATGACGGGCACACAACGATGCTTCTCGGCGCCGCTCGCTATCTGGCCGAAACCCGGAATTTCTCAGGCAGGGTCGTTTTCATCTTCCAACCTGCCGAAGAGATGGGAGGCGCAGACGGCGGCGCCGCGCGCATGATCCGTGAAGGACTGTTCGAGAACTTCCGCTGCGACGAGATTTACGGGTTGCACAACTGGCCCGGAATGGAGGTCGGAACCTTCGCCGTGAAAGCGGGGCCGATGATGGCGTCGGGCGATGCCTTCGAGGCCGAGGTGACGTCCACCGGAATGCATGCGGCACAGCCGCACAAGGGAGCCGACGTCATCCTCACGGCAGGACACATCCTCGTCGCGCTTCAGCAGATTTCCTCGCGAAACACCGACCCTCTGGACGCGATCGTCGTCAGCGCCACGCAAATTCACGGTGGCGATGCCTATAACGTCCTGCCAAACAAGGTCACCATTCGAGGCACTGTGAGGGCATTCTCTCCCATCGCTCGGGCAGCAGCGGAGCCCGCCGTACGGCGCGTCGTGGAAGGCATCGCGTTGTCGACTGGGGCGCAATGCAAGGTCTCTTACGCTCAGCAATATCCGACGCTCATCAATTCGCAGGCCGCTGCGCGGTCAGCAGAGATCGCGGCGACCTCGGTGTTCAACAAGGTCGAGACGAATCCGCCGCAGACGATGATCGTCGAGGACTTCGCCTTCATGCTTGAAGACCGGCCCGGATGCTACGGATGGATCGGCAACGGCCCTGATGACAATGGCCGCATCCTGCACAGCGCCTGGTTTGATTTCAACGACGAAGTACTGCCCTTCGGAGCTTCCTATTTGGCGTCCCTCATCGAGTTGTGACGAAACCAGGTTCACGTCACCGGAACGGATCGGCGGGCATTTCCGGAGCATCTGTCGCACGAGCGCATCATGATCGCCGCACCCGAGAGCTGCCCGTGCTATGGCTCGACCAGACTCTCGAAGCTGGGCGAGGACGTCATCGAGACGCTGGATACGATCCCGCGCCAAAGGAAGGTAATCCGGCCCTTCGCAGGTATAGCGCCACCGGCAGCACTGTTCTACGCGTCCCGCGATCAGCCCAAGCAACCCTCGGACGCACAGTGTAGGGCGAAAATGAGGGTATTCACAGCCCTTTCACCTGCAGCGTGTCTGCTTGCTAGATTGGTCCATCTCATGGTCTTCGTATAAGGCGCTTCACCCAGGCGGTATGCGGAAGACCATGCCGAGAACGACGACATAGAACGCGAGGTGAACGCCACGCGCCAACCGCTCTTGCCGACCCGGCATACCCCGCATCGGGAGCGGCTTTTTGTCGATGAACCACCACCAGATGATGCGGAACGCTGTCAGCAGCAAGGTGATGATGGCGGCCGGAATGTGGATGAGCAGGAAGCCAGCGTTGACGGCCTGCTCGACAGCATTGCCCGCCTGAAACCCGGAGCCAAGCGCCAAAAGGATGGGAATGGCGGCAAGCCAATGGATGGTGATCGGAATCGCGTCATAGCGGTCAGGGCTGCTTTTCAGCATCTATCTCTCCCCAAGTCAGGCTCGCTGCGCTGCGGAAACGCCGGGCGTCGTCCCACTGATTTACGGTGACGATCTCCAATGACCGGAAGCAGGCCCACCTATTCGCCATGCCGGGCGCTGCGCATCAACTTCGTCTGTCATCGGAGGCTCTTTGTAATGTGTATTATACACATAGAAAAAGGGAGGGGATGGAGGCATGTCAAATCAAAAAGTGCATGATACACATTTGTAGGCTGGCGACTTCAGTCGGCGAACCGGTTGATGAGGCGCCATATGAGAGATTGCCAAACGCGGGCAACTCTCGTGATGACGGAAATCACCGTGCAAGAGGCTGCGATAATTGTAACGGAAAGGCCGGCGTATCCTTCCACAATGTCCCGGAGGCCGCCTGCTCGTAGCCAAATCTGTACACGGCCTGCATATACTTCTTGCTGAGCGGATTAAGCATCGAATAGGGAACCTGGACCTCGATCGACGCGACATGGAAACTTGCCCCCGTGCGGCGGGTATGGTTGTAAAGCGCAGTCAATTCGCTTTGCGCCTGAGATTTCAGGAAGAGCGAGTATGCTCGGCCCAGGGCGGGCACCGTCCTGTTGGGCGTGATATCGAACTCGGGAATGAGCGCGTTGTTGACGATCACGTATAAATTGACGTTCCGCTGAACTTGCCTCTCGGAAAAAAGTGCGTTTTCCACGAGAAGAGGTGGTGTCAGAACCTGGGAAATTGATCCTCCATCCGAATGCAGCTCCTGAAACTGCCGACCGTTTGACACAGCTTGGATCTGGACCGGTGGAAAGACGCCTGGGACACTTGCCGAAGCGACGATAACATCTCGAAACAACTTCAGCGCATCCGGGTTTTCGCTTGCAGCAATGGCCCCCATGTTCCAGATCACGCCGCGTTGGGTGTCGAGGTTTGTCGTGAGAACAAACAGCCGTCGTCCTTCGTGGTGTTCGGCGGCAATCTGGTTGAGGACATGTGGCGTGATAAATCGTTCCACATGTCTTTTGAGCGGCCCGGCTTTGAGCAGACTTGAGCCAAACAAACCGAGGGGACCGTTGAGTGCGACAAGTTCCTGGGCGACACCGCTGGTATATTGATGCACCAGCAATTTGTCGTAGGCAGGACCCAGGAAGGCGTATGGGGCAATCAAGGCGCCGGTGCTGACGCCGGTGACGACATCGAAACGCGGGCGCGTGTTAGTGGTAGTCCACCCCGCGAGTACGCCGACACCGAAAGCGCCGCTGCCGCCACCACTGGAGATCATCAGTATGTTTTTCTTTGCGGACTGGGTCTTGACCATCCAGTCGCTATGCCTTGCAAGCGCTTCGTTGCGCGGGGAATAGCGGTAGGCGCGGATTTCACCATAGCCCGCGATCAAGGCATGGTCGGCCTCCTCGGCGTTGGAAGCGCGCTCTGGCGTGTACATGCATGCGGACAGAGCCAGCGTGACGGACAAGAAAATCATCAATGTCCGCATAGATCGCCCGATTACGAAGCGATCAACCAGCACCCTTGGATAGTTGCGAAAGAGCACGTCTCTCACAGCGGAAGCCATCATCGTGTCTCCTTCTGACTGCCTGCCGGTTCTGTTTGCCGAAATGTTGTGTCTTGTCATGGAGCGGGTTCTTTCGAGCCGGTTTGATAAGGAGCGCTGCCATCTTCACGGCAACCGCACGCTTATTGATTCACCTGCCCTCAACTTCCGGGTCGGTGGGCGGAAGCTTTGTCCATGCAATCGCTGCGGTAATCGCGACGAAGGCGATGATAACGCCAGTCCAAACTCCGTAGAGTGCTCGGCCGATGAGGAAGCCGGCGATTACGGGAGTGACGGCCTCCGTGGCGGCAAGCAGCGATTGGGTCGTTCCCAGCACGATCCCCTGCCGCTCCCGCGGGGCATGGACGGAGAGCGCCGCGAGGAAAGTGGGGCGCGCCAGTGCGTCGCCGACACCGACGCAAAGGATGGCAAGGACGAGAACCGGAAGCGTGGTCGCAAAGCCGACAGTGATGTAGCCGACGGCCACAATGGCGCATATGAGAACGATCAGCCGGCGTTCCGTGAAGTACCGCCCGATCCATTGCAGCAGGAACAACTGGAAGATGATGTTGATCGCGCCATCCGCGGCCATGATGTAGCCAAGCTCGCGCGGTCCAAACGATTTGCCTTCACCGACAAAGGTCGCTTGAAGGTAGTTGGCGATCTGCGAGCCATACATGCCATAGGCAACGAAGTAACAGAGCAGCACGATCACAAGCACTCGGATCAAGGGAGAACTGACGATCGACCGGAACGAGACCTTTTCGAGAGAAGCGTCGCTTCGGGTTGACGCATCGACGCCGTTGGAGGCTGCGTGGCTGCCCTTGATCCAGATAGTTGTTACGGCGAGGCTGGCCGCGGAGAGCGCCATGGCCGCGTAAATCGGAACGGTCAGCGAGATGTCGGACAGATAGCCTGTCAGCCCCGCTCCGACGATACCTCCAAGCCCGACAGCGGCATTCAGAATGCCTATGGCCTGCCGTCGGTTGGCAGGGGAGCTGTGGTCCGCGGCGTAGGCGACTGCGGCGGTGAGTGTCCCGCCCGTCAAGCCGAACAGCATGCGCGCCATCAGAACTGGCAACACCGTCTGTGCAAGAGCGAGCAAAAGGAAGCTGGTAAATGCGGCGGCCTGCGTGGCCAGCAGGATTTTCTTACGCCCCAGGCGATCGGAAAGCTGACCGACAAGAGGCGCGGCCACAAACTGGGTGAGCGCTTCCGTGGCGATCACGATACCGAAAATGAGCGGCGTTCCGCCCATCTCCTTGAGGTAGAATGGCAAAATCGGCAAGGCAGCGGCGGCACTTGCTGCATAGAAGCTGACGCTCAGGAACACCGGCAGCATCACGCGCCAATCAAGTCTTGGCGTCTCCTTGCCACCCCCTGCTGTCAGTACGTTGACATTCATCTCGCGAGCCCCTGCTGTTGACCGCACATGCGTCGCGGATGACCAAATTCGCTCCGCAGGGATTTGCCGTCACTCGATCATGTGTAGTATGCACATAGCTGTGATAGGCGGGGGTCGTCAACAGAAAAGTGTATAATGCACATTATTAACGACGCGCTGCTCCATCTCATATGTGCATCATGCACTTATGAGATGGATCGCAAGGCATTGGTCGTTCAGGAATTCGGGCAGTCGCCGGTTTATGCGGATTTTACCGATCCGATCACCGGATCGGGCAAAGTCCGGATCGCCGTCAAGGCCGTCGCAGTGAGCCAGGTGGTTAAGAGCAGACGGTGTTCACCGTATGACGTTCGGATACTGATCGACGCGGGACCTGAACGGCCAACGTCAAGTGCGGTTCATCGGCCGGTGGCCAGCTCTTGGCGGCAATTCGCCCGCCGGCACGTCCATTTGAGCCACCTATTTCCCGGTAACTGGCTGCCTGCTCATGCCATCGGCGAGCATACGCATAAGCCGGATCAGTGCGTCGAAGTCTTCGCGGGGCCAATCCCGGAACAGGTTCAACGCCATCTTTTCCCGCGCCACATCGACGGCGTCCGTCGCTTCCTTTCCTCGCGGTGTGATGACGGCCTCACGCACCCGCTTGTCGGCGGAGCCTGAGCGGCGCTCGATGAGTTCCAGCGCTTCAAGACGCGCCACCTGGCGGCTCACGGTCGTGTAGTCGCGCCCGACACCTTCGGCCAGTTCCACGACGCCGATCGGTCCCCGTCGCTCGATCATGACGAGAAGAGGAAAAAGTGCTCGTTCGAGCGTAAGTCCGGCCATTTCCAGCATCTGCGCGTCGCGCTCAGGGCGGTTCATCAGACTGGCGATGTCGATGAGCGAACGGTACAGCTCGGGCAGCTGTTTTTTAATATATGTATTATGCACCTTTTTTGTTGACACGCCGGCGTCTCCTTATGATATGTGCATCATACACATTGGAGGTGGCAATGGAAGACGAATACACTCTCGCAGTGCTGATCTGCGGTGCCGGCGCCGCCGGCCTCACACTTGCTATCGACCTTGCCCGGCGTGGCGTGGCGTTTCGCCTGATCGAGAGGATGGATCAGCCGTTCTCCGGCTCACGCGGGAAAGGCATCCAACCGCGAACCCAGGAAGTGTTTGAGGATCTGGGTATCATCGACCGGGTTGTCGCGGCAGGCGGCACCTATCCCCGGATGCACGAGTATCAAAATGATGGCACCTATACCGAACGGGACGTCGCCGAGCGGGACGATCCAACGCCGGCAGAGCCTTATCACATGGCGCTGATGATCCCGCAGTTCCTGACAGAGCGGCTCATGCGCGAGCGGCTCGCGGAGTTCGGCCATCGCGTTGAATTCGGATACGAACTTGTCGGCTTCGAACAAGGCGAGGACGGCGTTACTTCGCGCCTGGTGGGACCAGCCGGCGAAGAGGTCGTCCACAGCCGCTATCTTATTGGAGCAGACGGCGGCCGCAGCTTCGTGCGGGGGGCTCTCGACGTCGGTTTTCCCGGTAAGACTCTGGGCGTGCGGGCAATGGTGGCGGATGTCGCGCTGACCGGCCTCGACCGCGAGGCCTGGCACCAGTTCAACGGTGGCAACATGGAGCGAATGGTCTCGGTTTGCCCGCTCGCCGGAACCGATCTTTTCCAGATCCAGGCAATCATTCCACTGGAAGGCGAAGTGGACCTTTCGGCCGATGGAATCGAACGAATGATCGTCGAGCGAACCGCGCGCAATGTCGCGAAGATTCAATCGGTGACCTGGGCCTCGGCTTACTCCATGAATGCCCGCCTCGCCGACCGCTACCAGATTGGCCGCGTACTCCTCGTAGGTGACGCTGCCCACATCCATCCGCCGACCGGCGGCCAGGGCCTCAATACCAGCGTTCAGGACGCCTATAATCTGGGGTGGAAGCTGGCTGCGGTACTCAGTGGCGCTCCGGATCGTCTGCTCGACAGCTATGAAAGCGAGCGGCGTCCGGTCGCGGAAGCGATGCTCGGGCTTGCAGCCGGCCTTCTTGAGGCGGCAAGGCGTGGGGAGATGCGGCGCGGTCGCGAGGTGCACCAGTTAGACACCGGATATCCCGGGTCGCCGCTCGCTGCAAATTCGCCCGGACGCATGGGCGCGTTGCATGCCGGAGATCGCGCTCCCGATGCGCCGCTGCATGGTGCTGCCGGATGTTCCCGACGCCTCTTCGACTTGTTCACCGGCCCGCACTGGACGCTCATAGGTTTTGAGGCCGAGCACGCTATCACCAAGGGAAGAAATGGCCTGCACATTCACCAGGTTGGAGCCGGTTGCGAGCTACAGGACGTGGGTGGCCATTTCCGCGACGCATACGAACTGGTATCCGGCGAATGGGTGCTCGTTCGACCTGACGGCTATGTCGCCGCGATCGTAAGGCCAGATGAGGCCTCCGCGCTCCAAACACTTTTCGCCGAGGCGGGACTGACGGGCGTCGACGGATTGCCGCACTGAGTTGTCGAACGACGATGGCAGCCCTCCGTGGTCAGGACTGTTGCCGATCACCGTCGAGCACGCCAATGAGATGGGCACATCGGAATTGCATTGAACCAGCATCATGTTGGCGGCCACCGCGCCGACCACGGACCGAAGCTTGCACCCGGGATGATCTCACACGAAGGCCCATGTGACAGCAAAATGACTCAGAGTGCAAAATTGATGAAGACCGCATACCCTTCCGCCCGACCATCAAGCTGGGCGTCACTATTGCAACGCCAGGAGAGATCGTCAGGAGACTGAACACATGACGCAGACCCAACGCTACAAATATCCGCTGCAACTGCCGCAGTCGCTCAAAGAGACGGCGGCGCGTCTTGCCATGGAGGACGGCGTTTCGCTCAATCAGTGGATCGTGTCGGCGGTCGCGCAGAAGATCGGTGCGGTGGAGACAGCCGCCGACTTTCTCAAGGCGCGCGCTGGCACGGCGAAGCGCGGCGACCTGACGCGACTTCTGGACCGGGCACCGGACGCGCCGCCGATGCCGAAGGATGCCATCAAGGACTGACCGAACGGAGGCCACCGCCATGACCCGCGCAGCCTTTTACGCCCGTTATTCGTCCGACAACCAGCGCGAGGCGTCGATCGAGGATCAGTTCCTGCTTTGCCGGGAACAACCGCATGCCCGTTTACGTCATTGATCGCCTTGAAATGATCGAGATCAATGACGGCCAATGTGGCGAAGCCTTCGGCTCGAAGCTGCGCGAACTGTCCCTCGATCGCCCGCCGGTTGAGCAATCCCGTCAATGGGTCCGTTTCGGAAAGCCGTTCAAGCAGATCGGCTTCGGTGCGTGCGCGATCTCGCTCGCGCTTCATCGTCACGAAGCGGTCCGCCGGGCGGCCGCATTCGCGAGAGGATCGACCTCCACCTGCGCGGCTACGATACGACGAGCGAATCCAGCGGCGTTTTCGTCTGGAAGAAAGGGCACATAACGTATGTGCTGCCATACCGACCTTCTGCGACTGAACAGGCGCGGCGCGCGATCGCCGACATTCCCCTTGCCGAGCTCACATCGGTCGCCATCGACAATCACGATCTACTCGACAAGCCAGATCCGGCTCGTGACATGGCCGACTTCTGGGGGTTAAAGCGCTTGCCGCGACCGCGAGAGCAAAGCTCGACGAGGCAATCGCCCGCGCTCGCGTTCACATGGCAATGCAGGATAGAACTCCCTGATGACCTTCCGATTCTTACATTCAAGCGACTTGCATCTCGGCAAGCGCTTCGGGCAGTTCTCAGGCGACCTGCCCGCCAAGCTGCGCGAGGCCCGGCACGCGGCGATCGGCAGACTTGGCGAGCATGCGCGGGCCAAGGGTGCATCGACGATCCTGCTTGCCGGCGACACGTTCGACACCGAGACCCCTGCGCCGGAAGTGCGGCGACAGGCGCTTGCCGAGATGCGTCATCATGCGCCCATCCGCTGGGTGATCCTGCCGGGCAACCACGACTCATTGCAGGCCGCGCAACTCTGGTCGACGCTGCGCGCCGAGGCACCTGAGAACGTGACGCTTGCTGTCGAGGTGACGCCACTCGACCTTGCGCCCGGCGTCACGCTATTGCCAGCGCCCTGTACGACGCGGCGGCCGGGGCGGGATCTCTCCGAGTGGATGGACGGCGCGGTCACGGGCGACGGGACGATCCGCATCGGCCTCGCCCATGGCGCGGTTCGGAGTTTTTCCGAAGAAGACAACGGGCTCGATGTGATCGCGCCGGATCGCGCTCGTCGCGCCGGTCTCTCCTACCTCGCGCTCGGCGATTGGCACGGCGGCGTCGAGATCGATCAGCGCACACGCTATAGCGGCACCCCGGAGCCCGACCGCTTCAAACACGATCGGCCGGGCGAGGCGTTGCTTGTGTCGCTCGACGGATCGTCGGCGCTTCCGCAAGTAACCCCGCTCGAGACGGGCAGTTTCTCCTGGCGCACTCTGGCGTTCGATCTCCTCGACGGTGACGATGCCGTTGCGCGCATGGAAGCACTCCTTCCTGAAGCTCGGCTGAGGCGGCAGGCGCTGGTCACAATCGTTGCCGGCGGCCGGGCACGCCTTCAAGCTCGCACCGCGCTGGCATCCGCGGTCGAGAATGCGCGGCCTGACTTCGCCGAACTTGAATTCGACGATAAGGCGCTGGTCACCGAATGCGAGGCTGGAGACCTCGACGCCATCGACCGGGCGGGCGCGCTGCGCGAGGCAGCCGACGCGCTGCTTGCCGAGGCAGACGATGTGGCCCGCTCTGCTGAGGAGCGGGAAATCTCACGGACGGCATTGGGCCGGCTCTATGCCTATGCACAGACGGTCGCCCCATGAAGATCTCGGCCCTGCGTCTGTTCAACGTGAAGCGGTTCGCCAGACGCGGCGTCGCCATCGAAGGCATCGGTGACGGCGTGAACGTGCTCTGTGCAGTCAACGAATTCGGCAAGTCGACCAGTTTCGAGGCCCTGCACGCGCTGTTCTTCCAGCCCCATTCGAGCACCGCAGGCGATGTCAGGAATCTGCGGCCCTACAGCGGCGGAAATCCGCTGGTCGAAACAGATATCTCGACGGAGGCGGGCGCGTTTCGCATCACCAAGCAGTTTTATGGCAGGGGCTCCGCACGCGTCATAGATATCGCGAACGGCCGACTGGTAGCGCAGGCCGACGAAGCCGAGAACTTCATCGCCGGCCTTGTACGGGGCGGAACAGCCGGACCGGCCGGCCTGCTGTGGGTGCGCCAGGGCGTGACCGGCATCGAGAGGCGCAACAAGTCCGAGGAAGAGGGCGAGACGAAGGTTCGTACAAGCCTGCTCCAATCGGTGCAAGGCGAGGTCGAGGCTGTCACCGGCGGGCGCCGTATGTCCGAGATAATGGCCGCCATCGAAGAGGCGCTGGGCCGGCTCGTCACGCCGACCGGACGCCCCAAGACTGGAGAACGCTATGCCGCAGCATCCGACGAGCGCGACAGGCTTGAAGAGCAGGAGAGCAAGCTCGGCGGCGAGGTAAAGACCCTTCGCGAGGCGCTCGACAAACGTGCAGCGTCGGCAAAGCGGCTTGCCGGACTCGACCGCACCGAGGATCGCGAAGAGCGGAGAAAGGCCATCGAAGCGGCACAGGCAACCTTCGATGCAGCGAAGAGCCGATCTGAGACGCTTCGTGCGGCAGAAGCGGAACTCGGACTCCTTCGGGAGCAGCGGGATAATGCGCACCGTGAGCACAATGATTTCGGGACCGCGCTCGAAAGGGCGTCCAGTATCAAGATCAAGCTCGGCGAGGCCGAACGCCGGCGCGTGGGAGCGCTTGCGAACCGCGATGCGGTTGCTGCCGCGGCAGCGAGGGCACATGCGGATATCGAGATTGCGGAAACGGAGGAACAGGAAGCACGCGCTCTCCTGGCTCGCCTGAATGCCGCGCTGACTGCGCGCGAAGCCGCTGAGCGGTTGGCCAGCCTGGAGCAGAAGCTGGAAGCGGCCGAGACTATCCGCGCGCAAATCGAGGCGGAAGAGGCAGAGCTGGCACTGTTGAGACTGCCTGAAAAAGCCGTGACGGAACTCGAAGCGCTCGAGGTCGAGATCGCCAAGCTCAAGGCGGTCGCCGAGGCTGACCGTCCTCTTGTTGCAATCGCCTACGAGCCGCAGGCGCCGGCCGTCCGCCTCGACGGCGAGTCGCTGAAGGACGGCGAACCGCGCAGCTATGGCGGGCAAGCGGAGCTGGCGATCCCTGGTGTTGGTCTGGTCACGCTAAGATCCAGCCGTCCGGCCGGCGGCGATGAGCAGTTGCGGCAGTCGGAGGAACAACGCCGCATGCTCCTTGCTTCAATGGGCGTCAACGACCTTGCGGCCGCGCGCAAGAGACAGGTGGAAGCGCAGCGCAAGGAGGGCGATCTGCGCGAGAAGAGGACGCGCCTGTCGATGCTCACGCCGGACGGGTTGCCGCAACTTCGGGAAGACGTGGCGGCGCATCGGGCGATGACAGGCGACGTGCTCGAACTGAAGGAAGATCCATCCAAAGTTCGAGCCGCGCATGAGGCGGCTGAGACAAGGCGGCTGGCCGCGCGGCAGGCTTGGCGTGCAGTCGAGCCGATGCAGACGGCCGCCGCCGATGCGGTCGTCGCGGCACAAACTGCCTTTGCCGGGGTGGACGCCGAGCGGACACAGGTGGAGGCTACACTCGGGCCGGAGGCAACGCGCGTCGAACGCGAAGGTCGGATGGCCGCGCGGTTGGCGGACCTCGACACCCGGCTGGCAGAGCAGCAGGCGGCCGTCGAGCAATTGCAGAAGGAAGTCATCGATCTCGCTTCGGCCGAGGCGACACTGCGCCGTTTCCGCTCCGTCGCAGAGGCGGCTGAGAAGGAGATGAGCAATTTGCGGGAGGAGATCGCCGGCCTCACCGCTGAAATACGAGCCCGCTCGGAAGATGCGGTCGAGGAGAGATGGCGCGAGACTGTCGACGCCCTCGCGGCGGCAAATATACGCGTTGCGGGCTACGAGAAGGAGGTCGCGGTGCTGCAGCGGCTTCGTTCCTCCCTGGAGACCGCGAGGAGACAGGCGCGCGAGACGTATCTCCTGCCGGTGATGTCCGAACTGCGGCCACTGCTCGGGCTGCTCTTCGACGACGTCTCGATCACATTCGACGACAAGACACTCTTGCCACACAAGATATTGCGCAATGGCCAGGAAGAGGATGTCGAGCGCCTCAGCGGCGGGATGAGGGAGCAGCTTTCCGTGCTGACGCGGCTCGCCTTCGCACGCCTCCTGGCGAAGGATGGCCGCCCGGCGCCGGTGATCTTGGATGACGCCCTGGTTTATTCCGACGACGACCGCATCGAGAAGATGTTCGACGCGCTGCACCGCCAGGCGCGCGAGCAGCAGATCATCGTCTTCTCGTGCCGCCAGCGTGCATTCCAGAAACTCGGCGGGACCGTATTGCAGATGTCAGACTGGGCGCCTGACGAGTAAGCTTGGAGAACCGCTGGAGCAGCCGCGATCCAGATCATTTGGTTGAAGGATCACAATGAAGATGTTATCTAGATTATTGATCTAGAAGGAGGCTGATATGGCCTTGAGCATCAAGACCGAAGAAGCGGATCGGCTGGCCCGCGAGTTGTCCCGCCTGACTGGCGAAACCATGACGGACGCCATCACCCAGGCAATGCGCGAGCGGCTGGAAAGATTGCGCGTCGAGCAGGAAGCGCAAAGCGACTACGTTTCGCGCATGAAGGCTTTCGTTCGCGCACGCGCCGGCCGCTATGACCGTCGCCCGGTCACGAAACAGGAGTGGGATGAAGCGGTCGGCGACACGCCTGAGGAGCTTGGTTTCCCGCGATGATGATCGTCGATGCGTCCGCCATCATCGCGATCATGTTCGAGGAGGCGGAAGCGGCTGATTGCATGGCCGCTTTCCGAACGGACACTTCGCGTCTCATCTCGGCGGTGAACTATGTCGAGGCCGGCACTGTCATGGCAGGCAGGATCAAGGACGGGGACCGGCACGAAGCGATTGCCGACCTGGATGCATTTCTGTCCGACTTCCGCATCGCGATCGCTCCTACGGATGAGAACCTCGCGCGTACCGCCGTCAGGGCGCGTCTGGACTATGGCAAGGGGTTTGGCACGCGGGGCGGCCTGAACCTCGGCGACTGCTTCGCTTATGCCCTCGCCAAACGGCATTCGGCCCCGCTTCTGTATGTGGGCGACGACTTTGCGCTCACCGATGTTCAGCCCGCATTGTCGCGGTAGCTGGCCGACGAAAAAAGGACTGAACTCATGACCCGCGCTGCACTATGCCCGTTTTTCGTCCGACAACCAGCGCGAGGCGTCGATCGAGGATCAGTTCCGGCTGTGTCGCGAATACGCGCAGCCGGAGCGATGGGAGATCGTCGGTTCTTATGAGGACGCGGCCATATCGGGATCAAGCACGGTCCTGCGACCGGGTATCCAGTGGCTGGTGCGCGATCCCCAGCATGGCGCGTTCAACATTCTCCTAGCCGATGCGCTGGACCGGATCAGCCGCGACCAGGCGGACGTGGCGACGCTCTACAAGCATCTGAAATTCGCGGGCGTCACTATCGTCACTTTGGCCGAAGGTGAGATCAGCGAACTGCATGTCGGCCTGAAAGGCACGATGAACGCGTTGTTCCTTAAAGACCTTGCCGACAAGACGCGGCGCGGCCTGCGGGGCAGGGTGGAGAAGGGCAAAGCTGGGGGAGGGCTGTGCTACGGCTACCGCGTCATAAAGAAGTTCGACGCCGAGGGCGAGCCGATCCGGGGCGACCGGGAGATTGTCCTCGAAGAAGCGGAGGTCGTGCGCCGCATCTTCCGCGAGTTCGCGTCCGGCAAGAGCCCGAGGGCCATCGCCGTTGATCTGAACAGGGAGGGTATTCCCGGCCCGCTCGGCCGGGCATGGGGCGACGATGGTAGGCGCCGGTCGCCTCGAAGACGATCCGGACAGGCGCCACACCCTGGTTCGACATCCAGCGCAGAAGCGCCTTCAGGCCGGGCTTGTCGTTGGTGAACTGCCGCGTATCGGCAAGCGCGCCAGAACCGAGACTCCTTCATGCTCACGGTTTGCCATTACAGCTCGTCATTTTTCATTCGATGGCGGGATTTTTGCGTTTGCTGCGACCTTCTTGCTACATTGCACATTTTCGCCGTATTTGGTCAAACTGAGCGAATGAACGCGCACGAGTTAGAGCCCCTTTTGGTTGAGTTGGTGCTTCGAGGAACAGACGCAGCGACCACCAGCCTTGCAAGCATTCTCGATGCCCTTGCGACAAAGACCGGGGGCGTCATTGAGTTTGATATTAGGGTCGACCACGACACGCAGATTCAGCGGCTTGCCAGCGTTATGTTTGCTGAGAGGCAGCGGGTTATCCTGGCGCTGTCGACTGATGGACAGCAAATCGTCCAAGCGCAGGTGGCGGATGCAGTGGACAGCGATTTCTTCCGCCCACTAGCCCTCTGGTTCGCACTGCCCATGAGGGAAAAGCCGCACGTCAATGTCGATGCAGCGGCCGCCTTGCTCCTGGGAGCCCTTCGAAGCAATGGCCAACTGCCAACTCTCATTGGTTAGCAGCATGTTCTTGCGCGTTATCCCAACAGCGCGCCAAAGCCGTCTTGTTGTCCATCCGAACGCAGATGTGATTGCCGCGATCGTTGGGCAACTCCGGCGAGCTCCGCCCCGAAACCCGACAATCGTTCCTTGTTGTGAACGACCGCCAGAATAGCCAGCTTCGCCATATCCCGGGGGAGCAACCTGCGATCCGAAATGCGTGGTGAAGAGATTTGTAAGAACTTGCGGACGGAAGTCCGAGGGGAGAGCCTATCGCCCAGTTCGCGCCCTGCCCGGCGGTGGCGATAAGGCGTGGCTTGCCGCAATCGTGGCCAGATGTTCGTAGCCGGTCCGCGTCGGATCGTAGCGAGCGACGGGATCTGGAAGTTCGACTGCAGCACTCAGCGGTTCGTCGTTGAACATAAACGTCAAAGATCATAGGTACTTCATCTGTTCGGAATGAGCACATGCCTTTGGCCCAGACAACAAGCAATGCCCAATCGAGGACCCGCGCGCGTTTCATGAACCACGCGGGCAGCCTCATCGCATGCATTTAGCCCTGGCGCGGCCGCAAGGCCGTCGACCGGGGGCCGGAAATCTAACCAAGCCTAAAATTCGGTTTTGATTACGGGTCCGCTCCGCCGGCCCCGGTGGAGATGCATGATGAGATTTTGGTTTTCCAGTATTATTCAGAGCATTACGCCCTTGTTTTCCGGGGGGCGAGCATGAGAGTTCTCGTTCTTGGCAGCGGCGTTATCGGGGTGACCTCGGCGTGGTATCTGGCCCAGGCCGGACACGAGGTTACTGTCGTAGACCGGCAGTCCGGCCCCGCTCTCGAAACAAGCTACGCCAATGCAGGGGAGGTGTCGCCCGGCTACGCGTCTCCCTGGGCCGGCCCCGGCGTGCCCCTAAAGGCACTGAAGTGGCTTTTGATGAAACACGGCCCGCTGGCGATCCGCCCCACGTTGGATCCGGCGACATTGTCATGGCTCCTGAAGCTGCTGCGAAACTGCACGTCCTCTCGTTACGCGATCAACAAGGCGCGGATGGTGCCGATCGCGGAATACAGCCGCGATTGCCTGCGCGACCTGCGCGCATCCACCGGTATCGCCTATGACGAACGCGCGCAGGGCACGCTGCAACTGTTCCGTACGCATCACCAGTTGAACGGGATCGGCAACGACGTCGAGGTTCTGAAGCAGTTCGGGGTTGCCTTCGAAGTTCTTGACCGGGCGGGCTGCACCATTGCGGAACCGGCGCTGGGGCGGGTGCCGGAAAAGTTCGTGGGCGGCTTGCGACTTCCTGGCGACGAGACCGGGGATTGCCGCCTCTTCACCGAACGGCTGGCGGAAATGGCAAGCCCGGCGGTCGACTTCCGCTACGGCGTGACCATCAAAGAGCTGATACATGAGGGCGGCCGGGTTCTGGGCGTCCGCACCGACCGGGGAGAAATCCGGTCCGACGCCGTAGTTGTGGCGCTCGGCAGCTATTCCCCCCAGCTTCTGAACCCACTCGGCATCCGCATCCCGGTCTATCCGGTGAAGGGGTACTCATTGACGGTGCCGATCGCGGACGAGTCATGTGCCCCGGTCTCCACTGTCATGGATGAAACCTACAAGATCGCGATCACGCGCCTCGGCGACCGGATCCGCGCCGGCGGCACGGCGGAGATCGCAGGCTATGACAGGTCGCTACGCCTGTCGCGCCGGGCGCCACTTGAGCATTCCGTAAAGGATTTGTTCGATGGCGGCGGCAGATGGAAAGACGTGACCTTCTGGTCGGGCCTGCGGCCAATGACACCTGACGGTCCGCCGATCATAGGGAACACGCCCGTTGCCGGCCTCTACCTCAACACCGGACACGGCACGCTTGGCTGGACGATGGCCTGCGGTTCGGGACGTGTCCTGGCCGACATCATTTCGGGAGCGCGCCCTGACATCGACGTCAACCACCTCGGTGTCGGCCGATATTTGGCGTGAGCGGGAGTGTCGTGATAGGCCGTCCTCTGTCGCGGGTCGTGTGGGTCGGGCGTGCGGTGTGAGGCTGCCCGACCTTTGTGTGGTGCGTCATTGTGGCGGTTGAGGAACAACTGGCTGATGCCGGTCATCATCTGACCGTCTGCATTGGCGCGAATACCGCTGAAGACGTGACAGTCGAGGACCGTTCCGTTTCGATGCGGCGGCCATATGCTTCGTCCGGTGAATCGCGACCAGGTGCCCCTCCCTCGGGACCCCAGGCGCCGATCGCGAGGGTATTTCGTAGCTGCTCGAGCCTTACGCATCTGCCGCCGGGGACGGTTTGGGAACGGGAGGCGATAGACGAGCTGATCAGGCTCGTTGCGGCGGTCCCAGCCGACCAGACAGCACTGGCATGGGATACGCTTGGCGGCATCGCCATCGATGACGACATCAAGCTTGGCCGCGTTGACAGTGCCCGCCTGACCGCGAATTTCCAGGAGACGGTGCGCCGCCTCGCGGGGGCAGGTTTTGACCGAGATCGACACTTGCTAACCGTGGAGATTTGAAGCCCGTCCCGCAACGGGCCTATACGCAATTAATAACGGTCTCGGCTCGAACGGGACCGTTTATGTCAATCTTGCCCTTTAGCGTTCGAATCCCATCGCCATCGACGCGGGCCAGTCCCAGACTACTTGCAGCAATTTACGGCGCGTCACCACACGCTCGAAATGCTGCACCAGAGCAAATAACACCCCCTCTCCGATGTAAACGGAGAGGGGCGCATCGATCCATTTACGCACGGAATGCTCGCGCACGTGCTATGATTGGGGCGACATCGAAGTCATTCATGGCGGGGACGAATTGCCGGGTAAAGTAGGCCGAGGCCGGCAACACTTCCTTGATCGCTTTGCCCTCGAACATCACGGTGGCAGCAAATTCTATCGCCTCGTCGGAGACGTCGCCGATCTTTTCGGTTCGGTCGAACACGCGTTGCTGCAGACGCATAAATTGCTTGCGCGCGGCAAGGCGCCGGCCGTCGAGATCGATCAGGTGCTGTTCGCTCAAGCCGTTCGGACGCGACGCTGGGAACGTCTGGAAATGCAGTTTCGTCAATTCCGCTGGCTCGGCTGCTGCCATCACCACGATCGACTTCGCCATCGCGCGCGCAATCTTTTCAATCAACTCTGGTTCCTTCTCCACCGTGGAGGCCAACGTGCTGTTCGCTTGGCTGTAACCAATGCGCCGCAGCGGCTCGGGCAGGAAATAATTCAGCTGCGCTCCATTGGTCTCGAACAGAGCGTATACCGCATCCCAAAGAAACAGAGCCTGCACGCGCCCGCGCTGCAGAGCATCCAGCGCCGGCAGCGATGAACCGACGACGAGAACCGGAACGTCTTTCGGATCCCACCCTTGTGCCCGCACGATCATCTCAATTGTCGGAATCAAGGCCGGCGAGTTCGTCCCGATCGTCTGGCCCTTCATATCCGCGAATGATTTGATGGGACCATCCTTCAACACCGCGACCGACTGGTAATTGTCGGGAATGGGGCACATGAAGCCCACCACCGGTATGCCATTGGAACGGCCGCCGAAGATGCCGCCTGCGCCCGTAACCATGGCGGAGGCTTGTCCTGAAACCATCAAGTTGGTCGCGAGTTGGGCTCCTGCAACCGGCATGATTTCGACGTCGAGGCCCTCTTCAGCGTAGAAGCCGAACGAGATCGGGATGGACGCGTAGACTGCGTCTGCGGAGGAATCGAGAGTTGCAATACCGTAGGATATGCCGATCTTGCGGCGCGTTTGCGCAATGGCCGGCATCGCCAGCGTTGTCGCCGTGGCCGCTGCGGCGGCAAGCAGTTTTCGCCGGGTTAAGGCGAACGGAATGTATTTAATTGTCATTTTGGGTTCCCCTGTTGTTAAGTGGTGGCTTTTCAGGCTGCCCTGCCGGAAATCTCGCTTTGGCTCGCCCAGAACAAAATCTTGTGGCGGGCGTACTCGACCCCGAAATGAAATATGGTTCCGACAATCGCGAGAATGATTGCGGTCGCAAAGACGCCCGCGGTGTCCAGCAGCGCACTCTGGTTGACGATCAGGTAGCCCATGCCGGTGTTTGAGCCCAAGAACTCACCGACGATCACACCGAGCATCGAAAACAAAAGGCCAATGTTGGCGCCCGCAAGCAGGAACGGCATCGAACTCGGCAACTTCACTTTCCAGAACAGCTGAACGCGCGTCGCACGCAACGTGCGCATGAGCGCGACCTGCTCATTGTCGGCGATTTTCAATCCGTGAAGCATATTCAGGAAGATGGGGAAGAAGGCGGACAGTGCCCCAAGGGCGATCTTCGACTCAATGCCATATCCGCACCAGACGATGATGACGGGCGCGAGCGCGATGCGCGGCATTGCCTGGAAGCCCACCAGAATCGGGTAGATAGTGCGCTCGAGAAAGCGCACTTCGCTGATAACGGCGGCGCTGGCTACGCCTAGCACGAATGCGATCAGGAATCCGGCGACCGTCGCATAGATGGTCATGGCGAGATGATGTGGGTAGAGATCTATCCCGTTTATCAGCGCGAACAGCACCTGGGTGGGCGCAGGCAGCAGGATGCCGGGCTCGAAAATGACGACCGCAAGCTCCCAAAGTAGAAACGAAGCGATAAATGCGCCGATCGCGTAGAGGAACGAGACAAAGTTTTCCATGGTCATTCCTCACCTCCAGCGTGACGCTCCGGAAACAACGAGCGGATATGATCAGCGATTTCTCCGAAGCGTGGGTGTCCCATCACTGACAACGACCGGGGCCGTGGAATATCTACGTCCAGCACTTCCAGGATGCGCCCGGGACGCGGCGTCATGACCACGATACGGTCGCTCAATAGAATTGCCTCCGGGATGTTGTGGGTGACGAAGATCATCGTTCGCCCGGTCGCTTTCCATATGCGCTGGAGCTCCAGGTTGAGGTCTTCGCGGGTCATGGCATCAAGTGCCGCAAACGGCTCATCCATCAGCAGCACTGGCGAGTCGAATGCCAGCGCACGTGCAATTGCGACGCGCTGCTGCATGCCGCCCGACAGTTCCGCGGGGTAAGCATTCTCGAACCCCTGCAGTCCGATCATGGTCAGGAGCTGACGCGCACGCTCCGCGTATTCCTCCCTTGGCTCAAGACCAAGCACCTCGGCAGGCAGGAGGACGTTGTCGATGATACGACGCCAAGGCAGCAGGACTGGACGCTGAAATACGTAGCCAATCGACGCTTGGTCGGCGACCGGCGAGCCGTGGATCGCAATCGACCCCGATGTAGGCGTGAGCAGCCCGGCAATGAGGTTAAGCAGAGTAGTCTTGCCGCATCCACTAGGCCCGAGGATGCTCACGAACTCGCCGTCTCGGATCGACAGCGTACTTGGTGCCAGCGCCACAACCGAGGCGCGGTTCCGAGTTTGATACGTCTTGCTGACTGCGTCGATTACAACACTCTCGCCCGACCTTGTTTCAACGTCTTTCAAAGCGACCCCACTAATGCACTTGGTTCTGGCGCCCACTGTCGTGCCTTGGAAGTGTGGCGACCTACCCATGTTCAAACGAACCTCGAATAGATATTGAAGGGAAACGCACGATCATCGGCGGGAATGCGCCGGACGCGCGCTCCATCAAGGATCTTGTCCATCGTCGACCCCAGGTCCGGGCATGCGTGCGGCACGCTTCCAGTCATCTGAAGCCATAGTTAGCGAGCGTTGTTTCACTAGAACGCAAGCATTCGACGAATTCGCTTTGCTGGCATGCCAGGCGTGCAGCGTTGCCATTCCATGCGGGGTGGCACGTTGCATAAGTGCAATTGCCGGTCGCCCGGTCGAACCTTGGTTCATCATGCTAGTCATCTGCAAGCTCCGCCATGGGCCGCTCATTGCTCGACAGTTTCAGATATACCTTCCACGAAACGAGATAAGCGGGTCCAATGCTTTTATCCAAAAAACGCATCCGCATTTCTTATGTGTCTAGGCGTATCATCCCGCTCGCGGATGGTGGCCATCTCGGGCGCGCTCGCACCTCGCAGTCGGCAACTAGGCCGAGGTTGGGATCGTGGTCGATGGTGATCGACAGTTGCGGGGCGCTGGTGGTTCTGGCGTGTATGACAACCACAGCCACACAGTCGTCGGCGCCGATGATGGCCGTCGCGCCGGCTATGGCTCCTTCCGTCAGGGTGTTCAAGCCGTCAACGCCGCTCTGGCGGCCAGCCACTAGACACGCAAGTGAATTCCGTGCGGGGTCTGGCATGAAAGCCACCTAGCTCGGGGTAGTCAGCCGACTCCGAAGGACAGCGGCACGGCTGCACCCGATCATGAGCCGCTTGGACGTCATGCACCTGCCCCCGTAGGCGTCTGACCAGGTTGGAGTGTCTGGACGTCCACGCGGCGCGCGGGACGCATGCTGCCAAGCGGCAACATGGACCGTGATTGGGGAGAGGCGAAGACTTTGGGCTTCTCAGTCGACTGATGTCTGGTGCTGGCTGTAATCCCAACCGTCTTGCAACGTGCGAACAGCGCCGTGCAGATGCGCCATGAACTGATCGACGACAACGGAGCGCCTTTTGTTCTTAGGAATCATCGCGACGTATTCGACCATCAGGGCTGGCATCAATGGGCGGAACTGAAGCCGGTCGCCATAAGCAACCCCGTTAAAAAGATCGATGACGGCAACGCCTACACCAGCCTCCGCCCATTGGCAGGCGGAAACCGCCGAGGTGGTATAGAAGTTTTTCACATGCGCCGGCTTGTCGATTCGTAGTGCCGCCTGCCACTGAGCGTAGATCGGCGTGTTTCGGGTGGGCAGAATGATGCGCTGGTCGCTCAGGTCATCACGGGTAATGATCTGCTTCTTCGCCAGTGGATGCGTGCTCGGCATAGCGGCGATCGCCTCCACCCGCGCCAAGAGTTTGATCATGGCGTCTGGATAGGCCATCGGCATCAACGACAGCGCCAAGTCGAAATTGCCCAGTCCGGACCAGTCGCGCAGGTCCCCCGGAATGGACATTTCCATCGAGATCTCGACGTCGGGAAATTCAGCGACGAACGACTTCATTGCTGCAGGCAAGAGGCCGAAGGCTGCGGCCGGCGTGCAGGCGATCTGCAATTGGCGATGCTGGTCATTCCGGAGACCCTTCGACATCTCGTCAATCCGGGTCATTCCAGCCAATATCATATCGACTTCGTTGTAGAGGGCGATTGCATCGGATGTCGGCACGATGCGCCGCCCTTCCCGAACGAACAGCCCCATTTTCAGGCTTTCAGCCAGATCATGCAACAGACGACTGACCGCGGGCTGGCTCAAGCCAAGGTGCTCCGCGGCCATTGATACCGATCCGGTCTGCATCCAAGCGCTGAAAGCCCTGAGGCGGCGAAGATCGATCATTGAAAAGGGGTAGCACGGAATAAGTACATTACAAACACGGATGTTTCCTTTGAATGAATGCATTGGACACTCCAGCATGCTGCGCGGCATCGTTCGACCGATCACAGGGAGTGAGATTGGTGTGGGTGGCGAGGTGAACGGGCATGTCAGCCTGTTCCCTAGAGGCGAGTGCACCGGCGGGACAAGCGCCGCCTACGATCAGGGAACCACGCGCCCGCCGCCACTACACGACCGTACTCTCCGGGCCTTCGGAACAGTCTCGCTGGCCTGTCATTCGAGGAAGGGAAGACAATGAGCAAAGCTGTATTTATATCGGAAAATCGGCCACCCAGGACTCAGGTGCCGCAAAGCCAAATCGCAAAGGCGGGTGACTTCCTCTTTCTGAGCGGCGTGTCCGCACGCAGCGATGACGGCAAGGTGGTCGGGCATGGCGACATCAAAGCGCAGACCCGTCAGATCTTCACCAATATCCAGAGCGTCCTGGCCGTGGTGGGCTGCGACCTGACCGACATTATCAGGTTGACCACCTACCTAGCGACGCCTGCGAGTGATCTGGAAGCTGCGCACAAATACATCGACACGCGGATGGAATTCTTTGGCGATCATCGCCCGGCAAGCACCGGGGTCAATGTCGCTGGCCTGATGCTGCCCGAGATGCTGGTCGAGGTAGATGTCATAGCTTACGCGCCGCACGCCGTGATCGGACCAAATGCCAAGATCATCGGTGGAGCAAAATAATGCGGATGATCGACGCAGGAATATTCATCCCTGTTGGCAACCGCGGATGGGTTGTTTCTAGCAACGCCCCCGAGGAGGAGGATGCTTCGTACCCGCGCGTTCTGACAGTGGTCAAGAAAGCTGAGGCGCTAGGATTCGATTTCGCGCTTAGCCCGGCGATCTGGCGCGGTTACCAAGGATCAAGTGAATACTGGATGCGTTCGCTTGAATCGCTGACGCTCTCGGCCGCTTTGCTGCAAGCGACGAGTAGGATCATGGTGTACGGCACCGTCCATATGACGGTCTATCCGCCAGCCACCATTGCCAAGATGATTGGTACGCTGGACCAGATCGGCCCTGGCCGCGTGGGGCTGAACCTGGTGACAGGAGCAAACTATCTCGATCTGTCACATCTCGGGCTCTGGCGAGATGGGTTGGACCATGATGAACGGTACGATCTGGCTGACGAGTGGATCACCGTTGCCAAGCGCCTCTGGAGCGAGGGTGTCGTATCGCATAAAGGCCGGCACTTTGCATTGGATGAAGCAGTCATGGGACCGAAGCCGTCGCGGCTGCCACCTCTGGCCAATGCAGGAGCGTCCGGGCGGGGGATGAAGTTCGCGGTCGACAACTGTGATATCGCCTTCATCGCCACCGGCGAGGGCCAAGAGTACATCGCTGCGGCCAAGAGCGCGCGCACCACTGCAGGGGCGGCGGGCAAGTCCGATCTGAAGATCTATGGTCTGTTTACGTTGATTCCCGGCGATACGGATGATGATGCCCGAGCCAGGCTGGCACACTTCGATGCTGGTGTTGACCAGGAGGCACAAGCCCATATTGCGCAGGGCTATGCGATGAATCCGAACGCCAAAGATGTCAGCACGATATCGAAGGGGCGGGGCGGTCATGGCACCGGCAGTTCTGTCGCTCGGTGGACTATGATCGGCTCATACGAGTCGCTTGCCGGTCGCATCGCAAAGGTCGTCGACGAAGGCGATCTCGACGGGATCATCCTCGTCGTACCCGACTATGTGACGGATCTCGAAGCGATTGCAGGGAGGACTCTGTCGCGCCTTGTCGAGTACGGGATCACCTGTCGCGTCGGTCAAGCGTAATGCGGTTTGCCATGGGCAGTTGGCAAAGGCACTCAGAAGAGGATCTCGCTGTCGAGCCGCTGTCTGGCGGCCAGGGTCGCCAGGGCGTGTCGATAGCCGCGTCGGATGCGGCTCAGGCGCAGAGTGTATTTCGTTTCAGCGCAAGACCGGGCCCGGCATCCGGCTGACCACAGCGGCATCATCGCGCCAAGCCGCCGGACCGCAACTTTATCTCGGAATCCGACACTGGGAACATCATGCGTGCGCCGGTTCCGGGGCGGGTGATGTTATCCCATCAGTCCTGAAACAGGAGCATGCAATGTACGTAGTGAAGGAAACGGCCGCAGCCATTGCGGAGGCTGCCCGATGAGCGTCGAATACGTCACGTCGTCACCGCGGATTGCGCTTATCGGCGCCGGAAGCGGCCCGCTCATCATTTTCATGCACGGTATCGGCGGCGGGAAGGAAAACTGGATTGAACAGATTCCAGCCTTCGCCGGCGAGTTTCACGCAGTTGCCTGGGATGCCCGAGGATACGGCCACTCCGACGACTACGAGGGACCGTGCCGCTTCGAGGATTTCGCCGCAGACGTTGTGCGAATCATCGACTTCTATGGCGCGAGGAAGGCACATCTGATTGGCCTCTCCATGGGCGGCCGCATCGCTCAGCATTGCTATTTCAGGGCGCCCGACCGCGTCGCTTCCCTGACGCTATGCGATACGCAGATGACTTTCGAGAACCGCTCCGATGCGGACCGCGAAGCGTTCCTTGCGTCGCGCCGCGCTCCACTTCTCGCGGGGAAGACGACGCGCGACATCGCCCCGGCGGTGATCGGTTCCCTCGTTGCTCCAAACGCATCGAAGCGGGCGCTCGACCAGGCCATGGAAACCATGGGGCAGTTGCGCACGGAGAATTACCTGAAGACGATGGAAGCGGTTCTGCGCGAGCCCATCGCGGGTGACTTCAGCAAGATCGATGTTCCAGTCCACGTTGTCGTGGGCGAACTCGACAAATTGACTCCACCACCCATCAGCGAGGACATCGCGCGGCGCATCCCTGGGGCGAGGTTCTCCATCATCCCTGGAGCGGGCCACCTCAGCAACATCGAAGAGCCCCACGCCTTCAATCTTGCCGCGCTGGAATTCGTCCGCGACGTCGAACGAAGCCAGGCGTGAGTGAATGATATGTCCTCCACAGACTGCACCAAACAGGATGCCGCGCGGGAAATTGTTGCTGCCTTCGCTGCATGTCCGGTTGCCACCATCAGCGACAATCTCGACCGTTCCGTTGGGGCGCGTGGGCTGACGATGATGTCGCAGTCGCGACGCATGATCGGACCGGCCTTTACCGTCAAAACGGCGCCGGGAGACAATGCTTGGATCCATCGAGCGCTCGACGTCATGTCGCCCGGGGATGTCCTGATCGTAGACGGTGGGGGATACGAAGATCGTGCGCTGATCGGCGAGATCATGATGCGTATCTCGCAGGCGCGGGGCGCGGCCGGCTGGGTTATCGATGGAGCCATCCGTGATCTCGACGTCATTGCATCAGGAGATTTCCCGGTCTTTGCACGCTCCTCGACCCATCTCGGGCCTTACAAGAACGGTCCCGGTGCGCTGCAGGTCTCAGTCTCGATCGGCGGAATGGTCGTCCATCCGGGTGATATCGTCGTGGGTGACATCGACGGCGTTGTGGCCTTCTGCCCCGAAATCGCGGCTGACCTGCTCGTAGCGGTCGAGAAGCAGATGGCGAAAGAGGAAGCCATCCTTCGGCAGATCGCAGATGGCACCTATCGCAATCAGTACGCCTGACATAGCCCCCCGTCGCGCAGATAGCGGTAGAGAAACGTGACGAAGCGGAAGTCGAGGCGGTCATCGGCTATCTGACCCAAACCAAGAGAGACTGAGTCATGACACAACATACGGACATCAAGGCGATCGACACCGAGCTGTTCCGGGCCCTGATGCGGCGCATCGCCTCCAGCGTCGCGGTGATCACGACGTCTTACGAAGGCCACCTACACGGCATGACCGCGACCGCGATCGCGAGCGTCTCTGCCGATCCCGCCCGGTTGTTGATCGTCGTCAACCGTTCGACCCGCAGCCATCCGCTGATCACGTCCAGCCGCACCTTCAGCGTCAACATGCTGGCCGAAACGCAGCGCGATCTCGGCACGCGGTTCTCATCTTCCAGCATCGAAGACCAGTTCGCCGGCGTCGATTACGAAATCGGCGTCTCCGGCAGCCCGATCTTGAAGGGAGCCGCCGCGCATCTGGAATGCTGTCTCGTCAGCGAGACCGATATGGGGAGCCACACCATCTTCGTTGGCGAGATCATCGGTGGTGCGCTTTCGCCCACGACCAACCCGCTTCTCTACCACGACGGTGCCTACAAGCGCCTGACGCCTCGGGTCAGCCCATACGATATCGCCCCATTTTTCCTTGAGCGCTGGTCGCCGCGCGCCTTCACAGACGAGACCATTTCGCCTTCAGATCTAATGCCCCTTTTCGAAGCCGCGCGCTGGGCGCCGTCGTCGATGAACGGCCAGCCTTGGCGCTTTGTTTACGTGCTCCGGGATAGCGCAGGCTGGAACGAGGTGCTGGACGGCCTCTCTAACACCAACCGTTCCTGGGCCTTCCGCGCTGCGGCACTCGTCGCCTTTCTGTCACAAGACTGGATGGATTTCGGCGGCGGACCGGTTCCGTCGCCAACGCACAGCTTCGATGCCGGTGCGGCCTGGATGTCCTTCGCCCTGCAGGCGTTTCTTTCCGGCTGGCACACGCACGGCATGGCCGGCTTCGACCAGGCGAAGCTTCGCCAGACGCTGCAAATCCGCGAGGGTTTCGCACTCAACGCCATCATCGCCATTGGCAAGATTGGCGATGCCGGAATGCTGACTGACAAACTGCGCGCACGCGAACTGCCGGTGGATCGCGCGCCGCTGGAGCAGTTGGTGTTCCAGGGCAATATGTAAGGCCAATCGCTTCAGCCTGCCTAACAAAATACGCCGGTCGCACCTAGAACATTGCGACCGAGGAGACGCGCAGGTAACATTCCTCGCGTTCAGTCCTCTAGTAATGCGTCTTAACGTCGTAGCCTTAAATTTGAGGTTGATGCGGCACAGGCGGCACAGACACTCGCTTGTGCTGCTGTGGCCTAACTCAGCTCCCGGACAATGGCAGCTTCGAGGAAGCCGGTTCGTCCGCCAAGCCGGCCGGAATAGGCGCGCATCGCTCCCGCTCGTAGGGGCAGCTCAAACGCCCGGTTTCAGGGATAGGCAAAGTTTGCCCGAACCTCCACGATGGGAGCGCATATCAGGCTATGTTGGTTACTTAGGCGGTCAATCTCGGTAGGTCCAATCGGTAACGGCTGCGACCTGTTTGAAGACACCATCGACGCCATTGGCTGTAGGGTCGGCTCGTTGAAGCCACTCCTCAGCCCACGCGATCCAATCCTCAACGCTGCGTCCATCGGTCTCCGCCGAGGAAACAGTGTCCATTGATCGCAATGCCGACAGGAAATCGCGTACGGCGGCGAGTTCGTGCCAATCCTGTGACAGCTCCCTGAATTTTCGCCAGCGGTTAGCGTCTCGCTTGCGTCGTTGCTGCTCTTCATACCGGCGTCTCTCGGCGAGCTGGCGCTCGCGCTCTGCCACCTCTCGATCCTTGCGCTGTTGAACGAGCAATGGTCCGGCAGCGACGAAAGTGGCCAGAATATCAGGCAGCATGCCCTCCATTGGCTGTTTTTCGGATTCAAGCCATTGGCGCGTAAGGCCTGCCGGCCATTGCCAGGTCT
The DNA here is from genome assembly GCF_039888675.1 of Mesorhizobium sp. CAU 1732. Classification (NCBI taxonomy): domain Bacteria; kingdom Pseudomonadati; phylum Pseudomonadota; class Alphaproteobacteria; order Hyphomicrobiales; family Phyllobacteriaceae; genus Mesorhizobium; species Mesorhizobium sp. CAU 1732. The sequence continues at coordinate 260,922 of NZ_JBDQQR010000004.1, forward strand.
TGATCTCAATAGCCAGCAATCCGGTCGGCACCAGTTCCTTCTTCCAGCCGTTGTCGCCAGTTGAGCGCCATCGCTTCTCGTCTTTGGTCAGAGGCCGCCGTTCCTGCTTTTGCTTCTCGCGAACCTGAAACTCCACCTTTTCGCCCAAGACTTCGGCGACCAGACGACCGCGCTCCCCCTGCGCAACCTGTCCGCCTTGGCGCTCAATCGCCTTGAAGCCATCCGCGAGATTATCGATCGCATCGTCATCACACCCGGCCCGACACGCCGGGACCTCACCGTCACCCTGCAAGGCGAGCTTGGCACAATCCTCAACTGGATCGAGCGAACCGGAAAGCCAGGCTACAAGCCGGCGATCGATACCCGCTCATCGCAGTTGTCGGTCTCGGTCAAAACTCGGGCAGGTCTGCGCCTCATCAATTTCACCGTGATGCCTTTGCTCGACTGGGTGCGCACCGGGCTGGACACGACGCTGGAGAGCGGGGCTGAGGCGCTGGGCTTCGACATCATCGATTTTGCGGTGTTCGATGTCTTTCTGCTGCAACGCCCCGGCGCGGCGGACGAGCTGGCCTCGAAACTCCTGGCGGCCGCCGAGCATCGCTACACCACCACGCCGCGCGCTCTGGGACGAGCTTCTGCGCACGCTGATCCGCGGCTTGCCCGGCGGCCCCGGGCACTACGAGAGCGGCGAATTCCACGCGCTGCTGGCCGCCTATCAGCAACTCGGAACCGAGGCCTACCGGCGAAACCTGATTGATTTCTTGGGCGAGGTCACCCGGACCTGCGAGGAAGAAGGCGCGGTATTCGCCATCCATCCCGACGATCCGCCAATCCCGCTCTGCGGCCTACCGCGGATCGCCAGCACGCTCGACGACTTCGGCAAGATCTTCGATGCCGTTCCTTCGCCGGCCGCTGGGATGATCTTCTGCTCGGGCTCGCTCGGCAGCAGGCGCGACAACGTCCTTGCCGATTTCGTCGCCGCGTTCGGGCCGCGCATCTTTTATGCACTTCCACGACGTATTCGTTTTCGCGACGATCTTGGCAGCTTCACCGAAGCCGAGCATCTGGGCGGCGAAGGGGCGTTTGACCTTCGCGACGTCATCGCTCTGTTGACGAGCGAGGAGGCGCGCCGCCGGGAGGCCGGCGTTTCGAACTGGGAGATTCCCTACCGCGCCGATCATGCGTGTCGGATCCTTTACGACCAGGGTAGGGCGGATTTCGTGCCGGGATACTCGCCGGTCGGCCTTGTCAAGGCGACGGCGGAGCTGCGCGGCATGATCCACGGGCTGGACGCAGGGCGTGGGGGCGCTACATCAAATTTCAGGTCTTGTGGTAGTGGCTAAATGGAAGCGCAGAGACGCCTGGGATACGGGCCAAGGCCCAGAGAACCGGAAGCTGAAGCAGCGGTGCTCGGCCTCGTTGAAGGACAGGAGTTCGTGGTGACGGAGGGCGAAGATGATGAAGTCCGTATCCTGCTGCAAAAGGCGCACAGCCCGAGGCCGCGAAGCGCGAAAAGGAGGCGCTGACGCATATCTCCCCTCTGGCTCAGCGTAAGCTATGTCGAGCCACGTTTCGCGCCCCTAGAGGTTGGTGGTTCCGATGATCCGGGACCTTCTGCCGCGTGACAAGCGATAGACACCACGTCCCCCACAGCGCTCCGTCCTTCCGGAGCGCTGTGGGGCTGCCGCTCACGCCAGATATTGGCTGACACCGAGGTGGTTGACGTCGCAGTCGAAATTCCAGATCCTGTCGCTCGCTACGATCCGACGCAGAGCGGCGGTGGACATCCGCGTTCGGGTGGACAACAAGACGGCTATGGCGCACTGTTGCGGGCAATGCGCGAGCAATCCCATCATCGACGGTGACCCATGGCGGCCGACTACATCATTGGTCCGAACATCGAAAATCAGCGGCTGACGCGTTCCGTGAGTGGTGTCGATCACGGTGGTCAAGCAGTCGATATCTCGGTCGTCGAAGAACGGCCGCTTACCATCTTCCTCAATTCGCAGGAGATCGTCACGGCGATGACGATCGGCGACTATCCGGAATATCTGGCGCTTGGTTTCCTGCGCAATCAGGGGATGCTGGGGCCTGAAGAGACGATCACCGGCGTGGATTATGACGAGGAACTCGAGGTCGTGGTGGTGCGGACCGAGAGCCGCACGACCTATGAGGAGAAAGTCAGGAAAAAGACCCGCACCAGCGGTTGCGCCGTCGGCACCGTGTTCGGCGACATGATGGAAGGGCTGGAGGGTCTTACCCTTCCAGCCGCACCGGTGCGTACCTCGTGGCTCTATGCGCTGGCACGTACGATAAACACGACGCCGAGCCTCTATCTCTCGGCGGGCGCGATCCACGGTACGGTGCTGTGCAGGGAGGATCGTCCGCTGGTCTATATGGAGGATGTCGGCCGTCACAACGCCGTCGACAAGATCGCGGGATGGATGCTTTTCGAAAAGGCGAGCGCCGAAGACAAGATCCTCTATACGACCGGCCGGCTTACCTCGGAAATGGTGATCAAGACCGCCATGATGGGGATCCCGGTGCTTGCTTCGCGCTCCGGTTTTACGGCCTGGGGGGTGGAGATCGCGCGCCAGGTGGGGCTGACGCTGATCGGGCGGATGCGCGGTAAGCGCTTCGTCTGCCTTTCGGGCCACGAACGCCTGATCTGGGATGCCGACCCGGAACTGGTTCCCGAGGACGAAAAGCAGCATCGCCGCAAGGGTGCGTTGATTGACTAGAATCCTGGGCGTCGTACTGGCCGGGGGGAAGGCCACGCGTATGGGCGGCGGCGACAAGGGCCTGCTGCCGCTTGGCGACGCGACGCTGCTCGACCACGTGCTTGAGCGGTTCGCGCCACAATGCGCCAGGCTTGCGATCAACGCCAACGGCGATGCCGCGCGTTTCTCGCGTTTCAGGCTTCCCGTGATTCCCGACACCCTGCCGGATTATCCCGGCCCCTTGGCCGGTGTTCTCGCGGGTCTCGACTGGGCGGCGGATGAAGGCGGCGATGCGATCGTGACGGTGGCGGCGGACACGCCGTTTCTTCCGCGCTACCTTGTAGCCCGCCTGCGGGACGCGGCGGTGGCCAAAGCGGTTCCGATCGCGCTAGCAGCCTCACCAGACGAGGCAGGCGCGGCACGCCGTCATCCCACCTTCGGCCTGTGGCCGGTGGCGCTGCGCGACGATCTGCGCGCCGAGCTTTCAGGGGGCCTGCGCAAGATCGTCCTGTGGGCTGACCGGTATGGCGTCGCGACGGTGCAGTTTCAGACTGAACGCTTCGACCCCTTCTTCAATGTCAATACCCCGGAAGACATGACCCGCGCCGCCGCGATGCTGGCGGGAGGCGACGCATGAGGCTCTACGGCGTGGTCGGCTGGAAGAACACCGGGAAGACCGGCCTCGTCGAGCGGCTCGTGACCGAGATGGTGGGGCGCGGCGTTGCCGTGTCCACCGTCAAACATGCGCATAAAGGCTTCGATATCGACCATCCGGGCCGCGACAGCGACCGCCACCGCCAGGCAGGCGCGACCGAGGTGCTGATTTCCTCGCCCGCGCGCTGGGCTCTGATTCACGAACGTCGCGGCGAGCCCGAACTGCAGCTCGACGAACTCCTGCCGAAATTCTCCCCTGTCGATCTGGTTCTGGTCGAGGGCTTCAAGCGCTCCGGCCTGCCGAGGGTCGAGACATATCGTGCGGAGGTCGGAAAGCCGCTGCTGGTGCTGGACGACCCGACGATCAGGGCGGTGGCGAGCGATACGCCGCACGCCGGCTTGCAGGTGCCGCTCTTCGACCTGAACGATACGGCCGGTATTGCCGAATTCATTTTGCGGGAGGTCGGCCTGTGACCCCAGCTCCCCTCGTGCCCCCGCGGCTGAAGAACGATTGCTTCGCTCTCCCTCCGGGCATCGACTGGACGCCGGTGGACACCGCCCTTGGCCTGCTGCGTGCCAATCTCACTCCGGTCGTCGCGACCGAGGAACTGGAGGTCTCGCAGGCGCTCGGCCGCATCCTGGCGAGCGATGTCCTCGCGCGCCGTTCCAATCCGCCGGCACCCAACGCCGCTGTCGACGGCTACGGCTTCGCCCATGCGGCCACCGGCGAAGGGCCGCAGACGCTGCCGTTGGTCGAAGGTCGCGCGGCGGCGGGCGTGCCTTTTTCAGGCCGCGTGCCCGAGGGAATGGCCATACGCATCCTCACCGGCGCAATCTTACCGGAAGGCGTGGATACTGTGGTTCTGGAGGAAGACACGGCCAGCGACGCCGCGCGCGTCGCCTTCCATGGACCGGTCAAACTGCGGTCGAACACGCGCAAGGCGGGTGAGGACGTGGTTGCCGGCAATCTCGTCCTGCCGGCCGGACATCGGCTGCGTCCGCCGGATCTGGCGCTTTTGTCGGCTGTCGGGCTGGCGAAGGTCGCGGTATTCCGCCCGTTGCGCGTCGGCGTGCTTTCCACCGGCGATGAAATCGCCGCGGATGTCGGGGAGACGACGCTGCCGGCCGACCGCATCTATGACGCCAACCGGCCGATGCTTTTGGCGATGGCGCGGCGATGGGACTATGCGGCGATCGATCTCGGCCATGTCGGTGACGACCGTGCCGCGCTTGCTGCCCGGCTCGACGAGGGTGCTACCGAAGCGGATGTAATTTTTACCTCGGGGGGCGCGTCGTCCGGGGATGAGGACCACGTCTCCGCGCTGCTGCGCGAAGCCGGAACGATGCAAAGCTGGCGAATAGCCGTGAAGCCCGGCCGCCCGCTGGCGCTCGGCCTGTGGCGCGGCGTTCCGGTTTTCGGTCTTCCGGGAAATCCCGTCGCCGCTTTCGTCTGCACGCTCGTCTTCGGTCACCCGGCGCTGTCGGTGCTGGCGGGAGGTGCGTGGGCACCGCCGGCAGGCTTCACGGTGCCGGCTGCCTTCGAGAAAAACAAGCGGGCAGGGCGGCGCGAATATCTGCGCGCGCGCTTGACGCAGGACGGCCATGCCGAAGTGTTCCCCTCGGAAGGGTCAGGGCGGATCAGCGGTCTTTCGTGGGCGACCGGCCTTGTCGAGATCGAGGACGGCGCACGCCGCATCGCCCATGGAGATCCGGTCCGCTTCATCCCGTACGGCTCGTTCGGATTATAGGGAGCGGGCCACAAGGGTGATCTTCTGGTTTGATGCGTTGGCCCGACGATGGAACGGAAGTCCCGATGAACAGTTTTTCGTATCACCTTGCCAGGTCTGCCGCGATCTGAGACGCTGCGGCAGGAGGGGGCGCGGGTCGTCTGAAAAAACGGGGAAGGAACAAGCCATGAGAAGCATTGTCCTCGCGGGTGCAGTTGTATTTTCTGCATCGACTTGCCTGGCGCAGACCGCTGCGCCGCCGCAATCGCCCACGCCAGGAATTGCTGAGCAGTCCGAGGACGCTCCAGTCCAGCAGACAGGCCCGGCTAATCTCTGTCAGGAGCTCCTTGCGTTCATGACGGCGCCCGTGCCCGAGCCGGAAGGGGTGGCCCCGGCGAAACCGGCGGCTGCTGCGCCTCAGCAGGCAGCGCCTGCCTCGGGCACCGAGGCGAGCGGGAGTGGTACGTCGGCCTTGGCCGGTACGACCGATGCGGACGAAGCTGCATCGGCCGAGCCGGACAGCGAGACGAATTCGGCCCAGGAAATCACCAAGCAGGAAGGCGTCGCAACCGATGCGCCGGACGATTCCGGAGACGAGAAGGCCACGGCCTCCGGTTCGGTCGAAGACGCGCCCCAAAAGGATTCCCGGTCCGCTCCGACACCCCCTGCGGATGTGACGAGCACGCCCAAGGATACAGTGTTGACCGTGGAGGCGGCCGAACGATTGGCTGCGGCGAACGACCTCGAGCAATGCCAGAAATCGGCCCGGCAGATGAGGGTTGCCGGCGTCGACATGCCACCGCCTCTCATGGCATTGGCCGCGCTGGATTTGCAGTATCAGCAGCAATCGACAGGTGCGAACGTGCCTGCGGCCACTGAAGAACCAGCGGCGAACGACTAGAGCGACGATCCGGTTGTTCCGACGCCGGTTCGTGGTTCGTGACAACCGAAAGGAGTTGGCGGGATGGGCATGATCGTGAGTGGGATCGCTGTGGCGATCGCAATTGGAATCGGCGCGGGTTATTTCCTTGTGAACAGCCAGCAGCAGAAATCCGTTTGGCAGGCCTACAGCACCAACAGCACCCGTGTCGGCGATCCCGGTCACAATCTCGTCGGGCAGAACTGGAACGGCGAGCCTCGCGCCGGCGAGGGCGCGGACAGCGCCAGCTAGAGCAGCTCAGGGTCTGACTGAAACACCACTACCACTTCGTTGCGCCCTCGCTACGCAGGCGAGGATCAAACGCCGCCGCCGTCCGTGACCTGGATCCTCCTCCGTTTACGGGGGAGGGGGACCGCCGAGGCGGTGGAGGGGGTGTCCATGCAGAGCGATTCCACCTCGTTCGGAACCGATCGATTCATCGCCTCAGGCTGGCGACCGGACGTTTTGCTGCGGCATTGATGTCCGTCAATGCCGCAGGATGCGGATAATTCCGCACTCCACCGCAGACGCGTGATCCTCAGCCACCGTCCCGCCCCTCAGGCAGGCGGGCTTGAGGGCAGGCCTTGCGCGACACGCTACTCCGCGGGTTCGGCAGCCACAGGTGGAGGCGTCTTGCCGGTGGTGGTCCTGGCCAATTCTTTCTCGACCCAGGCGCTGTGATGTTCCTTGGCCCAGTTCAGATCGACCTCTCCTGAGCCCATCGCATCATAGGCGCCTTCCATGCCGAGCGTGCCGATATAGATGTGTCCGATGATGACCGCGACCATGATGACGCCCACGGTCGCGTGCACATATTGGGCTGCCTGCATGCCGTTGACATCGGTGAATGAGAACGGGAACAGCATGAAGATGCCCGAGACCGACAACGTGATTCCGCCCAACACGACCGCCCAGAAAATGAGCTTCTGGCCCGTGTTGAAGCGGGCGGCCGGAGGATGCGTGCTGTTCGATCGATCGAAGAACCCCCCGGCCGTTTTCAGCCAGTTGGCGTCGTAGCGATCGGGAAGATTGTCCCAGATCCACATGACCAGCATGGCGAGGACGCCGAGCATGAACGCCCAGGCCACGAAATCATGCATGTATTTTGCCCAGACTGACCACGCCGAGAAGGCTTCCGGGCCGATCAGCGGCATCAGCAGGTGCTTGCCGAAAATGAAGTTGAGACCGGTGATGGCAAGGATGATGAAGGCGGTCGCGGTCATCCAGTGAATCAACCGTTCAAAGGCGTTGAAGCGCAGGATCCTGGTGCCCGATTCATCCCTGGCGGTACGAATTCGTCCCCTGTAGAGGAAGAACAGCGCCAGCGCGACCAGCATGCCCACAATGGCGATGATGCCAATCCAGGGCAACACGCTCTCATGGAACCTCTGGTACTCGCGGCCCTGCGGCTGCTGCAGGGTCGCGGCTCTTTGATCCGGGATGCTTATGCTGCCCTGAACCTTGTTGAGTTCATCGAGAAGCTGCTGCTCGCTGACCGCGTTGGCGGTGGGGTTGCTGCCTGCGGCTTCTTGCGCTCGCGCCGGGATAACAAGCAGGCCGAGAGTCAGAATGAGCACTGTAACAGCCGGTGAAATCAGTCGGCCAAGGCTCCAGATACGCATTTGCTCCGTCCTCCTGAGCTTATGTCACAGCACACCGTGAAGTGGCCGCTGTCGTTGTTAGACTGCGATCGTCTCGCGATAGGCTGTCTGCCAGCCCCATGCGCCGGAGCCATAACCGCGCTGCGTCACGCGCTCCTTGTAGATGGCAGCGATAATTTCACTGTCGCCGGCGAGGAGCGATTTGGTGGAGCACATTTCAGCGCAGAGGGGCAGCTTGCCTTCGGCAAGGCGGTTGGCCCCATATTTGGCGTACTCGATTTCCGACGAATCTGCCTCCGGCCCCGCCGCGCAAAAGGTGCATTTGTCCATCTTGCCGCGCGACCCGAAATTGCTGACACGCGGATATTGCGGCGCGCCAAACGGGCAGGCGTAGAAGCAGTAGCCGCAGCCGATGCACAAATCCTTCGAGTGCAGAACCACCGCATCGGCGGTCGTGTAGAAGCAGTCGACCGGACACACGGCCGCGCAAGGGGCGTCTGTGCAATGCATGCAGGCCATTGAGACGGAACGCTCGCCCGGCTTGCCGTCATTGATGGTGACGACACGGCGGCGATTGATACCCCACGGAACGTCGTGCTCGTTCTTGCAGGCGGTCACGCAGGCATTGCACTCGATGCAGCGGTCAGCATCGCAAAGGAACTTCATTCTGGCCATTTTACGTTCCCCTCTTACACTGCCGCGATCTGGCAAAGCGTGACTTTGGGCTCCTGCATACCCGTCACCGGGTCGTAGCCGTAGGTGGTGATGCTGTTCGCGCTTTCGCCGAGCACGTAGGGGTCGGTTCCCTCGGGATAAGTGCCCCGCAAATCCTCCCCCTGGAACCAGCCACCGAAATGGAAGGGCATGAAGGCCACGCCCTTGCCGACGCGCTCGGTAACCAGAGCCTTGACCCGCGCCTTGGAGTCGTTCTCCGCTCCGCTGACCCAGACCCAGCTACCATGGTTGATGCCACGCTCGGTCGCATCGGCAGGATTGATCTCGACGAACATGTCCTGCTGCAGTTCGGCCAGCCAGCGGTTGGACCGGGTTTCCTCGCCGCCACCCTCGTATTCGACCAGGCGACCGGTCGTCAGGATGATCGGGAAGGATTTCGCAATCCCGGCATCAACGGCGGCTTTCTGCACGCTGAAGCCGATATTGGGCAGGCGGAACTGCTTGGCGTCCGGATAGGTCGGGTATTTCGCGACCAGATCAGTCTTCGGAGTGTAGATGGGCTCGCGATGGATCGGAACCGGATCGGGCAGGTTCCACGCGACCGCCCGGGCCTTGCCGTTGCCGTAGGGGTGACAGCCATGGCTGAGCACGACGCGCTGGATGCCGCCGGAAAGGTCGGTTGACCACGACACTTTGCCGATGTCGCCCATATCGGCGCCGATTTCTTCGATCACCGAGAGCTCCTCGGCGTTCAGGTCCTTATCCCAGCCGAGTTTCTGGAGCACGGCCATGGTGAATTCCGGATACCCGTCGGTCAGTTCGGACCCTCGTGTGTAGGACCCCTCTGCCAATAGCGTTTCGCCATTACGCTCGACGCCGAAACGGGCACGGAACGGGCTGCCGCCATCCATGACATGCAGGTCGGCGCTGTAGAGGTTGGCAGTGCCCGGATGGCGGACTTCCGGCTTGCCCCAGCAGGGCCATGGCAGGCCGTAATAGTCACCGCCGACTTCTGGATCGTCTTTCGGCGCGCGCATCGTCACCAGATCGAACTTCGCCTGGTTCCTCATATGCGCCTTGAGGCGCTCCGGCGACTGGCCGCAATAGCCGGTCGACCAGCTTCCACGGTTCATCTCGCGCAGCACATCTTCGGGGACCGGGCGGTCGCCCTCCACTTCGATGTTCTTGAACATCCAGTCGGCGAGGCCGAGCTTTTGCGACAGCAGGTAGAGGACCTGATAATCGTCCTTTTGCTCGAAGCTTGGCGCCACGATCTGCTCGCCCCACTGTATTGACCGGTTGGAGGCGACGCGCGAGCCGGACGTTTCGAACTGGGTGCAGACCGGCAGGAGGTACGTATTGTCCTTGCGTCCTGCCTGTACCGCGAGCGAGGCCCAGGTGGTGGGATGAGGATCGGCTACGACGAGCAATTCAAGGCCGGCGAGGCCTTTGATCGAATCCGGTATGCGCGCAATGCTGTTGCTGGCATGACCCTGCACGAACATCGCCCGCATCACGTCGGGCTGCTCGACGTCTTCCTTCGGCAGTGAGACTGCGTCGAACCAACGCGTCAGCGGAATGCCCGGCGTTTCCATCAGCTCCTTGGAGGGGAACTGGCCGACGAGGTCGTTATAGGGAATTTCCCAGACCCGTCCCCAGTGCTTCCATGCGCCTTCCGTCAATCCGTAATAGAATGGCAACGTCACCACATCGAGCCCGATATCGGTTGCGCCCTGGACGTTGTCGTGCCCGCGGAAGATATTCGCGCCGGTCCCCGGTTTTCCCACATTGCCTGTTGCGAGGCACAGGATGCAGCTTGCGCGCGTGTTTGCGGTTCCCACCGTGTGGTGCGTCTGACCCATGCACCAGATCATGGTCGAGGGCCGCTGAGTGGCGAACATCTCCGCGATGCGCTTGACCTGCTCGCCCGGCACGCCGGTGATCAGCTCCACTTCCTCGGGCGTGTACTTGGCGACTTCCTTGCGGACCTCGTCCATTCCGTAGACGCGCTGGGCGATGAATTCCTTGTCCTCCCAGCCATTCTCGAAGATGTGGTAGAGCATGCCCCAGATCAGGGCGATGTCGGTGCCGGACCGGAACCTCACGAACTCGGTCGCGTGTGCGGCAGTGCGGGTGAAACGCGGATCCGCTACGATCAGGTTGGCATTGTTGAGTTCCTTGCCTTCCAGCAGGTGCTGCATCGCCACCGGATGAGCTTCGGCCGGATTGCCGCCCATCACCATCATCGTCTTCGAATTGCGGATGTCGTTGAACGAATTCGTCATCGCACCGTAGCCCCAGGTGTTGGCTACGCCGGCGACGGTCGTTGAATGACAGATGCGAGCCTGATGGTCCTGGTTGTTCGTCCCCCACAGGGCGGCCAGCTTGCGGAAGAGATAGCTTCCCTCGTTGGAGAACTTGGCAGACCCCATCCAGTAGACGGATTCCGGGCCGGACTTCTCGCGAATATCCAAAAGCTTGTCGCCGATGCCCTCGATGGCCTCTTCCCAGGAGACGCGCTGCCATTGACCGTCGACCAGCTTCATCGGATATTTGAGCCGGCGATCACTGTGAACCAGTTCGCGTACGCTCGCGCCCTTAGCGCAATGCGAGCCGCGATTGATCGGGCTGTCCCATGAGGGTTCCTGCCCCGTCCAGACCCCGTTCTGGACTTCCGCGGTGACCGTGCAGCCGACCGAGCAATGGGTGCAGACGCTTTTCTTCAGCTCGATGGGCACGCCCGGCTGGGGCGGACTGATCGCCTCGGCCGTTCTTACCGTGCCAAGCTGAAACGTTCCCACAGCGGCCAATCCACCGGCGGCAAGGCCGGAGCGACGCAGGAAGGTCCGTCGATCCAGAGGAGCCGATTCTCCGTTCCCGTTAAGCGACTGCAATTTCGTGTGACCGACTTGCCTACTTTTGCGCTTCGTCAACATGGCAATGACCTCACTTTTTCAGGGGATAGCCGTTCACGCGGTAGAAGGCCTTGATATGGTCGGTTTCCCGATAGCGAGGCCCGGTTTCCTCCTCGCCGGGATCGTAGGCCTGCGCCTCGCCCGGGGCGAGGGCGACGGCCGCCACGGCGGTGGTGGAGACACCGCCGAACGCCCGGAGGAAGTTACGCCGGCTGAGGCCTGTCGGTCGCTTGTCCTGCATTTTGCATCCTCCCCTGTAGACGGGCTGCTGGCCCGTTGATGTGCCCACTAGGCGCTTTGCCGTGTCTCGATGGCAAAGGCTGCGATTTCGACGTCCACGAAGAGTTTTCCGACGGCGCCGACCGCGCGGTAGAATCCTGCCGTCTTCGCCCCCTCCAGATCGGCGAAGAAGCGCCTCGCCCACGGCGCAATGTGTCGTTCGAAGAAGTCCCGCTCGTCGTCGGTCGAAACCGCGAAACGATTACCGGCCATGCCGCTCATGATTTCGAGAAGCGTGCCGAGATGATCCTCGGGATCGCAGTGACCCTCCGCGCGCTTGAGCCCGAGCCGCATCATATCGCCGCGCAGGCGGGCGAGGGGCCGTTCGTTGAGAAAGCCTGTCAGGTAGTAGGACGCGTAAGGGAGAAGCTCTCCCCGCCCGACGCCAATGAACAGGTCGGAATATTCGCGCCGCACGGCATCCGCCGACGAGGACGCGGCGGCCCGCGCAAGTGCTAGGTGAGCGCCGCCGAGCGGCGTATCGCCATTGTCGGTCAGGCGGGAGAGCCGCGTAAGCAGGTCGCCGTCAGGCGCCGCCAGCAGCAGCGAGGCGAGGAGGGCGTATTCATCCGACCGTGCGCGGTCGATATCGTCGATATCTGCCGCGCCAGCTTCGGACGCCGGATAAAGATCGGGGCGCAATAAAGTCCGTGAAATACCGGTAAGAACCTCAACGGAAAGAACCCGCTCGGCCGGAATCCGACGCCACAGCGAAACTGTCGGTTGAGCGACCCCAAGGCCACGAGCCAGGACGGAAATCCCGCCTACTGACCTGATGGCATCCTCCAGCCCTGCTTCCCTATGCATCTCATGCCCTCGGTACTGCAGGTTCATAGTATTTCCCTATGGACATATTGCAACCCCTGTCCAGGGAAACACCTCGCGACCTCAAGGTGGGTGGGCTCAGCGAGGCATTGCGCCGCCGTGCCGTGGGCGTGGAAGCGGTTCGAGGTCTGGCCAACGCGCGCTTTCCGGGGCGGGAACCGTCGCCATCGTAGGTTGATCCGGGGCCTCGGTCGAAGTGTTATCGGCCAGGATAACCGGCACCCGGACCGCTGGCTGCTGCGCCGGTGGCACCACCGACGGCGTCTCCACCGCGGCCTCGGCATCCGGTTGAGTGCTGGCCGATTCGTCGGATGGAGCATCGGGCGGCTGGGTGAACACGGTTTGCTCTGCATCCTCTCCAAGAGCCCGCACCGTCTTGGACAGGAAGCTGACGACGGACCTTCCGGGATCGAGCGGGCCGAATCCAGCCATTGAACCAGGCTGGTTGAAGTCCCAGGCATATTCCGCCGGACCGACATAATCGCGGATGCCCGGATCGATCGACCACATCTTGCGCAAGGCGGCGCTTTTCAGCGCCATGGGCACGCCTTTCTTCAGGAAGGCAGTGAGGTCGCTGTCGGCAGTTAGGTCTTCGAGGCGCGGGAGTGGTTGCGGTGGCTCAGCCGTTTCAGGCTCAACGCCCTCCGGCATGTCGGCATCGGGCAGTGGAAGCGAACCGTCGGGATAGGCTTTTGCGGGAAGCTCGCCCGGCTCTTTTTCATCGTGACGCGCCGCCAGCTTGCGGCGTGACCAGCGGGCGAGGCGGCTGTCCTTGCCGTCACTCATGGCCATCGGCCTTCAAGGTGGCGCCAGGGTTCTGCCGGCTCGTGTCCGCTTTGTCTCGCTTTCGCTTGATGAAGGGACGGTCGACGTGGTGCGCCTCGATGAAGCGGGCGATGTGCTCCTGTATCTCGACGGGCATGGGAACCGCCTCGATGATGTCCGTTCCGGTCTCCGTCAGCGCCTCCGCGTCGGCGGGATCTGCGGTCACAAGATGTAGAACGACGCCGGGGGATGCATCCGTGTGTCGCAACGCAACCCAAAGGCTGGGTCGGCTGGACCGCAGGTTTTCCCGGTACATGGTCGTATCCATGTCGTAGATTTCGAGCTGGACCTTCCCCGCATAGTAGCGGGTTGCCATGGCGGCCTCATCAAGCATCGTCCATGGCGCGGCGGCCGGCGCGCCGGCGAGTACCCCGACCGGAACCCAGGCATGGTCGATCCAGGGATTGTTCAGGGCTCGCCGCTCGACGATCACCCCAACTTCGATGGTTTCTCGTATCAAGCCGGCTCCTTCAGTCTCACTGATCTGCCGCACGGAGCGGCAGGCTGGCGATAAGGTTCTGCGGTTTCATGCGCACCATCCGGTCGGGGGTCATCGCCAGGATCAGCCATACCGGCCGACCGCCGATCTCCGCCCTGGCTTCGCGCGGGTCAGAGAAAGAAAGCCGGAACAACGCAAGAATGCGCTCTGCGTCCTCAGGGTCAAGCTCCTCTTGTGTCCACAGGGTGTTGCCGATGCGCGTGGCCTCGGCGTCGAGCCCGATAAACCATGCCCAGTCGTCGTCCTCGACACGCTCGACCGGGTCGATCTTCACCTCGATGAAAAGCAGATGGCGTATCCAGTCCTGCATCGCGGCGGCAAGGCCGCGCCGTGACGCGCTGTCGGCATGCCCGAGGCCGAGCACCATGTCGAAGGCGTCGCTTCTGTCGAAGTAGCTTGCGGCATTCTCGTCGTCGAGGATTTCCAGCTCGGTGACGGCCGGCCCGCCCAGCATGCTCAGCAGCGGAGAGGTATGGCGGTTCTGCTCGTGGACTTCGATGGTCTCGGCGTCGGCAAGCAGCAGGGTGCCTTCGTGAAACGTCACCCGCTGCGGCCTGTAGAACAGCTCGGCCGCGCGCAGCGTGGCGGCATCGGCCCCGCCGTCGAGCGCATTGCGAAGCACCAGTTGCGCAAGCTGGTTCATGAAGAGCGGCGGCGTGTCGGCTGCCGAACCGCGCGCCAACTCCAGATAGGCTGCCTCGAGCGACGGGGCGGCCAGCAGGCGGTCGCGAAACGCTGTCATGAAGGTCCAGTTTTCCCGCGCATCGGGGTCCTGCATCGCGGCGATCTCATGCGCGGCGATCGGACGGCGCGGATCGTGCATCAGAAGCTGGTGATGCAGCATCACTTCCGCCTCGCACGCGTCTTCGGGCGGCAGAAGTTCGGGCCGGGCGAAATAGGCCTTGAGGAACGCGTCAGTCACGGTCAGCCGGCCTGCCGCGTCCCTGTCCAGCAGATGATGTCCGGAAGAAAGCCAGAAATCCTTCAATCGTTTCGCCCCGCCAATGTCCTTATGTCAACTTCTTCCATCACGTCGTCTTCCTCCTCGACCTCGATCATGCGGAAGGCTTGTGCGGGATCAAGCCGGGCGATCTTGCGATGCAGCGTGCGGAACGTCTCCCGGACGCCTGCCGCCTCGCCGTTGCGGTGGAGGGCGAGCAGCGTGTTCGGCGGATGATCGCACAGCGATTCTGCAAAGGCGATCTCCTCCTCGGCAGCCGGACGCGCCGCGTCCATCCCCGGAGCTCCGCAGTGCGCGACGAGTTGCCTCGCCAGGCTTTCGACGGCATCCGCGCGTTCCTTCGCGGTTGCTTCCGCCACGAGGACGAGGGTGGACCAGCCAAAGCTTTCGATGCCGAGGAAGCCGGCGCGAAAGGCCTGTCGTTCCTTGCCCGCCAGCGCATCGACATCGGCGCCGAAGAACAGGAAGGTGCCGGTAACGGCCCATTCGCCGGGTTCCGCCGCACGCGAATAGACGAAGGTATCGGAGGGATCGAGACGAATCGTCCGCGGTAATTTTAAAGCCATGGCGCCCCTGTCGAGGGATCGAGCCAGGTCGGCGAGGCAAGAACCCCCCCAAGACGGCGTCGGTTGGGCTCTCCATCAAGAAGAAGGTCGCCACTGTCGTCGATCCGGGCGTCCCGCTCGCCGCGCGGCAGACGGTTCAGCCATTGTCCGGCAAGGCCCGCAAAGCCGTCTTCGTTCCATTCATGGAATGCGGCCATCAGGTGACGGGAGAAGCTGGTGATGATCTCCCCCGCATCGGCGGTTTCAAAGCCGAGTTCGTCGAGCGCACCCGTCGTCGGCCGCAGACCCGGTCCCGGGCCATCGACCACCGACGTGCGGATCATGGCGGAGAAGACCAGCCATGCCGGCGTCTCGTCGTCGCACGTTCCTTCCGGCCAGCCGAGCCGCCCGCCGCCCACAAGAACCCCGTCGACGCGAATCGCGTCCGGCCAGTCGAAGGTGACGGGTTGCGACGGCGGCGCATGCGCCGCAAGGGCATCGGCCAGCGCGTTCATGCCGGCATAGAGGGCACGGCGGGCCTGCGCGAAGTCTTCCTCGGGCTCCAGGACGACCGCAAACTCGGCCAGATCATGACGCCGAACCCACACCAGCGTCCCCGCTCCCCGCTCTCCGGCAATGGCGCAGGCATGCGCGAAGGCGTCGCCGGACTCCCGCAGCGTGACGAGGCCGTAAGGCGGAGGCAGATCGAGTTCGTGGTCTAGCACCGGATTGCGCCAGGACATAATGCCGGTCCATTTCTGATGACGGCGTGCATTTTCTCCTTATAATGACTCTAAAGTGATGGCGCTACCGCACTTGCTTGTGTCGCGTCGCGGGAGGTGCTCTCATGAACCCAGACAACCCTCGTACCATCTTCGTCTGCTCTTGCGAAAAGAGCATGCCTGCCTACGGCGACAGCGTTGCCCGGGGCTACAAGCGGGCGCAGGTAAAGTCGGCTGATCAGCTCTGCGGAGCCGAAATCGAGCATGTGCGCAGTGCATTGAGGGCAGGCGGAGCCATCACCATCGCCTGTACGCAGCAAGCGCCGCTGTTCCGCGAAGTCGCGGAGGATGTCGGCTTCGCCGGCGATCTGGCTTTCGCCAATATCCGCGAGACCGCTGGCTGGTCGAGCGAGGCGGCGAATGCCGGGGCGAAGGCTGCGGCCCTCGTGGCGATGGCCGCCGAGCCCGCAACCGCGCCTGAACAGGTCACGCTTACCAGTAATGGCGTGGCGCTCGTCTACGGCCGCGACGAAACGGCCATCGAGGCTGGCCGGCAGCTCGCAAACGATCTCGATGTCACGGTGCTGCTGGCGCGATCCGGCGACGTCGTGCCGAACAGCGTCTGGGATTTCCCGGTCGTGCAGGGCACGATCAGGAACGCGCGCGGCCATCTCGGCGCGTTCGAGGTGACTGTAGACGATTTCGCGTCGCCGTCGCCGTCATCGCGCGAGCGCCTGCGGTTCGGCGTGCCTCGCGACGATGCGCAGTCGACCGCAGACATCATTCTTGATCTATCTGGCGGTATGCCGCTGTTTCCGGCTCACGAATTGCGCGCAGGGTATCTGAAGGCAGATCCGGCCGACAGGGCAGGCGTCGCCGTGGCGATTGCCAAGGCGGCCGGTCTCGTCGGGGAGTTCGACAAGCCCCGCTACATCAATTTCTCTGCCGACCTGTGCGTGCATTCGCGGTCGCGCATCACCGGCTGCACGCGTTGCATCGACCTGTGCCCGACGGGCGCCATTACACCCGCCGGAGACCACGTTCTCATCGACGCCGAGATCTGCGCCGGCTGCGGAAGCTGCGCCGCCGCCTGTCCGACGGGTGCCGCGTCCTATGCCGTCCCGGACGGGGAGGCCCTTCTGCGGCGGCTGCGGACGCTTCTGGTCACCTATCGGGAGGCGGGCGGCCAGAACCCGACCGTGCTGTTCCACAACGCCGACCATGGTGCGCCGCTGATCGACGCTCTCGCGCGCTTCGGCCCCGGCCTGCCTGCCAACGTGCTGCCAGTCGCGGTCAACGAACTGACGCAATTGGGGCTCGAGGCCTGGACCGCGCCTGTCGCCTGGGGCGCGGTGGCGGTCAAGGCGCTGGCTTCCGCACGGCCAAAGCACGACGCCATTGGTCTTGCACGAAACGTCACCATAGCGAATCTCCTGACGGGCGCGCTCGGTTACGGCTCGCAGATCTGCGGGATCATCGAGGCCGATGATCCTGACACACTCTCATCCGTCCTGGTCGCGATGCAGCCGCAAAGCCGGGCTACGAAACCTGCAACGTTCCTGCCTCTCGGCGGCACGCGCAGCCTGCTCAAAAGCGCGGTGGTCGAACTCCATGGCGCCGCGCCGACGCCGGTGGACCGCGTCGCGTTGCCGGAGTCTGCGCCATTCGGTGGGCTCGACGTCGACGTCGAAGCCTGCACGCTATGTCTTGCATGCGTGACGGCGTGTCCGACCGGTGCGCTCTCCGACAGCGAAGAGCGGCCCGCTCTCCATTTCGCCGAGAGCGCATGCGTCCAGTGTGGGCTTTGCGCTGCGACCTGTCCGGAAAATGCAATTACCGTGGCACCGCAGATCGATTTCCTTGCCTGGCAAGCCCCGCGCCGACTCGTCAAGCAGGAAGAGCCGGCGCTCTGCATCAGCTGCAGCAAGCCATTCGGAACGAAGAGCACGATCGATCGCATCGTCGCCAGGCTTGAAGGCAGGCACTGGATGTTTGCCGGCGACAATGCCGCAAGGATCGACGTCGTGCGGATGTGCGATACGTGCCGCATCGAGGCGGTGACCAATGAAGGGTTCGATCCCTATGAAACATCCGGCCGTCCCGCACCGCGAACCACCGAGGACTATATCCGCGCCCGTGACGCCTCGGACACCAAGCCCGGCTCAAACTAATTCTCGCTGGCTTCGGCCTGCAGGAAGCGGATCAGTGCGGCGCGATCTTCGGGATCGCCGATGATCTGTTCGGGCATCTTGGTGCCCGGCGTGTAGGTGGCCGGACCCAGTTCGAACAGCTTCGCTACCGTTTCCGGCGTCCAGACGATGTCCATTTTCCGGAAGGCTTCCGAGTAGCGATAGCCGGGAACCGACGCGATCCTGCGGCCGAAGATTCCGTGCAGCGTCGGGCCGGCGCGATTGACGTTGTCGGGGTCGAGCGTGTGGCATGCGATGCATGCGCGGTAGACCTGGGCATCGGGATTGCCGGCATAATCGCTCATGGGATCAGCCTCGTCTGCGACGGTGCTTCCCAACCGCCTGCCGGTTTCGACGTCCCACTCCCGCACGATGCGGTCAGCGCCCCCGGTCATCAGCGTTCCGCCCCCGGGCCGGAATGCAAGCGACCACACGGGAATGTTCGCCGTATCGAAGGAATGCACGGTCTTCAGGTTTTCGGCGTCGAGCAGCGCGATTCCGCCAGTGACGGCGGCCACCGCGATGTATTTGCCGTCGTCCGTCACCGCCAGCGCGGTCAGCGGGCCGCGAAACACCGCAACCTCGCCACGGATAGCGCCCGTGTGATCAAGCGCGCGCAAGGTCCCGTCGACGCTTCCGGCCAGCAGGCGGTCTCCCGCAAGCGCAGCAAGAACGGTGAGAGGCGTCGGCACGGTGACCCGCACCGGCGCGGTGTCGCCTTCGGACGGCCACAGGATGACGGTGGCGTCATGGCCGGCGCTGGCAAGCGTCCCGCCCGACAGGAAGGCTACCGCATTGACGTTGCCCTGGTGCCCTTCGAGGATATGTGGCGCACCGCCGTCGAGCGGCCAGAGCCGGACGGTGCCGTCCCATGACGCGGAAGCGAGGGATGAACCGTCGGGGGACAGTGCAAGTGACACCACCGGCGCCTTATGTCCTTCCAGGACGGAGACGGGCGTGCTGTTCCCGTCTTCCCAGAGCGCGATGCGGCCATCCGCCCCGGCGCTGGCAAAACGGTTGTCCGGCAGAAGAGCGACGGCATCGACCTGATCGTCGTGGAACAGCAGCACATCGCGCGCCTCGCCTGTTTCGAGCGACCAGATGATGGCCTTGGCATCGAAACTGCCGGTGATCGCCGTCTGACCGTCGGCGGTGATGGCGATCGCGCGCACCGGCCCGCCATGGCCGCGCAGTTCCGCTCCATGCGCGGTTGCACCGAAGAGAAAGAAGGCGGTCGCCACTATGCGTATTGCCAGCATCGTGTCCATTGCACCCTGTGCGGATACATGCTCCGCTGAACATACAACCCACACTGTTCGAGGCAATCCCATGACGCAGAATATGGAAACCGATTCTTTCAACATCTCCATGCGCAAATTTCTCAAGCAGGTCGGCGTGACCTCTCAGCAGGCGATCGAAAAAGCGGTGGAGCAGAATGGGTTGAAAGGGCAGGGACGCCTGGCGGTCAAAGCCGTGATCACGGTGGAGGCCGTCGGCCTGAACCATGTGATCGAAGGCGAGATCGACTTGGGGTGAGGCGCTAGGCTGGCGGTTCTGGAGCATATCTTTGCCCCGAAACCGGTTCCCGCTTTCGGGAGACATGTTTTATTTGAAGAAGCGTATCTGCCCTGCCGGGGCCGTATCGTAGCCGGTAAGTTCGGCCGCGCGGTCGGCGAATACCTGCTGCCTCATCAAGTGCAGCAGCGCCTGGAACGGTGGCAGGAAATACGTCCGCTGCCGCATCAGCAGGTCGAAATTCTCCCAGACGAGCGGCACGAAATCCAGCCCCGCACCGCTTGCGGCGGCACGGGTGGCAATGCCGCAATCGGCCCGGCCGGTGCGAACGGCCGCGGCAAGATCCGGCCCGGTGAGGCATGGCGGCTCCAGCCGGTCGAGATCGCCAGGCGAGAGCCCGGCGATGCCCATGAGCAGGGTAAGCAGCATATCCGCGCCCGCGCCGCGCTGGCGAACCGCTATCTTCGCCCCGGTGGTCCGAACGTCGGCCAGGGTGTTGAGGGATTTCGGGTTGCCAGGCGGCAACAACAGGCCCTGCTCGCGCCGCGCAAACCCGACGAGGACCACGTCGTGGAGTTGGGCCATGTCCGCCACCGCGGCGGCATTCGGATCGGCGTCCGCGCGATGGAAATGGATCGCCGCCGCCGCCGCCTCCCCACGCTGCAGGCGGCCGACGCCGCTTTCGGTGCCCTCGGTCAACGAGGCGAGGCCGGAGCCCGACTGGCGCAGGCTCCATTCGAGAAGATCGTCCTGGCTGCCGCCGACGATCGGCGGCGCCTCCTGCGGCAACATCCCGGCCGGCCGCGCCAGCCCCGACATGACCCAGCGGTCGAGCTCATGGCGCGGAAACAGCCACTTGCCGGTGACCTTGCTGCACGGGATTCGTTCCTCGGCGACGAGCTCGTAAAGTTTGCGCTCCCCGAGGCGGAGATACTCGGCTGCTTCCGATGTCGTTAAAAACTTCATCCTGCACTGTTATGCATATCCTTGCTTGAATTCAACAATTTGACTTTGCCGAAAATCCCGCGCGAACATGACGTCGTGAGCAGGCGAGGGGTCGATGGCGGAAACAGTCAGCGCATGGCATCTCATCGCGTCCGGCGACGCGACGCTGTTCGCCATCGTCCGGCTGTCGCTGGCGGTAAGCCTGCTGGCGGTCACCATCGCGATGATTGTCGGCCTGCCGCTTGGCGCCCTGCTTGCACTCACCCGTTTTCCGGGTCGCTCCGTCATCGTCGTGCTGTTGAACGGCTTCATGGGCCTGCCGCCGGTGGTCGTCGGACTGACCGTCTACCTGCTTTTGTCGCGGTCAGGGCCGCTGGGTGACCTCGGGCTGCTGTTCACGCCCACCGCTATGGTCATCGCCCAGTCGCTCCTGGTGCTGCCCATCATCGCGGCGCTGACACGGCAGACGGTCGAGGATCTGTGGCACGAATACCGTGAGGAGTTGAGTGCGATGGGAGTCGGGCCGGCAGGCCGGATCGCGACGCTTCTGTGGGACAGCCGCTTCAGCCTCATCACCGCCCTGCTGGCCGGTTTCGGCAGGGCCGCCGCGGAGGTGGGCACGGTGATGATTGTCGGCGGCAATATCGACGGCTTCACCCGCACCATGACCACGACCATCGCGCTCGAGACTTCCAAGGGCAATCTGCCGCTGGCGATGGGGCTCGGCCTCGTCCTGATTGTCCTGATCCTGCTGATCAACGCCGCTGCATGGGGCGTGCGGGCATGGTCGGATGAAAAGGGGGCATAGGCATGCGCGCTGCCGCGAGCGATCTTCCCCTTGCCTTCGACGACGTATCGCTGACCGCAGGCGGGACGACCATCCTCGAACGGCTCAACCTGACCATCGGGCCGGGAGCGCCCACGCTCATCCTTGGCCCCAACGGGTCGGGCAAGACCTCGCTGCTGCGGCTCAGCATGGGGCTTGCGAGCCCGTCGGCGGGCGTCGTGACGTGGGGCGGCCGTGCGAATGGCGGACCGGGGCGGCGGGCGATCCTGTTCCAGAAGCCGGTGATGCTGCGCCGTTCGGCCGCCGCGAATGTCGCCTACGGGCTTGCGCAGGCAGGGTGTCCGCGCCGCCTGCGCGCCGCGCGTATCGATGAACTGCTGGAGCGCGTCGGCCTTACGGCCCTTGCCTCACGCCCGGCGCGCCGGCTTTCCGGCGGCGAGCAGCAGCGGCTGGCGCTTGCCCGTGCGCTGGCGCGGCAGCCGGAAGTTCTGCTTCTCGACGAGCCGACGGCAAGCCTCGATCCGGCCGCTACGCGCTTCGTAGAAGAAATCATCCTCGCGGCCGCCCATTCGGGCACGAAGATCATCATGACGACGCACGATCTCGGCCAGGTGCGCAGGCTTGCGAAGGAAGTCGTGTTTCTGGTCCGCGGCCGTCTCATCGAACAGGGCGAGGCGGGCGACTTCCTCGACCGGCCCGCGACCCTACAGGGCGCCGCCTTCGTGCGCGGAGACCTCGTCCTTTGACAATGAAATGGAGAGTGAGATGCTGACTCGTCGTGTGTTTTCCAGCCTCGTAGTGGCTCTCATGCTGGCCGGGGCGTCGCCCGCCCTGGCGCAGGATGAGTCGATCGTCGTGGCGTCGACGACGTCGACGCAGGATTCGGGCCTGTTCGACCACATTCTGCCGCCGTTCAAGGAAACGACCGGCATAGACGTAAAGGTCGTCGCGCAGGGAACCGGGCAGGCGCTCGACACCGCCCGCCGCGGCGACGCCGACGTCGTGTTCGTCCATGCCAAGGCGCAGGAGGAGAAGTTCATCGAAGAGGGCTTCGCGACGGAGCGCTTCGACGTGATGTACAACGACTTCGTACTGATCGGCCCGAAGAGCGATCCTGCCAGGACCGTCGGCACCGACGACATTGCCAACGCCCTGACCGCCATCAAGGACAAGGAAGCGCCCTTCGTCTCGCGCGGCGACAAGTCGGGCACCCATTCCGCCGAACTCAACCTCTGGACGGCGGCCGGCGTCGATATCGAGGCGTCGAAAGGGTCGTGGTACAAGGAGATCGGGCAGGGAATGGGCGCGGCGCTCAATACGGCCTCGGCGATGAATGCCTATGTCCTTTCCGACCGGGCCACCTGGCTGTCGTTCCAGAACCGTGGCGATCTCGACATCGCGGTCCAGGGCGACAAGCGCCTGTTCAACCAGTACGGCGTCATGCTGGTGAACCCGGAAAAGCACCCGAGCGTCAAAGTGGAAGCCGGCCAGACCTTCATCGACTGGCTGCTCTCGCGGGAAGGCCAGAATCTGATCGCCGACTACCAGATCGGCGGGGAGCAGCTGTTCTTCCCCAACGCGAGCGCCGAGCGCTCCTGAGCCGGTTGCAAAGGCGTTCCCGTCTGTCCATCATCAAGGGCATGATGAGAACGCCGCCTTCTTCGGGCACCGGCACCCTGACCACGCTCGAAACCGCGCTTGCCGCGCTGCTCGACGGCGTGTCGCCGGTTGCGCCCTGTTTCGTACCGCTCGAGCAGGCCATGGGCCATATCGCCGCCGCGATGCCGCCTATCGCGCGGGCACTCCCTTCCCGTGATATCGCCGCTCTCGACGGCTGGGCGTGCCGCGCGCTCGAGCTTGTGGGCGCGTCGGCCTATTCGCCGCTGGCGCTGCCGGCCGCCCCCGTCTGGGTGGAAGCAGGCGATGCCATGCCGTCGGGGACGGACTGTCTGCTGCATGCCGACCTCATCGATTGCAGCATGCCGATCGCCATGGCCGTTGGCGAGGCCGTGCCCGGTCAGGGCATGCGCCGCAGAGGCGAGGACATGGCCGAGGGACGCCCGCCGGTCCTCGAAGGAGAGACAATCCGCGCCGCCGATCTGCTGGTCGCGCGTCAGGCGGGATTGCAGCAGCTTGCGGTGCGCGAACCTCGCGTTCGGGTGATCGACATTGAAGCGGCGAACCACGAAACAGTCGCGACACACCTCATCCGTGAAAGCGTGACGGCGTCGAATGCCGCGATCGCTCAAACCGAAACCACGCTTCGTGATGCCGCCTCGATCGCGGCGAGACTTGATGGCGAAGCCTGCGATCTTCTGCTGCTGGTCGGCGGCACCGGTGAGGGCCGTGCCGATGCGACGGCCGAGGCCCTCGCGCGGCGCAACGCGCTGATTGCGCATCGCCTCGCCTTGAAGCCCGGTACCACAACCGCGATCGGCCGGTTCGGCGGCATGCCGGTGATTGCTTTGCCGGGTGCGCCGGAACACGCCTTTGCCGGATTTCTGGCGCTTGTCCGGCCGGTTCTGGATCGCCTGGCGATCCGATCTGAACGGCCGGTAAGCCGCCTGCCGCTTTCGCGGAAAATCTCGTCGACGGTCGGGCTATGCGAGATCGTCCTGCTCGGCAGGGAGCAGGATATGTGGATGCCGCTCGCCACCGGCGATTTTTCATTGGAGGCCATGCGCCTTGCCGACGCATGGCTCGCCGTGCCAGGCGATTGCGAAGGATATGCCGCCGGCGCGCCCGTTTCCGCCTTCACGCTTCGCAGCCCGAACTGAGTCAGCCGCATGACGACCTATCCACACTCGATCCGTCTTGAAACCGAGCAGCAGCAATTCCTGACGATATTGTCGCGCGAGGATGCGCTGGCGCGCTTTCAGGCAGCGCTGTTTCCCCGCTCCGTGCCATCCGAAACACGGGCCCTGGCCGACGCGCTCGGACTGCCGCTTTCCGAAGACATAACGGCCCCGATCGACGTGCCGCCTTTCGACCGTTCCAATGTCGATGGATTCGCGTTGCGGGCGGCCGACCTCATGTCCGCCTCACAGGCGCGTCCCGTTCAACTCACACTCAACCCGGAATCCATCACCTGCGGTACGCTTCCGAGATTTCCCGTGCTGGGCGGGTCCGCAACCCCTATCGCTACCGGCGGACCGCTGCCGCGCGGCGCCGATGCCATCATCATGGTGGAGCATACGCATCCGGTCGAGGCGAATTCCATCGAGGTGAGGCGCGCCGTCTCGCCCGGTCAGTTCGTTTCCAGCGCCGGATCTGATATGGCGCAGGGCGAGGTCCTGCTCCGCGCGGGCACAGTGATCGGTTCGCGCGAGATCGGCATGCTCGCGGCCTGCGGCATCGCGCAGGTAGCGGTGGCCCGCAGGCTGCGCGTTGCCATCCTTTCTACCGGGGACGAGCTCGTCCAGCCGGGAGAGAAGCTGCGCCCGGCCGGCATTTACGACGCCAATGGCCCGATCATCAGCGCGGCAATCGTCGAGAACGGCGGCGAGGCGCATTTCCTCGGCGCGTTTCCGGACGACGAAGCCGGACTCGAGAAAGCGATGCGCGAGGCGCTCGCCGCGCATGACGTGCTGATCCTGTCCGGCGGCACCTCCAAGGGCGCCGGAGATGTCAGTCATCGCATCATCGACCGGCTTGGAAAGCCAGGCATCATCGCCCATGGCGTGGCGCTCAAGCCCGGAAAACCGCTCTGCCTGGCAGTATGCGACGACAAACCGGTCATCATCCTGCCGGGATTTCCGACATCGGCCATGTTCACCTTTCACGACATGGTGGTGCCCGTGCTGCGGCGCATGGCAGGGCTGCCGCCACGCGTCGATGCGCAGGTCAGCGCGCAACTTCCGTTCCGGGTCCCATCCGAGCTCGGGCGCACCGAATTCGTGATGGTCTCGCTGGTGCAGGGGCGCGAGGGGCTCGCGGCCTATGCGACCGGCAAGGGCTCGGGCGCCATCACCTCCTTCACCCAGGCGGACGGCTTCGTCCGCATCGAGGCCCTTTCCGACCACCTGCCGGCAGGAAGCCAGGTGCCGGTGACGCTGTTCACGCCACAGGTCCGCGTGCCCGACCTCGTTATCATCGGCAGCCACTGTACCGGCCTCGATCTCGTCATCGGGGAACTCTCGCGCGAGGCGGTTTCGGTGCGTTCGCTGGCTGTTGGAAGCCTGGGCGGCCTTGCCGCGGCCAAACGTGGCGAGTGCGACCTTGCGCCGATCCATCTGCTCGACCCGTCAACGCAAACCTACAACACGTCCTTTCTTAGCGACGGGCTCGAACTCGTGCCGGGCTGGCGGCGGATGCAGGGCCTCGTATTCCGCCTAGGCGACGCGCGCTTCGAAGGTCGCGGCGCGCAGGAGGCGGTGCAGGCGGCTCTGGCCGATCCCGAGTGCATGATGGTCAACCGCAACCAGGGCGCCGGCACGCGCATCCTGATCGACCAGTTGCTCGGCCTGGCACGCCCCGATGGTTACTGGAACCAGCCGCGATCGCACAATGCCGTCGCTGCCGCTGTCGTCCAGAAACGTGCCGATTGGGGGGTCACGATCGCGCCTGTCGCGCACGCGGCAGGGCTCGGCTTCACACCGCTGACGCAGGAACACTACGATTTCGCGCTTGTCTCGGACCGCAGGGACAAGGCAGCGGTGCAGGCGTTTCTGGCGGCTTTGCAGCGTCCTGGAACCCATGCGGCGCTGGAAAAGGCGGGGTTTACAAGCGCCTCCCGACCGGGCGTCGATTGACGCCGGGATGCCGGCTCAGGCACGAATAGCGATAGTATGACATGGTTGCGTAACGGTCCGCCGCCGCCGCAGGCTGACACGGAATATGCACATAGGTCGCACAAAGACCATATCGTGCCTCATAATCAATAGCCGTGGCCACCCGAGATGTCATTAAGGGAGCTGGACGTTTCGTTGGAGGAGATCAACACATGACAATGCAGGAACGGCGGCGCAAGGATCGCGGGCCAAAGGGCCGGCCGCTGGATGACGTTGCGCTCGGCGAGGTTGTGGCGTTGCTGGGTTCGCGCGGTCGTCGTCGCGACCTGCTGATCGAGTTCCTGCATCTGATCCAGGATCGCTATGGTCATCTATCGGCCCGGCATTTGCGGGCGCTGGCGCACGAGATGAGACTGGCGCAGGCGGAAGTCTACGAAGTCGCTTCCTTCTACGACCATTTCGATGTCGTCAAGGAAGGAGAAACGCCACCCGCACCGCTGACGATCCGGGTTTGCGACTCGGTGAGCTGCATGCTGGCCGGGGCCGAGACGCTGGTCGGCGCGCTGCAGCAAACGGCGGATCCGGCTTCCATCCGCGTCGTGCGCGCGCCTTGCATGGGCCGCTGCGCTGGCGCACCGGCGGCCCGCATCGGCGACCGCGAGGTCGATCACGCGACGGCAGAAAGCCTGCTCCGGATGGCCGCCAATGACGACACCGACGTGGTGACGCCGGCCTACACCACACTCGATACCTACCGTTCCGAAGGCGGCTACCGGCTGCTCGACAAGGTGCGCAAAAGCGAGGTCACGCCCGAAGCCCTGATGGCGACGATGCAGGGCGCTGGCCTGCGCGGGCTTGGCGGGGCCGGGTTCCCGGCCGGCAAGAAGTGGGAATTCGTGCGCTCCTATGCCGGGCCGCGCCTGATGTCGATCAATGGTGACGAGGGCGAGCCCGGCACCTTCAAGGACCGCGTCTATCTGGAACGCGACCCGCATCGCACACTGGAAGGCGCGCTGATCGCCGCCCATGCGGTCGAGGCCGAGCGTATCTATTTCTACATGCGCGACGAATATCCAGCCGTGCTGCACATCCTGCGCACCGAGATCGCAGCCCTTGAGGCGGCGGGCATTGCCGCCCCCGGCTTCATCGAGCTGCGGCGTGGGGCCGGCGCCTATATCTGCGGCGAGGAAAGCGCGATGCTGGAATCGATCGAAGGCAAGCGCGGTCTGCCGCGCCACCGCCCACCCTATATCGCCGAGGTCGGCCTGTTCGGCCGTCCGACCCTCAACCACAATGTCGAGACGCTGTGGTGGATCCGCGACATCGTCGAAAAGGGCGCGCAATGGTTCGCCTCCCTCGGCAAGGAAGGGCATCCGAGCGTCCGCTCGTGGTCGGTCTCGGGGCGGGTGAAAAACCCCGGCGTCAAGCTCGCGCCGGCCGGCGTCACCGTGCGCGAACTCATCGAGGAGCACTGCGGCGGCATGGCCGACGGCCACAGCTTCAAGGCCTATCTGCCGGGCGGCGCTTCGGGCGGCATATTGCCCGCCTCGATGGGCGACATCCCGCTGGATTTCGGCGGGGAACTGGCCAAGCAGGGCGCCTTCGTCGGCTCGCATGCCGTCGTTGTCTTCTCGGATCACGACAGCGCCAAGGCGGCGACACTGAACCTGCTGAAATTCTTCAAGCATGAGAGCTGCGGCCAGTGCACGCCGTGCCGCGAAGGCACCGGCAAGATGGTGGCGCTGCTGGAGACGGACGGCACACTGGACGAGGAGGGGCTGCGTGACCTTGAGATGGTGATGCGCGATTCCTCCATCTGCGGTCTGGGCCAGGCTGCGCCCAATCCGGTCAACCACTTGCTGACGCATTTCCGCGAGGACATCTGAGATGACGGGTACGGTTGAATTTACGCTGGACGGAAGAGCAGTCACCGCCACCGAAGGCGAGACCATCTGGGAGGTGGCCAGACGCGAGGGAACCAGCATCCCGCATCTGTGCCATGTCGACCTGCCGGGCTATCGCACCGACGGCAACTGCCGCGCCTGCATGGTCGACATCGAAGGCGAGCGCGTTCTCGCCGCCTCCTGCATCCGCAAGCCGACCGCCGGCATGGTGGTCAAGACCGATACCGAGCGTGCCGAGAAGTCGCGCGCGATGGTGTTCGAGCTGCTCGCCAGCAACATGCGCCCGGCCGAAGAAGGCCCCGACAACCAGTCGGCCTTCTGGCAATGGGCCTCCTCGATGGGCGTTTCGGGCAGCGGCCGCTATCCGTCCAAATTCGACGCCGCCGAAACGGCTGAATTCGACATCTCCAACCCGGCGATCGCTGTCAACCTCGATGCCTGCATCGCTTGTGGCGCCTGCGTGCGCGCCTGCCGCGAGGTTCAGGTCAACGACGTCATCGGCATGGCCGATCGCGGCGACCACACGATTCCCGTCTTTGACATGCACGACCCGATGGGCCTGTCGACATGCGTGACCTGCGGTGAATGCGTGCAGGCCTGCCCTACCGGCGCGCTGTATGAAAAGACGCTGATGGACGAAGCGGCAAAGACCCGTGTCGTCCAGGACTTCGACAGGGTTGTCGACACGCTTTGCCCGTTCTGCGGCGTCGGCTGCCAGACCACGGTCGCCGTCAAGGACAACAGGATCGTCCAGATCGACGGCCGCAACGGCCCGGCCAACGAAAACCGGCTTTGCGTCAAGGGCCGCTTCGGCTTCGACTATGCCATGTCGCCCGAGCGGCTGAACGTGCCACTGATCCGCCGCGACGACGCGCCCAAATCAGGCGATGCCGACATGCGCAATGTCGATCCCCTCACGGTATTCCGCGAGGCGACCTGGGAAGAGGCGCTGGAGCGTGCCGCCGGTGGGCTGAAGTCCATTCTCCTCCAGCATGGCGGCAGCGCGCTGGCCGGTTTCGGCTCGGCCAAGGGCTCCAACGAGGAAGCCTATCTGTTCCAGAAATTCATCCGCCAGGGGTTCGGCACAAACAATGTCGACCACTGCACCCGCCTGTGCCATGCCTCCTCGGTGGCGGCACTCATGGAAGGCGTCGGGTCCGGCGCGGTGTCGGCACCGTTCATGGATGCCCTGAAGGCCGATTGCGTCATCGTCATCGGTGCGCGTCCGACCACCAACCATCCGGTCGCCGCCACCTACTTCAAGCAGGCGGTCAAGCGCGGCACCAAGCTCATCGTCATCGACCCGCGCGGCCAGGATTTGATGCGCCACGCCACCCATTCGCTGCGCTTCAAGCCCGGCAGCGACGTCGCGATGCTCAACGCGTTTCTCCACGTCATCATCGAGGAAAAGCTCTATGACGAGCAGTATATCCAGGCAAATGTCACCGGCTTCGAGGCCCTGAAGGAGAAGGTCAAGGACTTCTCCCCCGAGGAGATGGCCAAGGTCTGCGGCATCGAGGCCTCCGTGCTGCGCGACGTGGCTCGCACCTATGCCAAGTCCGAACGCTCGATGATCTTCTGGGGCATGGGTATTTCCCAGCACACCCACGGCACCGACAATTCGCGCTGCCTGATCGCGCTGGCGCTGATCACCGGTCATGTCGGGCGCCCCGGTACCGGACTGCACCCGCTGCGTGGCCAAAATAACGTCCAGGGCGCATCCGATGCCGGACTGATCCCGATGTATTATCCCGACTACAAGTCGGTGGAGAACATCGACATTCGCGGTCAGTACGAGAATTTCTGGGGTCAGACGCTCGACCCCAAGCGCGGCCTGACCGTGGTCGAGATCATCGACGCCATCCATGCCGATGAGATCAGGGGCATGTATATCATGGGCGAGAACCCGGCCATGTCGGACCCCGACCAGACCCATGCCCGCGCCGCTCTGGCCAAGCTCGATCATCTGGTGGTGCAGGACATCTTCCTGACCGAAACCGCCTGGCATGCCGATGTGGTGCTGCCGGCCTCGGCGCATGCCGAGAAGCTCGGCACCTACTCCAACACCAACCGACAGGTGCAGATCGGGCGGCCGGCCCTCGACCTGCCCGGCGAGGCACGCCAGGACCTCGACCTGATCATCGCGCTTGCCGAGCGCATGGGTCTGGACTGGAACTACACCCATGTCTCGGAAGTCTACACCGAGATGGCACAGGTGATGCCTTCGCTCAAACATATCTCCTGGGAGCGCATCGAGCGCGAAGGCTCGGTCATCTACCCCGCCGACGGCCCAGACGTGCCAGGCAACGAGGTCGTCTTCAGCTCAGGCTTCCCGACTTCCGATGGACGTGGCCGTATCACGCCGGCCGATCTGTTGCCTCCGGACGAAGTTCCGGACGAAGACTATCCGCTGGTCCTCACCACGGGGCGCATCCTCGAGCATTGGCATACTGGTGCGATGACACGGCGCGCCGGCGTGCTCAATGCCATCGAGCCCTACGGCATCGCGGCCATGAATCCGTTTGAGATCGAGCGCAGGCTTCTCACGGCGGGCGACATCGTCGAGGTCGAAACAAGGCGCGGCACGGTCGAGGCAATCCTGCGGGCCGACCGGGAAGTGGCCGACGGCATGGTGTTCATGCCGTTCTGCTTCAACGAAAGCCCCGCCAACAAGCTGACCAACCCTATGCTGGACCCGTACGGCAAGATACCGGAGTTCAAATATTGCGCCGCGCGCATTGGGCTGGCGTTACCCGCGGCGGAAACCGTGGACGCTCTATAGACCGTCATGCGCTCTCCGCCGGGAACACAGGACTCGACGGAGAGCAGAGCTTCTCTCCTTCTCCACCCTGTCAGGCAGTGGGCACGATGAAATCGCCGAAAGCGCGGTCGTCGAATAGGTATTGGCCACGACGATGAAATTGGCGGGTTCCCAGTCCTCAGTCGAGCACCGTCCGCCAATGCGCTCGATCGCATCTCAAGGGGCTGTTGCTGACCGAGCCCGAGCGTGATCGCCTGTGCGTCCGCTCTCCCAGCCGGAAAGCCTGGTCCTGATGTGCATCGCCTATTTCCAGCCGATCACGCGCGGCGCACTGTCGTCGTTCTTCGGCAAGGAAGTTTCGCGCGACCTGACCGGCGTGCTGCGACGCCAGGCGTTCATCGCGTCGGGACCGCGCGCGCCGCAACCCGCGCGCCCTATGGCTCGACCTTCACGACGATGCTGCTGAGCCTGATCCTTACCTTCGCACCATCGCGATCCAGCGTCCGGTAATCGACGCGCTGCGTCTGCACGTCGGTTGGACCACCCTCTGGCAAAGCCTCAGGAATGAGAGCCCGCACCAGCAGTCTGGCAACGTCGCTGTTTCCTGCCGGAAGGCTGTAATCGTCCGACGTGATCTCTTCGCTCTCCGGCGAGCCCCACGGACGTTCCAGCCCGAGCCCGTCAAATCCCGGACGGCGGCGGAAGAATGCGAACCAGGCGCTCCCCATATCCGGCCCCAGGCACCAGACACCGCCGATGATCGGCACGACATCGGGATGAACCTTCGCGACGTCCAGAAGGTAATCCCGGTAGCTGATCGACCGCAGCTTGGCGATCTTCTCATCCGTCGACATGCCCGGAAGGTAGTCGACCGAACCGTGGATCAGGCGCATCAAATCCTGCCCGACCTGATCCGGGAACGGGGTTCTGGCGAGAAATTCCTCTGTCGGATTCTGCGGCGTCCCGCCTGCTACAAGGCGGTCCTCGCCATAAACGTCGCCACGGAAGAACGTCGAGGGGGCCATCCCCAGCCGCCGCCCTCAAAGCTCGGGTAGTTGTTGCGGTGACCGACCGGAAAAGGTGGATCAGGCGGCTTTTGCGGCCGCGCCGTTGTGAGCGATCAGTGTCTTCGCGCGTGCCAGGCTCTCCGGTTGCTCGCTGCGATAGCGCCGGCCGATCTCCATCATCAGGACCGTGTCGGGCAAGAAGTCGAGTTCGGCGAAGATGCCATCCCAGTCGATGTCGCCCCAACCAAGCGGCATATGCAGATCGCCGATGCCAAGCGCGGTGTTCTCCTGCAGGTGGTAGGGTCGATAGAACCCTTGCGGGCGGCCAAAGGAGTCGTGAACATGGAGATGCCCCGCTACCGGTGCCATTGAGCGCAGCTCGGCGCGGAAATCGAGGCCGCGATAGGTGGATTCGATATAGGCGTGACTGAAGTCGATCAGCGCGACCAGGTTGGGATGATTGAGAACCTTGACGGTTTCCGCCAACTCGGACGGCGTCTGGCGGTACTGGCCGGGCTCGGTGGTGAATATGTTCTCCAGCGCGATGTTCACGCCATAGGGCTTGCAGAACTCTGCGAGCTCAAGAAGCGCCTCGCGCTCGCGCACGTCGGCATTCGCCCGCTCGTGGATCTGATCCGGGCGCAAACAGCCGCCGTGCTGGACAAGAATGCGCGAGCCGACGCGATCGCAAAGCTCGGCCAGCGCCTTGGCGGCATCGAGCTGGTAGCGGCAGGTGGTCGGGTCCATGAAGTTCGACGAAACCAGGCCGTGGACGGTGTAGCGGAAATCGAACTGCTTCGTCAGCGCAACGAGCCGGTCGGCCCGCTCGGGAATGATGCGCCCGCCGGCGATGAGATCGAGGCTCGTCAGGCCGAGCTCGACGGTATCGACGCCGACGTCGGCTAGGCCGCGAAGATCGGTCTCGAGGCTTTCGAATTCTCCATCGACGGAACCGGCGTTGAAGCCCGTGCCAATGATGTTGGTCATGTCAGATCTCCTTTTCGATCGATCATGCCGCCGCGGCGGCTTCTGCCCGCAGGGAAAGTGCAAGGTCGGGCCGGTCGGTCGTCAGGTGCCCGATGCCGCGATCGAGCCACGCCCGGATAAGTGCCTCGTCATTGAGTGTCCACACACACAAACGCGCGGCGGGAATAGATGCGGTGATTTCGTCCCACCCGGCTTCCAACAATTCGTGATGGACCGCGACGATATCGACGAGCCCTGTGACCCGGGTCAGGAAGGCGTCGATGCCGCCCTGCCTGTTGACCCAAGCGGCGTTCACCGAGACGAGGCGCGCAATGTCCGGTGCGACCTTCCGGCACTCTTCCAGCACGGAGATGTCGAAGGAGGTCAGATGACAGCGTGTCCGCAGATCGAGCCGGTCTATTTCGGAAACGACCCGTTCGACGATATCCTCATAGGACTGGCCTTCGGAATCGGACTTGATCTCGACATGGAGGCGCTTCTCCGACGCGGGTGCGAGCGTTCCGAGCACGTCCGCGAATGTCGGGATCGTTTCGTCGCAGCCTTTCAGCCGCAGCGTCCTGCGCTCCTCGGCCGATAGACGGCTGACCGGGCCGCTGCCTTCGCTCGTCCTGTCGAGCGTCGCGTCGTGGATGACAACAAGTTCGCCATCGTCGGTCAGGTGGACGTCGAACTCCACCGCATCCACATCGAGCGCGAGCACGTTGCGGAATCCACCGAGCGAGTTCTCGGGCCAGAGGTCGCGCGCGCCGCGATGACCGGTAATCGATGTCATCGGAATATCTCCGTAGTTCAGCGAACGGTGGGGTCGAGCTTGTCGCGCAGCCAGTCCCCGACGAGCGAGATGGAGAGCGTGGTGAGCATGATGACGACCGCAGGCGCGAGCATGATCCACGGCGCTGTGGTCAGGTATTCGCGTCCGAAGCCAACCATGTTGCCGAGGCTCGTCTCCGGTGGCTGCACGCCGAGGCCAAGGAAGGACAGGCTGCTTTCCATCAGGATGATCTCGGGAAAGGTGAGCGTCATCGAGACGATGAGGGTGGACGCGATATTGGGAAGGATATGCTTGAAATAGACACGGCCCGGACCGGCGCCCAGTTGCACGACTGCCGAGGAATAGCCTTGTGCGCTCGCCGAAATCGCCAGCCCTCGCGCGATACGGGCGTAGCGCTCCCAACCGTAGAAGCCCATCAGGCAGATCAGCAGCCACATCGAGGATCCGAAGAAGGCGAGCACCGCCAGCGACATGATGAGAAATGGCAGTGCCGCCTGGAAATCCGCCAATGCCAAAACGAAATGCTCCACAACGCCACGAAACTTGGCGGCCGCGAAGCCGAGCGCCGTGCCCACGGTGGCTGACAGGATTGTCGCGCCGAAAGCCACCACGAGCGAGATTCGGATCGACTGAAGGAGACGGGACAAGACGTCACGGCCGAGCTCGTCCGTGCCGAACCAGTGTTGCGGGTCGCCCGGCTTCGCCAGCCGGCTGGCAAGGTCCATCGTGGTGATTCCATAAGGGCGCAGCACGTCGGCGAACGCGGCGACGAAGACCATCGCGGCCAACCAGAAGACGCCCAGGCCGACGCTGAAGGGTACGCCAAGGCGCAGCCACCTGACCATGCGGGCGAAAAAGCCGCGTTCCTGTGGGGTATGGGCGATGTCGAACGT
Organism: Mesorhizobium sp. CAU 1732; assembly: GCF_039888675.1. NCBI lineage: Bacteria > Pseudomonadati > Pseudomonadota > Alphaproteobacteria > Hyphomicrobiales > Phyllobacteriaceae > Mesorhizobium > Mesorhizobium sp. CAU 1732. The sequence continues at coordinate 295,279 of NZ_JBDQQR010000004.1, forward strand.
CGTCATGATGCGCTCCTCAATGCGCCGTCTGCGCACGCAGGCGCGGATCGAGCCAGCCATAGAGCAAGTCGACGATCAGGTTGGAGACGACCATCGTGGCTGCGATCATCAACAGGATGCACTGGACGACGGGGAGGTCGCGATTGGTGACGGAGACCACCAAAAGGCGGCCGATGCCAGGCCAGGAGAAGATCGATTCTACCACCACCGCACCGGCGATCAGCGAACCGACCATGAAGCCCACGATGGTGACGATCGGAACCGCCGCATTTGGCAGCGCATGACGCCAGATCACACTCGACCACCTCACGCCCTTAGCCGAGGCTGTGCGCACGTAGGGCTGGCCCATGACCTCGATCATGGCGCTGCGCGAAAAGCGCGCGAGAATGCCGATGCCGCCGATGCTCATCGTGATGGTGGGGAGGATCGCATGCTGCCAGCTACCGTAACCGCCAGACGGCAGGAACCCGAACGTGACCGAGAAGATCAAGACGAGAAGAAGCCCCAGAACGAAGGACGGGATGGTGAAGCCCAGGACGGCCAGCAGGATGACACCGCGGTCTGTCGCGCTCGCGCGGTGAAGCGCGGCATAGACGCCGGCTGGAATACCGAGCGCGAGTTTCAGGAACAGCGCTGGAATGGTCAGTTGGAGGGTGGCCGGGATGCGTTCCATCACGAGGTCGATAGCCGGCGCGCGGTCACGCATCGACACGCCGAAATCGCCGGTCAGAATCGACTGGATATAGGCGAGATACTGCACCCACAGCGGCTGGTCGAGACCCCATTGTCTGCGGAACGCCTCTATCGCGCTTATAGGCACGTCAGGTCCGAGCATGACCTGCGCGGGGTCTCCCGAGAGACGAAGGACGACGAAGGCGAACGTCATGACCGCGAAGATCGTGATAACGGCGCGAAGGAGCTTGGAAAGTACAAAGCCGATCATCGTCCTCTCCTACGCTGCCATGGATACGGACTGCGGCGAGACCATGTGACACGCCGCGTTGCGACCGGGTGCAATTTCGGAAAGCTGCGGGCGCGACACGCGGCAGACGTCGGATGCGATGGGGCAACGCGGATGAAAGGCGCACCCCGAAGGCCGGTCGGCCGGGTTCGGTGGCTCGCCCTGAAGGACCAAGCGCCCCTCGAGCTTCTGGCCCGGAACCGGCACGCTTGAGACCAGTGCCCGGGTGTAGGGGTGCCGCGGGTTGGCAAAAATGACGTCCGAGGTGGCCTCCTCGACGATGTGACCGAGATACATGACCGCCACGCGATCGGCGATGTTGCGCACCACCTTCAGGTCGTGGCTGATAAAGACCATGGCGATCCCGTGGCTTTCCTGAAGATCGCGCAGCACGTTGACGACCTGCGCCTGGATCGACACGTCGAGCGCGGCGACAGGCTCGTCGCATACGAGGAGGTCCGGGCGCGAAGCCAGTGCACGAGCTATCACAGCACGCTGACGCTGGCCGCCCGATAGCTCGTGCGGGAAACGACCCGCCTGATCAGGCCTGAGGCCGACAGCCGTCATCAGTTCCGCAACTCGGGCGGCGCGTTCGTCCTTCGACAACAGCTTGTGGATTTCGAGTGGTTCGCCGATCTGCTCGGAGATCGGCAGGCGCTTGTCTAGCGCGGCGAGCGGGTCCTGGTAAACAAGCTGCATGCGCGCACGCAAAGCGCGCCATTCCGGCGTGCCGAGACGCGGCATCGGAGCACCATCGAAGGTCACGCCACCGCCCTGGATGGGATCGATGCCGAGAAGCATACGACCGAGCGTCGATTTGCCGGACCCGGATTCGCCGACGATGCCGAGCGTCTCGCCCGGCATGACGGAGATCGAGATACCATCGACCGCGCGGATCGGGGTGCTGCGGCCAAAGAGGCCGTGGCGTAGTTCGTAGATCCTGATGAGATCAGTGGCCTCGATAAGCGGCTTGGTCAAAGCGCTGCCTCCAGAAGCGTTTCGCGCTCACGCCGGGGCGTGTCGGCGGGGGCAGGCCTGGACATGGCCGTCGGCACCGGGTTGCGGCAGGCGAGGAAGCGCGCGGCACCGTCAGGGGCCAGCGCAGGCGCGCCACGCCCGCAGACGTCGAGCGCGCGGGCGCAACGCGGGGCGAAAGCGCAGCCCGATGGCATCTCCCGCGGATTCGGCACGGTGCCTGGTATGGGAATCAGGCGCTCGCGCGCGCCGTCGAGACGCGGAATGGCGTCGAACAGCCCGCGCGTATAGGGATGGCGAGGCTGCGCGAACAGCGTCTCGATCGGCCCCGCTTCCACGATCCGCCCCGAATACATCACGCAGATGCGCTCGCAGACCTGCGAGACTGCGCCGAGGTCGTGGCTGATGAAGACGGTGGCCATGCCCGTCTCGGCGCGCAGCATGGCCAACAGATCGAGTATCTGTGCCTGGATGGTGGCGTCGAGCGCGGTGGTCGGCTCGTCTGCGATGAGAAGGTCGGGTTGACCGGCAAGGGCCATCGCGATCATCACCCGCTGACACTGTCCGCCGGAGAACTCGTGCGGGAAAAGCTCGAAGCGCCGGCGCGCATCGGGAATGCCGACGAGGTCCAGAAGGCGCAGCGCCTCGACCTTCGCCGCGTCGCCGACGAGCCCGCGATGAAGCACCAGCGCCTCGACGATCTGCCGGCCGACTTTCAAGACCGGGTTGAGCGAACTCGACGGGTCCTGGAAGATCATAGCGATACGACCGCCACGAATATCTTCCAGCACCGAGCGGGGCCGGCCGAGAACTTCCCTGCCTTCGACCTTTACCGAACCGGAAACCGTGGCCTTGCCGGGCAGGAGGCCGAGCGCGGCCAGCCAGGTGACAGATTTGCCGCAACCCGATTCCCCGACGAGACCCAGGGCTTCGCCCGGTGCGACGTCGAGGTCTATTCCGTGTAGGACAGGAACTCCGTCGAATGCGACCGTCAGGCCGCGTAGTTCTACGAGATTGGGTTGCATCGCGCCTTCCTCTCCCGATCAGTTCATGAATAAAGACGCGGCGGCGGAATGGGACGCCGCCGCGTCGAGCGGGCTCAGGAGCTCCAGTTTCCGGCACGGAAGTCCATCGCGAAGGCCGGCGCGGCCTTCCAGTTGAGCGAGGACTTCATGCCGGTGAAGACGGCGTTCTGGTGCAGGACCTGATAGGCTGGGTCCTCGCGCTCGCAGATTTCCAGCATGCGCGCGAAGGCCTTCTTGCGCTGGGCGCCGTCGGTGCTCGTCTCCATCACGACCGACAACTCGTTCACCTCGACGTTCGACCAATCCTTCTGCTGTTGGACTTCGCCATTAGGGCCGAACTGAACGACCATCGGCGTGATCGGATCGTTGATGGTGTTGGAGGCCGACCAGTCCCGCACGCCCTTGGTTCCGATCGCCTCGTGGATCTGGCCCCAGTTCTCCTTCATTTCGATCTGCACGTTGAGGCCGACCTGGCGCCACATCTCCACGAGGACCTGCGCCGTTGGGGTCTGGTTGGTGTAGTAGTTGTTGAGCAGGCGATAGGGGATCGCGTCGCCCTTGTAGTTGGACTGGCTGAGAAGCTGGCGGGCAAGTTCGGGATTGAATTCCGGAACCGTCCAACCCTCGATGAACATATCCGTCGCCTGGAACGAGTCGAACTGGAGACCCGGTGGGATCACCGTCTGGCCGGCCCACAGCGCTTCCACGATCGCGTTGCGATCGATCGAATGTGTCATGGCGCGACGCACGAGGGGGTCGGCGAGGATGTCATTCTCCGTATTGAACACCGACACACGGTGGTTCCAGATCGGCGAGCTCTGGACCTCGAGGCCCGGCGCAGCCTGCACGGCGGCGATCTGGTCTGGAGGCAGGTCGCAAGCGAAATCGTATTCGCCAGAGAGCAGGCCGTTCACACGCGAGGCGACTTCGGGAACCTCGACGAAGCGGATGCGCTCCAGCGGCGGGCGGCCACCCCAGTATTCGTCGAAGGCGACGAGCGTCAGTGACACGTCCGGGCGATATTCCTCGACCATGTAGGCGCCGGTGGTGATCGGCTTGCGCGCCCATTCGGAATAGCTTGCCGCCTCGTCCCATGCGCGCCGGTTGGTGATCTGGCTTCCGCCCGAATAAAGCCGTCCTTCCAGCGTCACGTCGGGCGTGGCGTTGTGGAAACGCACCTTGTACTTGTCGACCACCTCGACACCGGCCAGCGCGGGCCAGAGACGACGCCCGACACCCGGCACGTTCGCGGGCAATTCCTTGGCGGTAGTCGGCTTGTTTTCTTCCGCGAAGATCGTGCGGCCGCCCACGGGCTGCGTGTCGCCAAAGACGCGTTCGGCAGAGAAAGAGAAAGCGACGTCCTCGGCGGTCATCTCGTCGCCGTTGTGGAACTTCACTCCCTGTCGCAGGTCGAGTTCCAGCGTCTTGTCGTCGAGGCGGCGCCATTCGGTCGCAAGGCCCGGCACGGGACCCTGATTGCCCATCCAGTCACGCAGGATGAGACCTTCCCAAAGGTTCGGGTAGAAAATCCGTTCTCCGACATTCGACTGCTCGTACCAGATGTCGAGCGTGGAATTGTTGGTGATTTTCTGAACCGCGATAGTCACGGACGGGCGCGATCCTTGCGCGAAGGAAGCGCGCGGCAGGATGAGACTCCCGGTGGCGGCGCCCATGAGGCCAAGGGCATGGCGTCGGTTGAGTTTCAGCATTTCGATTTCTCCTTGTCAAAAGGATGCTCATCACGCGCGAAAGGGTCCGCGT